>JAKBAX010000093.1 GCA_021808785.1 Actinomycetes bacterium | reverse complement strand
CGAGGCCGACCTGCGTCGGGCCATGGAGGCGCTGTCGGGCTTCGGCTCCCTCGGTCGGGAGGGAGGCCTGTCGGCCGAGCGGCCGGTGCTGGTCGACCGGTTCCTGGAAGACGCCACCGAGGTGGATGTGGACGCGGTGCGCGACGGCGACGGCGAGATCGTCATCGGCGCGGTGATGGAGCACGTCGAGGAGGCGGGTGTCCACTCCGGTGACAGTGCCTGTGTCATACCACCGCCCACGCTGCCGGCCCCGGTGGTGACGAGGATCGAGGATCACGTCAGGTCGATCGCCGAGGCCGTGGGCGTGGTGGGTCCGATCAACGTCCAGTTCGCGGTGAAAGATCACGACGTGTATGTGATCGAGGCCAACCCCCGGGCCAGCCGGACCGTGCCGTTCGTCTCCAAGGCGACGGGCGTGCCGCTGGCCAAGGTGGCGGCCCGGGTCATGGCCGGCGCCACGCTGGCCTCGCTGCGCGACGAAGGCCTGCTCCGGGATCCGGTCCAGGGGGGCCACGTCAGCGTCAAGGAGGCGGTCCTGCCCTTCACCCGCTTCCCCGACGCCGACACCCTGCTCGGCCCCGAAATGCGCTCCACCGGCGAGGTGATGGGCATCGACGCCACTTTCGGGCTGGCCTTCGCCAAGAGCCAGGCCGCGGCGGGAGATGCCATCCCGTCGGAGGGCACAGTGTTCTTCTCTCTGGCCGACCGGGACAAAATGGGGGGCATGGCGGCTGCCCGCCGCTTCGTCCAGCTGGGCTTCTCACTGGCCGCCACCAGCGGTACGGCGGCGTATTTCGAAGCCAACGACATCCCGGTGGCGACCATCGTCGGCAAGGTGGGGGAGGGGCCGGCGGGCGGAGTCGACGCGGTGGCCCTGCTTCGCGACGGCAAGGTCGACCTGGTGGTCAACACCCCCCGCGGGCGCGGCCCGCGAGCCGACGGGGCCTACATCCGCATGGCCGCCAACCAGCACCGGGTGGCGTGCCTCACCACGGTGGCCGCGGCCCGGGCCGCGGTGGCCGGCATAGCCGACCGGGCCGCCAACCGACTCACGGTGCGCAGCCTGCAGGAATACCACCAGGCAGAGCAGCTCCCACTGGTATGACCCCGACGACGGGTGCCCGCCGGCCGGCCCGCGAGGTTCCTCCCGACCCGCCGTCGCTCGTCACCACCGTCGGCTCGGTGACGCTGTCCAACCCGGTGATGACCGCGTCGGGAACCGCCGGTCACGGCGCCGAACTGGCGGCCTACCTGGACCTGTCCGCTCTCGGCGCGGTGGTGGTGAAGTCGGTGTCGGCCGCCCCATGGGCCGGCAACCCGGCCCCTCGCATGTGGCCACTGCCGGTCGGCATGCTGAACAGCGTGGGGCTGCAGAACGGCGGGGTGGAGCACTGGCTGGCCTGCGACCTGCCGGCCCTGGCCGCCTGCGGTGCCACCGTGGTCGCCTCCATCTGGGGCAACTCGACCTCCGACTACCACGCCGTGGCGGCCGCGCTGGCCGCCGCGGTGCGCGCCGGTCGGGCCCCGGGGGTGGTGGCCGTCGAGGTCAACATCTCGTGCCCCAACGTGGAGGACCGCCGCCGCATGTTCGCCCACTCCGTCGAGGGGGTCCAAGAGGCGGTGGGGGCGGCCGCCTCGGGCCTGGACGGCGCCCTGCCACTATGGGCCAAGCTGTCACCCAACGTGACCGATCTTCCGGCTCTGGCGGGGGCGGCCCGAGCCGCCGGCGCCGAGGCCGTGACGCTGATCAACACGGTGATGGGACTGGCGCTCGACCCGCTCACCGGACATCCGGCCCTCGGCGGAGGTGGCGGCGGGCTCTCGGGGCCGGCCATCCACCCGATCGCGGTGCGGGCCGTCTACGAGGTGCGGGCGGCCTGGCCCGACCTGCCCATCGTCGGGGTGGGCGGCATCGGCGCGGGCGTCGACGCGGCCGAGATCATCGCCGCCGGCGCCGACGCGGTGCAGGTGGGCACGGCCAGCTTCGCCGAACCGGGAGCCTGCCGGCGGGTGCTGGCCGAACTGGCCGGCTGGATGTCCGAGCATGGCATAACTTCGATGAGCGCTCTGAAAGGTAGAGGACATGACCACAACTGAGACCACGTCCGCCCTGCGCAGCCGGCTGGCCCTGGCCCTCGACGTCGACGACGCAGTGGCGGCCCAGCGGCTGGCCCGCGAGCTCAAGGGATGGTTCGGGGTGGCCAAGGTCGGCCTGGAGCTGTTCAGCGCGGCCGGCCCGCCGGTGGTGCAGATGCTCATCGACGACGGCTACCAGGTCTTCCTCGACCTGAAGTTGGCCGACATCCCGACCACCGTGCGCAAGGCCTCCCAGGTGCTCGGCGCCCTCGGGGTGTCCTACCTGACCATGCACGCCTTCGCCGGCCCGGCCGTCCTGCGGGCCGGGGTGGAGGGGCTGACCGAGGGGGCCGAGCGGGCCGGTCTGCCGGCGCCGATGGCCCTGGCCGTCACCGTCCTCACGAGTGACGCCGACGCCCCACCGCACATCCTGGCCAAGCGGGTGACCGCCGCCGTCGAGGCCCGCTGCGCGGGGGTGGTCTGCGCCGCGGCCGACGTGGCCGAGGCCAAGGAGATCGCTCCCCGCCTGCTCACCGTGGTGCCCGGTCTGCGCCCGCCCGGTACCCCGGCCCACGACCAGGCCCGGGTGGCCACCCCGTCCGCCGCCCTGGCCGCCGGGGCCGACCTGCTCGTCATAGGACGGGCGGTAACCGCCGCCGTCGACCGGCCGGCGGCCGCGTCGGAGCTGGTCGCCTCACTCTCCTGAGCCGGCGGTCCCCTTCACGGGCGGGGGGGCGCGCTAGGGTGCGCGCCATGTCCCGTGCCGCGGACGCCGTCCGAGCACGCGACAGTGCCGATGCCACACGTTTGCCCTGCGACGTCCCGGCCGGCCCGGGACCCCGTCGGGGGTCGATTCAAGGAGCCATGCATGCCCCTGCCGCCCGCCCTGACCCCCGAGCAGCGTCAGGCTGCCCTCGAGAAGGCGGCCCAGGCCCGCAGGACCCGGGCTGAGCTCAAGGAGCGGCTCAAGATGGGCTCGCTGACCCTCGAGGAGCTCTTCTCCCAGGCCGAGCGCGACGAGGTGGTGGCCAAGATGAAGGTGCTGGCCATGCTCGAATCCCTTCCCGGGGTGGGCAAGGTCAAGGCCCGGCGGATCATGGACGAGATCGGGATCAGCGAGAACCGCACCCTGCACGGTCTCGGGGACCAGCAGCGCAAGAAGCTGTTCGAGAAGCTCGAGTAGCTCCTTGATCTTCATCATCTCCGGCCCCGGGGGGGTGGGGAAGGGGACGGTGGTAACCCGCCTGCTCGACCATGTCCCCGATCTGGGCCTGTCCCGGTCCTGGACCACGCGGCCCCGCCGGCCGGGCGAGGCCGAGGACGCGTACGTGTTCGTCGACCGGGACCGCTTCGACGCCCATCGCCGGGCGGGCGGGTTCCTCGAGTGGAACGAGCTGCCCAGCAACGGACAGCTCTACGGTACCCCGGTGCCGGGCTCCGACCACCCCGGGGACCTGCTGCTCGAGATCGAGCTCAACGGGGCCCGCCAGGTCAAGGAGCGCCACCCCGACGCGGTCATGATCTTCGTGCTGCCCCCCTCGAGGCAGGCGCTGGAGGACCGGCTGCGCGGGCGCGGCGACGACGAGGAGAGCGTGGTGCGCCGCCTCCGCCTCGGCGCCCACGAGATGGACGTCGGGCCCGGCCTGGCCGACCACGTGGTCGTCAACGACGACGTGGACCAGGCCGCGGCCCGGGTCGCTGATATAATCAGAGGTCGCCGAGACGGCCGGTCCCGGTCCGGCGCGTGACTGGAGAGCCCCCCACAGATGTCAGAACGCCACGCTTCCATGATGGAACCGCCCGTCGAGGATCTTCTCGAACGGGTGGACTCGAAGTTCACCCTGGTGAGCCTGGCCGCCATGCGGGGCCGCCAGATCAACTCCTATTTCAACCAGCTCGGTGAGGGGCTGGGCTCCATCGTGCCGCCCCAGGTGACTTCGGTGTCGCGCAAGCCGTTGTCGATCTCACTGGAGGAGATCGCCGCCGGCAAGATCACCTACACCCGGATCGATCCGCTGGCCGACCTGGACGCCGAGGCCCCCGAGGGGGTCGAGCCGGAGCCCGAGCAGGCGGGCTAGGGGCCGGTCATAGACGACACCACGGCGGCCCTCCGGGGGCGCCGGGTCGTGCTCGGCGTGAGTGGCGGCATCGCCGCCTACAAGGCGGTCGAGATCTGTCGGCGCCTGGTCGACGCCGGCGCCTGGGTCAGCCCGGTCATGACCAATGCGGCCACCCGTTTCGTGGGCCAGACCACCCTCTCCGCCCTGGCGTCGGAGCCGGTCCGCCGCAGCCTCTGGGACGAGCCCGAACCCATCCCGCACACCCGCCTGGGCCAGGGGGCCGACCTGGTGATCGTGGCCCCGGCCACCGCCCGGGTGATCGGCGCCTACGCCGCCGGGATCTCCTCCGACCTGCTCACCGCCACGCTGCTCGCCACCCGGGCCCCGGTGCTCCTGTGCCCGGCCATGCACACCGAGATGTGGGAGCACCCGGCGGTCAGGGAGAATGTGGCGACGCTGCGCCGCCGGGGCGTCCACGTGGTCGAGCCGGCCGCCGGCCGGCTGGCCGGGGGCGACCTCGGCACCGGTCGGCTGGCCGACCCGGCCGACATCGTCGCCGCCGCGGCGGGCATCCTGGGCCTCGAGCGGAGGCCCGGCCGGCCTCCCGGGTCCGGTTCCGGTCTGGCCGGGGTGGCCGGTCTGGCCGGTCTGGCCGGGGTGGTCGCGGTGGTCACCGCCGGGGGCACCCGCGAGCCGCTCGACCCGGTCCGCTACATCGGCAACCGGTCGTCGGGCAAGCAGGGCTACGCGGTGGCGGCCGAGCTGGCCCGGCGGGGCGCCTCGGTGCAGCTGATCTCCACCGTCAGCCGGCCCGCCCCTCCCGGCGTGGCCGTCACCGCGGTGGAGACGGCGGCCCAGATGGGGGTCGCGGTGCGAGAGGCGGCCGGCTCGGCCCAAGTGGTGGTCATGGCGGCCGCGGTGGCCGACTTCCGGCCCAAGGCGGTGGCACCGGAGAAGATCAAGAAGCAGGACGGACCACCCGAGGTGGTGCTCGAACCGACGCCCGACATCCTGGCCGGGCTGGGCCGGGCCCGTCGCCCGGGCCAGGTGATAGTGGGCTTCGCGGCGGAGACGGTGGCTCCGTCGGCGGCGGCTCCGTTGGGCCGCACCCTGCGTGACTACGCCCGGGCCAAGCTCGACTCGAAAGGGGCCGATCTCATCGTGGCCAACGACGTGGCCGCTCCCGGAGTGGGTTTCGCCCATGACACCAATGCCGTGCTGATCGTCGGCCGGGGCGGGTTCGAGGCCGACATCGCCCTGACCAACAAAGATGTGGTGGCCGCCGCCGTCGTGGACGCGATCGCCGCCCTCATCAACCGCCCGACGCCGGTCAATCGCCCCACACAGGAGGAGCAGGAGCAATCATGAGTCGCTGGACGTTCACCTCGGAGTCGGTCACCGAGGGACACCCGGACAAGATGGCCGACCAGATATCGGACTCTGTCCTCGACGCCATCCTGACCGAGGACCCGGCCGCCCGAGTCGCCTGCGAGACCCTTCTCACCACCGGTCTGGTGATGGTGGCGGGTGAGATCTCCACCACCGCCTACGTGGAGATTCCGAGCCTGGTGCGCGAGGTGGTCAGCGACATCGGCTACACCTCCTCGGAGATGGGATTCGACGGGCGCACCTGCGGCGTCGCGGTGTCCATCGGCCAGCAGTCCCCCGACATCGCCCAGGGCGTGGACACCGCCATGGAGGTGCGTTCGGGCACCTCGGGCGAGGACATCTTGAACGCCCAAGGCGCCGGCGACCAGGGAATGATGTTCGGTTACGCCTGTGACGAGACCGACGACCTGATGCCCATGCCCATCTGGCTGGCCCACCGCCTGGCCCAGCGGCTGGCCCAGGTGCGCAAGGCCGGGGTGCTGCCCTACCTCAGGCCCGACGGCAAGACCCAGGTGACCTTCGAGTACGAGGACGGCCGTCCGGTCCGGCTCGAGACGGTGCTGATCTCGACCCAGCACCGGCCCGACATCGATCTCGAGACCCTGCTGCTGCCCGACCTGCGCGACCACGTGATCGCTCCGCTCGTGCCCTCGCAGTTCGCAGCCGACAAGTACCGGATCCTGGCCAACCCGACCGGCAAGTTCGAGCTGGGCGGCCCCCACGCCGACGCCGGCCTCACCGGCCGCAAGATCATCGTCGACACCTACGGCGGGTCGGCCCGCCACGGCGGCGGGGCGTTCTCCGGCAAGGACCCCTCCAAGGTGGACCGGTCGGCCGCCTACGCGGCCCGCTGGGTGGCCAAGCACGTGGTGGCCTCCGGCGCCGCGGCCCGCTGCGAGATCCAGGTCGCGTATGCCATCGGGGTGGCCCGCCCAGTGTCGTTGCTGGTCGAGACCTTCGGCACCGAGAAGGTAGACCCGGCCCGCATCGTGGCCGCCGTCGACGAGGTGTTCGACCTGCGCCCGGCCGCCATCATCCGGGACCTGGACCTGCGCCGCCCGATCTACCGCCGCACCGCGGCCTACGGGCACTTCGGGCGGGCCGAGAAGGAGTTCTCCTGGGAGCAGCTCAGCCGGCTCGACGAGTTCAAGTCGGCCGTCGGGGCTTGACACCGCGCTGAGCCAGGGGCTCCCTCCTCCTGCTGGGATCGCCCGCGTCGTCACCGATGTGGCCGGCCTGGACAAGGAGTTCGACTACCTCATCCCCGCCGAGATGGCGGGGGAGATGGCGCTGGGCACCGAGGTGCGGGTGCCCCTCCATGGGCGGCGGGTCGGGGGCTGGGTGGTCGCCCGGCCCGACGCCCCCGCCGCCGGCGTCACCCTGCGGCCTCTCGCCAAGCGTCGGGGGATCGGTCCCGCCCCGGACCTGGTCGACCTGGCCGAGTGGGCCGCCTGGCGGTGGGCCGGGAAGCGTTCCTGGTTCCTGAAGACGGCGTCCGCGCCGCGGGCCGTACCCCGCCTGGCCGGGCCCGAACCGGCCGACCGCCTGGGCTCAGGGCCGGGCGCGCCCGCGGACGGGCGGCGTCCCCGGCCGCCGGCCCGGCCGCCCCGTTCGCCCATCGATCTCCCGGCCGCCACCGGGCTGCAGGTGCTGAGGCTGGCCCCGGCCGTCGACCCCACTCCGGTGGTGGCCGAGGCGGCCCAACTGGGCCCGATCCTGGTCGTGGTGCCGACCGCGGCGCGGGCCGCGGTGCTGGCCGCCCGGCTGCGCCGAGCCGGCGGAGACGTGGCGCTCCTGCCCGACGACTGGGCGCAAGCGCGCGCCGGCCGGGCCGCAGTCGTGATCGGCTCGATGGCCGCCGCGTGGGGCCCGTGCCCGGGACTGGCCGCGGCGGTCGTGGTCGACGCCCACGACGAAACGTTGGTCGCCGAGGGCGCCCCGACGTGGGGGGCGGTGGCCCTGCTCGCCGAGCGGGTCCGGCGAGCCGGGGCACCCCTCTATGCCCTCACCCCGTGCCCGCCACCGGAGCTGGTGGCGGCCGGCCCGGTACATGTGGTCGAGCCGGGCGCCGAGCGGGCCGGGTGGGCACCTGTCGAGATCGTCGACCGCCGGGGCGACGATCCGCGCCTGGGTCTGTGGTCCGAGCGCCTGGTCCAGCTGGTCCGAGCGGCCCGCCCGGGCCGGCGGGTGGCCCTCGTGCTCAACCGGGCCGGCCGGGTCCGCATCCTCGCATGTGCCGCCTGCGGCGACCTGGCCCGCTGCGAGAAGTGCCACGCCGCGGTCAGCTCGCCCGAGCCGGGGCGGCTCCACTGCGACCACTGCGGGCTGGACCGCCCGGGGGTCTGTGCCCGGTGCGGTTCCACCCGGCTCAAGGCCCTACGCCTCGGCGTGACCCGGGCCCGGGAGGAGCTCGAGACGCTGGCCGGTCGGCCCGTAGGGGAGGTGACGGCGTCGAGCACCGTGCTGGCCGACGACGAGGTGGTGATCGGTACCGAGGCGGTGCTGCGCCGCTTCGACCCGGCCTCGGGACTGGGGGCGATCGCCTTCGTGGACTTCGACCAGGAGCTGTTGGCCCCGCGCCTGCGGGCGACCGACGAGGCGCTCGGCCTGCTGGCCCTCGCCTCCCGGCTGGTGCGGGGTCGGGCCGGCCGCATCGTGGTCCAGACCCGCCTGCCCGAGCACCCCGCCCTCATCGCCGCCTCGACCGGCGACCCGGCCCGGGCGACGGAGGGACAGGAGGAGCTGCGACGCGCCCTGCGGATGCCGCCTTTCGCGGCGGTGGCCCAGGTCCACGGGGCGGCGGCGGCCGAGTGGGTGGCCCGGCTGGCGGGCGTCGAGGTCCTCGGCCCCGATCCGTCCGGCCGGTGGATGGTCAAGGCGGGCGACGCCGCCACCCTGTGCGACGCGCTGGCGGCCGTGCCCCGCCCGCTCACCGGGACGTTGCGGGTGGCGGTGGAGCCGGGCCGCCTCTGAGCCGGGCCGCCTCTGAGCCGGGAGTCGGGGTCGGGGCCGGCGGTCGGGGCCGGCGGTCGGGGCCGGGAGGTCGGGGGCCGGGTCGGGGGCCGGAGGTAGGGGCCTGAGGTCGGGGCCGGGTCGGGGCTGGAGGTCGGCTCTGCACCCCTGGCCACTCCCCGTAGGGCGAGACGCGTCGATTCTGTGCAAAAGGAGGTGCATATCACCTCCTTTTGCACACAATGGTGGGGGGGGTCGGACCCGGACTGTCGACTGGCGGCGCTGACCCGGGCCGGGGGTGCCGACCGGCGGCGCTAAGTTCGGTGGGTGCCGTGAGCGACACCTCCAAACCGATCAAACCGATCAAACCGATCAAACCGACTAAACCGACCAAGCTGACCAAGCTGACCAAGTTGGGCGGCCCGACCGAGTACCGGTACGACCATCCCGATGCCGCCATGCTCGAGGTCTTCGACAACCAGCACCCCGATGCGCCCTGGGTGGTCGGGTTGGACTGCCGCGAGTTCACCAGCCTGTGCCCGATGACCGGCCAGCCGGACTTCGGCCGGGTGCACATCCACTACGTGCCGGGACGGCTGTGTGTGGAGAGCAAGAGCCTCAAGCTGTACCTGGGTGCCTACCGGAACCACGGTGCCTTCCACGAGGACTGCGTCAACCGCATCGCCGACGACCTGGTGACGGTCATGGCACCCCGGTGGCTGCGGGTCTTCGGTGACTTCGCGGTGCGCGGCGGCATCGCCATCCGGCCCCTGGCCCTGCGCACCGCCGCCGACCTGGGCCCCGACGAGCTGGACGCATGTCGGGAGCTGGTGGGACAGCACGACTCGATCCGACGGGCCGGGCCTGACCACCTGACCGGCCCGGCCTGACCACCCGACCGGCCTGACCACCCGAGCGGCCCGAGCACCCGACCGGACCGAGCACCCGACCACCCGAGCGGCCCCAGCACCCGACCGGCCCGGCCGGACCGAGCTCGGGTCCCGGGGCCGGTGTCAGACCCAGCCCTGGCGGCGCAGCTCGTACATTGCGATGGCCGCCGCGGTGGCCACGTTGAGGGAGCCGACCCGGCCCATCAGGGGGAGGAAGGCCACCGCGTCGCACGCGGCCAGGGTGGCCGGGGCCAAGCCGTGGTCCTCGTTGCCGAGAGCCAGGCACACGTCGGGCCCGGCTGTCAGCTGGTGCAGGGGAACGGCGGCATCGGCCAGCTCCAGGCCGACAACATGAAAGCCGTCCTCACGGGCCGCATCGGCGGCGTCGGTGCCCCGCTCGAAGCTGGTCCACGACACGTACCGCTCGGTCCCGAGGGAGACCTTGGCCACCTTGGCGCTGGCCGGCGATGCGGTGGGGCCGCACAGGTACAGGTGCTCCACCCGGTAGGCCGCGGCGGTCCGGACGATGGAGCCCACGTTGAACGGCGACTGCACCCCGTCGAGGAGGAGCGACAGGCGGCCCCGGCTGCGCCGGTTCCACTCCCGGTGCAGCCGCTTGAGGTCGGTCGGGCGCAGCTGCTTCATCGCCTCGAAGCCCCGGGTTCGGGCTCGCCAGCCGGTCCCACCTGGAGCAGCCGGTACCCCTTCTTGGAGCCGAGGCGCCGCACCGGCCACCCCTCGCCGACCAGCCACCGGGACAACGAATCAGCCCCCAGATGCCTCTGTACCACCATCCAGGCGGCCGCCCCGGGCCGGAGCCGGGGCAGCCAGGCCAGGAGCAGATCGTGCAGCGCCTCCTTGCCGATCCGGATCGGAGGGTTCGACCAGATGCCGTCGAAGCAGAGGTCTCCGGGGACCTCGTCGGGCCGGGCCGGCCGGATGCGGGCCTCCAGCCCCAGGGCCCGGGCGTTGGCGGCGGCCAGCTCGAGGGCCCGGGCGTTGACGTCTACGGCCCACACGGTGGCGTTCGGGTAGCGGCGGGCCAGGGTCACCGCGATCGGGCCGTAACCGCAGCCCAGGTCGAGAAGCGGTCGGTCCGACGCCGGCCCCGCACCGGGCCGGCCCAGCCCGGCCCGGAGCAGCTCGAGCGTCCCCGGATCCACGCCCGTAGCCGAGAACACCCCCCGATCGACGGCCAGCTCGACCTCCGAGCCGGGTAGCTGGAGCAGCACCCGGCCGGGGCGTGACGGGGAGGTCGGGGCCGGGTCGAAATAGTGGGACATGGTCGCTCCCGAAGCTATTCGCAGCGGCCGGTACCATGAGCCCGTGGCGTCCTACCAGATCCGGATGTTCGGCGATCCCGTGCTCACGCAGCGCTCGGGCGAGGTGACCGACATCGACGCCAAGCTGGTCCAGCTCGCCGAGGACATGGTCCACACCATGCACGACGCCCACGGGCTGGGCCTGGCCGCTCCGCAGGTCGGGATCCAAAAGCGCCTGTTCGTCTACCAGCTGCCCGAGCAGGAGCCCGTGGCCATCATCAACCCGGTGATCGCCGACAGCCGGGGCGAGTGGGAGTACGAGGAGGGGTGCCTGTCCATACCGGGGCTGTTCTTCCCGATCGTGCGGCCCAAGGAGATCCTGCTCACCGGCTTCGACCTGGATGGCAAGGAGCTGTCCATCGAGGCCGACGAGGTGGAGGCCCGCTGCTTCCAGCACGAGCTGGACCACCTGGACGGGCGGCTGCTGCTCAGCGTGTTGGACAAGGACCAGAAGAAAGAGGCCATGCGGGAGCTGCGCCGGCGGGCCGAGTCGGTCGGGAGCTGAGCACCTGAAGCTGGCCTTCCTGGGCTCGCCTCCGGCCGCCGCCACCGCCCTGCGGGCCCTGCACGCGGCCGGCCACGACATCGTGGTGGCCGTGACCCGTCCGGAGAAGCGGCGCGGCCGGGGCGCGACGACCAGCCCCACCGCGGTCGGCCGGATCGCCGACGAGCTGGCCATTCCGCTCACCACCGACATCGCCGATGTCAAATCAGCCGGTGCCGAGCTGGGGGTGGTGGTGGCCTACGGGCGGATCATCAAGGCGGACGTGCTGGCTGTCCTGCCCATGGTCAACATCCACTTCTCCCTGCTGCCCCGCTGGCGGGGCGCGGCGCCGGTGGAGCGGGCCATCCTGGCCGGCGACCCGGTGACCGGTGTGTGCCTGATGGATGTGGAGGAGGGCCTCGACACCGGGGCCGTGTACCGGCGCTGCGAGGTGGCCGTCAGCCCGGAGGAGACGGCGGCCGAGCTGACCGACCGACTGGCCGAGGAGGGGGCCCGGCTCCTCGTCGCGGCGCTGGCCGAGGGCCTGGGCCGGCCCGTACCTCAAGACGGGGAGCCGAGCTACGCGGCCAAGATCGAGGCGGCCGACCTGCATCTCGACTGGTCCCGGCCGGCCGCCGAGCTGCACCGGGTGGTTCGCCTGGGCCGGGCGTGGACCACGCTGAATGGTCGCCGGCTCCTGATCGTCCGGGCGACGGTGGCCACCGAGGCGCCGGGAGGGCGGCCGGGCTTGGTGGAAGGCGACGTGGTGGGCACCGGCGATGGCGGACTCCGGCTGCTCACCGTCCAGCCGGAGGGTAAGCGCCCGATGTCGGCTGCCGACTGGCGGCGCGGTACCGCCGGTCCGGTCGTGCTCGGACCGTGAGATCCCCCCCGACCGCCCGGGGGGTGGCCCTGCGCGCCCTGCTGCAGATCGACGACGGGGCCCGGGCCAACATCACGGTCCCCGAGTTGTTGGCGGCCAGCCGGCTGGACCGGCGGGACCGCAACCTGGTCACCGAGCTGGTCTACGGGGCGTGCCGGATGCAGCGGGCCTGCGACTGGCTGATCGGCCGCCACACCCGCGGCCGAGTGGACCGCGACGTTCGGGCCGCCCTGCGCCTGGGCGCCTATCAGCTGGGGTGGACCCGGATCCCGAGCCACGCGGCGGTGTCGGAAACCGTGTCAGAAGTGCGGGGTCCGGGTCGGTCGGTGGTCAACGCCGTGCTGCGCCGGGTCGCCACGGACGTGGACAAAGGGATCGTCACCTGGCCGGACCGGGCCACGGAGCTCAGCTACCCGGATTGGGTGGTGGCCCGGCTCTCAGCCGATCTGGGCCGTCAACCGGCGCTCGAGGCGCTGACGGCCATGAACGAGCCGGCCTCGGCCACCGTCCGGGCCGACGGGTACATACAGGACCGGGCCAGCCAGATGGTCGCCGGGCACCTGCAGCGCTGGGCCGGTCGGGACGTGCTGGACATGTGCGCCGCCCCGGGCGGCAAGGCGACCGGATTGGCCGGCGACCCGGACGTGGTGGTGGCGGCTGACATCTCGCTCGACCGGGCCCGGATGATCCGTTCCAATGCGATCGCCCTCGGAACCGGGTCGGTCGCCACGGTGGTGGCCGACGGGACGGCCCCCCCGTTCCGGGCCGCCCGCTTCGACCTGGTGCTGGTCGACGCCCCCTGCTCGGGGCTGGGCGTGCTGCGGCGCCGGCCCGACGCCAGGTGGCGGGTGCAGCCCGGCGATGTCGAGCGGTTGGCCGGCCTGCAGCGCCGACTCCTGGCTTCAGCCGCGGCGCTGGTCCGGCCCGGTGGGGTGCTGGCCTACTGCGTCTGCACTTTGACCTCTTCGGAAACCGCGGCCATCGACCGGTGGTGCTCCGGGGAGCTCGCCGGGTTCGTGCCGCAGGCTCCGCCCGGTGGGCCATGGCGGCCGGCCGGCCGGGGCGCCCTGCTGCTGCCCCAGGCGGAGGGCACCGACGGAATGTTCCTGCTGGTGCTCAGGGCTCCCGGGTAGGGGGCGGAGCCGGTAGCGTGGGTCGGTGGCCATCCGCATGGCGCCCTCCATCCTGTCCGCCGACTTCGCCCAGCTGGGCGCCCAGATCGACCTGGTCCGGCCGGAGACCGACTGGCTGCACGTGGACGTCATGGATGGGCATTTCGTGCCCAACCTGACCATCGGGCCCCCGGTGGTGGCATCCATCCGGCGCCACACCGACGCCTATCTGGACTGCCACCTGATGATGACCGATCCGGGCGACTACCTGAAGGCGTTCGCCGATGCCGGGGCGGACAGTTGCAGCGTCCACGTCGAGGTGGGGGGGACCGCCGACCTGATCGCCGAGATGCGCTCGCTCGGGTTGCACGCCGGCCTGGCCGTCAACCCCGAGACCCCCATCGAGGCCTGCGAGCCGTGGCTGGACCGCATCGACCTCCTGTTGGTCATGTCGGTGCATCCGGGCTTCGGCGGCCAGCACTTCATGGAGGAGGCGGTACCGAAAGTGGCCCGGGCCGCCGCCATCGCCGGCCGGGACCACCTGGCCCTGACCATCGAGGTCGACGGGGGTATCGACACCGAGACGGTCACCGGCGTGGCCGGGGCCGGCGCCACCACGTTCGTGGCCGGCAGCGCCATCTTCGGCCAGGCTGACCCCCTCGCCGCGGCCCGGGCCATCCGGGTCGCGGCCGAGCGGGCGGTGGCGGCGTGAGCCAGGCCCCCCCGGCCCCGACCCCCGGTCCTGAGGCCAAGGTGGTCACCGTCTCCGACGGGGTCATGGCCGGCACCCGGGAGGACCGGTCGGGCCAGGCCCTCCAGGACGCTCTGGAGGCGGCCGGGTTCGCGGTCGTGGAGCGGTCCGTCGTGGCCGACGGAGTGGTGGCGGTGGCCGGTGAGCTGGCCCGGCTGTCGGCCAGCTTCCACGGCCTGGTGGTGACCACCGGAGGGACCGGGTTCGCGCCTCGGGACCACACCCCGGAGGGCACCAGGGAGGTCATCGAGCGCGACGCCCCGGGGCTGGCCGAGGCCATGCGCCTGGTGAGCCCGCTCGGCCGGTTGTCGCGCGGGGTGGCCGGCATCCGGGGCCGGAGCATCATCCTCAACACGCCGGGCTCGCCGAAGGGGGCGGTCGAGTGCCTGCAAGCCGTGGTCGACGTCCTGCCCCACGCCATCGCCCTCCTGGGTGACCAACCGACCCGCCACCCGTGAGCGAAGCGGGCGAGCCGGACTCTGGCCAGCCCGCGACCGCGGAGGACCGGCGGTGGATGGCCGAGGCCGTCGCCCTCGGCCAGTCGGTGCGGGCCGAGGCCTCGCCCAACCCCTGGGTGGGTGCGGTCCTGGTGCCCGCCGGTGACGATCCGGTCGCCCTGGGTGCCACCGCCGCTCCCGGCGGTCCCCACGCCGAGGCCACCGCCATCGCATTGGCCGGCGCGTCGGCCCGGGGGGCCACCGTGTACGTGACCCTGGAGCCGTGCTCCCA
>JAKBAX010000524.1 GCA_021808785.1 Actinomycetes bacterium | reverse complement strand
CCTGCCCCAGCTGCTCGGTGACCCACGGGCCGACCATGTGGACGCCGAGGATGCGGCCGGCCCCGCCGTCGGGTCGCTTCTCGCAGATGACCTTCACCAGGCCCTCGGGCTCGCCCACGATGAGGGCCCGCCCATTGCCCGCGAACGGATCCTTCTTGGCGACCACGTCGAAGCCGGCGTCCTTGGCTGCCTGCTCGGAGAGGCCGGCGAAGGCCACCTCCGGCTGGCAGTAGATGCACCAGGGAACCTTGCCGTAGTCGACCGGCACCACCCGCTCGCCCAGGATCTGATCGATGATCACCACTGCCTCGGCGAAGCCCACATGGGCCAGCGCCGGCGTGTTGACCAGGTCGCCGGCGGCAAAGACGCCCGGCTCGGCGGTACGCATGTACTCGTCGACCTCGACGAAGCCCTTCTGATCGACCTGGACCTTGGTGGCGTCCAGACCCAGATCGTCCGACAGCGGGCGCCGACCGACCGACACCACCACCGCCTCGACCGTCACCTCCTCGCCCTCACCGAACGCGACCGTGGTGGATCGGCCGTCGGCGGCGGGGGTGTGGCCGGTCACCGCCACACCGGTACGCACGGTGATGTTCCGCTTCTTGAACGAGCGCAGCACCACGTCGGCCACGTCGCTGTCGCAGCCGGGAAGGATCTTGGGCAGGGCCTCGAGCACCGTCACCTCACAACCCAGGTCGGAGAGCATGGACGCGAACTCGCATCCGATCGCCCCCCCTCCGATGACCACGGCCGAGGCCGGCAGCCGCTCCAAGCTCAGCACTTCGTCGGAGGTCATGACCATCCGGCCGTCCACGTCGAAGCCGGGAATGGTGCGCGGGACCGAACCCGACGCCAGGATGACGTGCTTGGCGACCAGCTCGGTGCCGTCGTCCACTGTCACTCGGTGATCCGGGCCGAGCGAGCCGGTCCCGATGAACGTGGTCACCTTGCGCTTCTTCATCAGGCCCTGCAGGCCCTTCCAGAGCTGGTCGACGACTTTCTGCTTGCGGGCCTGCGACTGGGCGAACTCCACCGTCGGTGGGTCCACCGCCACCCCGAACTCCTTGGCCCCGACGACGGTCCTGTAGACCGTCGCCGTCTCCAGGAACTCCTTCGCCGGGATGCAACCGCGGTGCAGGCAGGTGCCCCCCACCCGATCCTTCTCGACCACCGCGATGCTGAGACCGGCCAGACCGCCTCGCAAGGCGGCCGCGTACCCGGCCGGGCCACCCCCGATGATGACGACATCGAACTCCTGCGGCGTGTGAACCACCTCCTATATCCGAATGCAATCTAGGCTGTTTCGACCCGGACGCGGATAGGCTGACGCCCGTCACACGACGCAGGGGAGCTCGGGGTATCACCGGGCTGAGAGGCCGGCTCGGGGCCGGCGACCCTCATCCACTACCGACCCGGTAACGCGGGCCAGGGAGCGTGCACATGCCATCCGACGATCTGGTCATAGCGGGGCGCCGGTTCGGGTCCCGGCTGTTCCTCGGGACCGGGAAGTTCCCGTCCAACGGTCATCTCCGCGCCGCCATCGACAGCAGCGCCACCGAGATGGTGACGGTAGCCCTGCGCCGCATCGACCCCTCCGGGGCCGAGGACATCCTCGACGCCATCCCCGAGGGGGTGCTCCTGCTGACCAACACCTCCGGAGCCCTCGACGCCGGGGAGGCGGTTCGCCTGGCCCGCCTGGCCCGCGCCGCCGGGCTCCCGGATTGGATCAAGCTGGAGATCACCCCCGACCCCCGCTACCTGCTCCCCGACCCCGTGGAGACGCTCGCCGCGGCCCAGCAGCTGGTGGCCGAGGGCTTCACGGTGTTGCCCTACTGCCCGGCCGACCCGGTGCTCTGCAAGCGGCTGGAGGAAGCCGGGTGTGCCACGGTCATGCCACTGGGCTCGTGGATCGGGTCCAACCAGGGCCTGCGAACCCGCGGCGCGCTGGAGATCATCGTGGAGCAGGCCCTCGTACCGGTGGTGGTGGACGCCGGTATCGGAGCCCCCAGCCATGCCGCCGAGGCCATGGAGCTGGGTGCGGCCGCAGTCCTGGTCAATACCGCCATCGGCACGGCCGCCGACCCCGGAGCCATGGGGGCGGCGTTCCGGATGGCCGTCGAGGCGGGGCGGGCCGGGCGGTTGGCCGGTCTCCCGGCCGCCGGCTCGGTCGCCGCCGCGTCCTCGCCGCTCACCGGCTTCTTGTCGTGACCACTGTCCCGATCGCCCTCGAGTCCCGATCCGACTCCGTCCCCGACGCGACGGCCGCCTCCGACCTCCTCGCCGCTCCTATCGCCGACCTGCGCCGGCTCGTGGACGTCGCCACCGACGCCGACGTGGACCGGGCCCTGCGCACCTCCCACCCGTCCCTCGGCGACTTCGCCGCTCTGCTGTCGAGGCCCGCCGCGACCCGCCTGGAGGACCTGGCCCAAAGGGCGCAGCGGATCACCCGGGCTCGCTTCGGCGCCACGGTCCGCCTTTTTTCCCCCTTGTACGTCTCGAACGAGTGCGTATCGAGCTGCACCTACTGCGGGTTCTCGGCCGGCAACGACATCGCTCGCCGCACCCTGGCCATCGAGGAGGTGCGCCGCGAGGCGGCCGAGCTGCACCAGCGGGGGTTCCGGCACATCCTGCTAGTCGC
>JAKBAX010000092.1 GCA_021808785.1 Actinomycetes bacterium | reverse complement strand
TTCGGGTGCCGGGTCTCCGACGCCTATGGGGCCACGGAGGGCATCATCATCATCCGCCGGGACGAATCGATGCCGGCCGGGGCCCTCGGCAAGCCGGCCGGGGAGTCTCCCACGGTCAAGGTGCTCGACCCCGACACCGGCTCCGAGTGCCCGCCGGCCGAGCTCGACGAGCAGGGCCGGGTCACCAACTTGGACCAGGCGGTGGGCGAGATCGTCGAGACGCAGCCGACCGCCGGGTTCGAGGGCTACTACAAGAACGAGGAGGCCACCGCCTCCCGCTTCCGCGACGGCTTCTACTGGTCGGGTGACCTGGCCTACCGGGACCGGGACGGTTGGTTCTACTTCGCCGGCCGCTCCAACGAGTGGTTGCGGGTGGACGGCGAGAACTTCGCCGCCGCCCCGGTAGAGGCCATCATCGGCCGCCACCAGGCGGTGAAGGCGGTGGCCGTCTATGCGGTGCCCGACGACCCGGTGGGCGACCGGGTGATGGCGGCGGTGGAACCGAGGCCCGGGACCGCCCTCGACCCGGCCGAGCTGGACGCCTTCTTGGTCGACCAACCCGACCTCGGCACCAAGTGGCGGCCCCACTTCATCGGGCTGGTCCCCGAGCTGCCCAAGCTGGCCAGCATGAAGATCGACAAGCAGGTCCTGCGGCGCCAGGCCTGGGAGCTGCCGGGGGTCTGGTGGCGGCCGACGCGCCATGCGACGCCGGTCCCTCTGACCGACTCCGACCGCGCCTCGCTGCGCCATCTGCTGGGGTAGGGGACAGGGGCCCGCGGGCGGCGGCCGCGAGGGCCGGCACTTTGTCCGGTGCCGGGTCTGCGATGGGTTTGACTTCGACGTCGGAAAACGCGACCATCGGCCTGGACCGGGGAGGGTGCATGAGCGAAATCACTGCGGACGTCTACTACGACCCCTACGACTACACGATCGACGACGATCCCTATCCGGCGTGGAAGCGCCTCCGTGACGAGGCTCCGCTGTACTACAACGAGCGGTACGACTTCTACGCCCTGTCGCGCTTCGACGACGTGGAGAAGGGCCTGGTCGACTGGAAGACCCTGATCTCCGGCAAGGGCTCCGTGCTCGAGATGATCAAGCAGAACGTGGAGATGCCGCCGGGCACCATCCTCTTCGAGGACCCCCCGGCCCACGACCACCACCGGGGGCTCCTGTCCCGGGTGTTCACGCCGCGGCGCATGACCGAGATCGAACCCAAGGTCCGGGCCTTTTGCGCCCGCTCCCTCGACCCTCTTGTCGGCAGCGACGGTTTCGACTTCATCGCCGACCTGGGGGCCCAGATGCCGATGCGCACCATCGGGATGCTGCTCGGGATACCGGAGGAGGACCAGGAGCGGATCCGGGACCGCCTGGACGCCGGCCTGCGCCTGGACGAGGGGGTCATGCCGGACATGGCCGAGGACGGCCGGAACACTCTGTCGAGCTCGATGGAGGACTTCGCCGAATACATCGACTGGCGGGCCGACCACCCCGCCGACGATCTGATGACCGATCTGCTCAACGCCGAGTTCGAGGACGTGACCGGCACCGTCCGCAAGCTGACCCGCGAGGAGCTGCTCAACTACATCGGCCTGTTGGCCGGAGCCGGCAACGAGACCACCACCCGCCTGATCGGCTGGACCGGCAAGGTGCTGGCCGACAACCCCGACCAGCTGAAGATGCTGGCCGACGACCCGACGCTGGTGCCCAACGCCATCGAGGAGCTGCTGCGCTACGAGGCCCCGTCCCCGGTGCAGGCCCGGTACGTGACCAGGGATGTCGACTACCACGGCCGGACCGTGCCCGAGGGCTCGGTGCTGCTGCTGCTCAACGGGTCGGCCAACCGCGACGAGCGGGAGTTCGAGGACCCCGATCGATTCGACATCACCCGCCGCATCGGCCACCACCTGACCTTCGGTTACGGGATCCACTTCTGCCTGGGGAGCCACTTGGCCCGGCTGGAGGGCCGGGTGGCCCTGGAGGAGGTGCTGCGGCGGTTCAGCTCGTGGGAGGTCGACTGGGACCATGCGGAGCAGGCCCACACGTCGACGGTCCGGGGATGGGAGCGCCTGCCTGTCCGGGCATCGAGCCGGTCCTGACAGACTGGACGGCCCATGACGTACCTAGGAGAGAGGACCCGCACGTGCACCAGCCGATGACAGGCGTCAAGGTGGTCGAGGTCGCCCAGTTCACCTTCACCCCCTCCGCCGGGGCGGTCCTGGCCGACTGGGGAGCCGACGTCATCAAGGTCGAGCATGCCGAGATGGGCGACGCCCAGCGCGGCTTCGGGGCCGGACTGGGTGGGGTGGCCGAGGGCCGGTTCCATCCCATCATGGAGCACCCCAACCGGGGCAAGAAGAGCATCGGGCTGTCTCTGGACAAACCGGGGGGCCGCCAGGTGCTGCTCGACCTGTGCAAGGACGCCGACGTGTTCCTCACGAACTTCCTCCCGGCAGCCCGGCGCAAGCTCCGGATCGAGGTCGACGACATCCGTGCCGCCAACCCCCAGATCATCTACGTGCGCGGCAGCGCCCATGGCCCCAAGGGCCCCGACGCCGAAAAGGGCGGCTACGACGGCTCCACCTTCTGGTGCCGTATGGGCAGCGCCTGGGGTGTGACCCCGGCCGACAGCCCCAAGGTGATCAGTCCCCCGGCCGGGGCCTACGGCGACTCGATGGGCGGTATGACCATCGCCGGCGGTATCGCCGCCGCCCTGTTCGGCCGGGAGCGCACCGGTGAGCCGTCGGTCGTGGACGTGTCGCTCATGAGCGTGGGGGCGTGGGCCATGGGCCTGTCGCTCAGCAACACCCTCCTGACCGGGGTGGAGCAGGCCCAACCGCCGCTCAGCGCCCCGCTCGGCAACCCGTACAACCCGATCGTCGGGAACTTCAGGACCTCCGACGACCGGTGGATCACTCTGATGATGCTGCAGCCCGGTCGTTACTGGGCCGACGCCTGCCGCCACCTCGGGCTGGACGAGCTGATCGACGACGAGCGCTTCGATACCGCAGAGAAGCTCATCGCCAACGCCGAGGAGGCGGGCCGCTACGTCGCCGACGCCATCGCCGAGCAATCGTTCGCCTACTGGTTGAAGCAGTTGCAGACGCTCGAGGGCCAGTGGTCCCCGGTCCAGGGCCCGCACGACATCATCAAAGACGAGCAGCTTCTGGCCAACGGGGGCATCCTGCCCGTCGTCGACGCCGACGGGGTGGAGCGGCACCTGGTCGCCAACCCGGTCCAGTTCGACGAGACGCCGCCGGTCCTCACCCGGGCCCCCCAGTTCGCCGAGCAGACCGACGACCTGCTGCGCGAGCTGGGCCTCGACGAGGAGGCCATCATCGCGCTGAAGATCGACGGGGCGGTCACCTGACGGCCCTCGCGCCGAGCGACGAACCACGCCCCTCCTCCCCGTTAATATCAAGTGCTAGATAGACGCGGAGAGGAGCCGGTTCCCATGACGGGATCTGTACGCACACGGGGCCACCGGGATGGCTGAGGCCCGGAGTGGTGTGAGGGTGGCGGTGGTCACCGGTGGGGCCTCGGGCATCGGCCTGGCCATCAGCCGGCGGCTGGCCGCCGACGGCATGGCGGTGGCCATCTTCGACCTCGACGGCGAGTCGGCCGCGGCCCGGGCCAGGGAGATCGAAGCGCAGAGCGCCGGCCGGGCGGCCGGCTTCGCGGTGGACGTCACCGACCGGGCCGCCATCGACCACGCGCTCGGCGAGGTGAGGGCCGGGCTCGGTGCCCCCACCGTCTTGGTCAACAACGCCGGCCTGTCGGGGTTCGACCGCTTCCTGGACATATCGATCGAGCTGTGGAACCGGCTCATCGCGGTCAACCTGACCGGCACCTTCCACTGCTGCCAGGCCGTCGTGCCGGCGATGATCGACGCCGGCTGGGGCCGCATCGTCAACATCTCGTCGTCGAGCACCCACAGCGGGACGCCCCGGATGACCCACTACGTGGCTGCCAAGTCCGGGGTCGTGGGCTTCACCAAGGCCCTGGCCCTGGAGCTGGCCCCCCAGGGGATCACTGTCAATACCATCCCGCCCGGTTTCATCGACACCCCCATGCTGCGAGCGGCCAGCCAGGAGGGCTATCTCGACATCGAACGGTCCGTGGCGACCACCCCGGTGGGCCGGGCCGGGCGGCCCGAGGACATCGCCGCCGCCTGCGCCTTTCTCGTCAGCGAGGAGGCCGGGTACATCACCGGGCAGATCATCGGCGTCAACGGCGGGCGGAACACGTGAGACCTACCAGCGACCTCGTGGAGGGAGTGGACTTCTTCCGGAGCAACGATCTGGTAGACGACCCCTACCCCTATTTCGACCAGCTCCGGGCCAGGTGCCCGGTGACGCGCGAGCCCCATCACGGGGTGATGATGGTCACGGGGTACCGCGAGGCGGTGGCCGTCCTCACCGACACCACCAACTTCTCCTCCTGCAACGCGGTGACCGGCCCTTTTCCCGGCTTCCCGGTCCCGCTCGAGGGCGACGACGTGGGGGACCTGATCGAACAGCACCGGGACGAGCTGCCGTTCAGCGACCAGATAGTCACCTTCGACCCGCCCAAGCACAAGGAGCACCGGGGCCTGCTGATGCGCCTGCTCACCCCGAAACGGCTCCGGGAGAACGAGGACTTCATGTGGCGGCGGGCCGACACCAAGATGGACGAGTTCCTGGCCGCCGGTCGCTGCGAGCTGATCCGCGACTACGCCGGCCCCTACACCCTCTATGTGATCGCCGACCTGCTGGGTGTCCCGGAGGAGGACCACGAGTGGTTCCGTGAGGTGCTGCAGGGCCGACACCGTGGCGACGCCGCGCTCGGCAGCACCGGCTCGGCCACCTTGGGGCACTCGCCGCTGGCCGTGCTCTACGACCGCTTCTCCAGCTACGTCGCCGAACGGCGGTCCCACCCCCGCGACGACGTGCTCACCGCCATGGCCCTGGCCCGGTTCCCCGACGGGTCGCAACCGGAGGTGATCGATGTGGTGAGGGTGGCGGCCAACCTCTTCTCCGCCGGGCAGGAGACGACCGTGCGGCTGCTGGCCGCCGCCTTCAAGGTGATCGGCGAGCGCCCCGAGGTCCAAGACGCCCTCAGGCAGGACCGGAGCCTCATCCCGGACTTCGTGGAGGAGTGCATGCGCACCGAGGGGCCGGTCAAGGGGGATTTCCGCCTGGCCCGGCGGACGACCGAGGTCGGCGGGGTGGAGATACCGGCCGGTACGACGGTGATGATCCTGCCCGGGGCGGCCAACCGGGACCCCCGCCAGTTCCGGGACCCCGGCGAGTTCCTGGTCGGGCGGCCCAACTCCCGCGACCAGATCGGCTTCGGCCGCGGTGCCCACGCCTGCCCGGGCGGCCCGCTGGCCCGGGCCGAGGCCCGCATCACCATGGAGCGGTTCCTCGACCGGGCGGGCGACATCAGGGTCTCCGAGGCCGGCCACGGACCGGCCGGGGCCCGCCGCTACGAGTACGCCCCCACCTACATCCTGCGGGGATTGCAGCGCCTGGAGCTGGAGTTCACTCCGCTCGGCTGATCGGCTGACCCCACATCGGCTAAGAACGCGGGTGTGCAACCCGAGTCGACCCGTATCGGTTGGATCGGCACCGGCGTCATGGGCTCGTCGATGTGCAGTCATCTCCTGGCCCGCGGCCACCCGGTCACCGTTACCAACCGGTCCCGACGGCGGGCCGAGGCCCTGCTCGCCACCGGCGCCCGGTGGGTGGAGACACCGGCGCAAGTGGCGGAGGACAGCGACGTGGTCTTCTCCATGGTGGGCGTTCCCGAAGACGTCCGCCAGGTGGTCCTCGGCGACGAGGGGGTGCTGGCCGGGTCCCGCCCGGGGACGGTCCTGGTGGACATGACCACCAGCCAGCCGTCGCTGGCCGTGGAGATCGCGGCGCGGGCCCACCACCATGACGTCCAGGCCCTGGACGCGCCGGTGTCGGGCGGCGACGTGGGCGCCCGCAACGCCACCCTCTCGATAATGGTGGGCGGCTCGGCCGAGACCTTCGACGCGGTCCGCCCACTGCTCGAGACCATGGGATCGACCATCGTCCACCAGGGCGGCCCGGGGGCCGGCCAGCACGCCAAGATGGTCAACCAGATCCTGGTGGCCAGCTCCATGGTGGCCATGACCGAGGGACTGCTCTACGCCTACCGGACCGGCCTCGACGTCGACTCCGTGCTGGCCTCGGTGTCGAGTGGGGCGGCCGGCAGCTGGACCCTGTCCCACCTGGCGCCGCGGGTGGTCGGCGGCGACTTCGCCCCCGGGTTCACAGTCGATCACCTCGTGAAGGATCTGGGCATCGCTTTGGACGAGGCCCGGAGGGCCCGCATCGCGCTGCCCGGTCTGGCTCTGGCCAACCAGCTCTACGTGGCCCTGCAGGCTCAGAAGCGGGGCCGGGACGGGACCCAGACCCTGGTCCATGCACTGGCCTCGCTGTCGGGCCTGCCCTGGCCGCCGCCGCCGGCTTAGAGGCGGCCCGGTCCCGACCCCCCGGCGAGCGACGCGGACCGACTCCGACATCGCCGTCAATGTAAGGTTCTTGACATGACTGACGTGACCGTCCTTCGCGCCGACCGTTGGCTCGACATCGACTCCGGCGAGGTCCTTTCCCCTGCGGTGATCGTCGTGGAGGGCAACCGGATCACGGCGGTGGGCTCGGAGGAGCCGGCCGGAGGGCGGCCCGCAGAGGCCCGGGTGGTCGATCTGGGCGACGTGACGTTGACTCCTGGGCTGATGGACATGGAGCTCAACATGTTGATCGGGGGACCCGGCGGCCCCGAGGGCCTGCCCGACCCCATGCACGGGGTCAAGGACGATCCGGTCTTCCGCAGCCTCCGAGGGGTGGTCAACTGCCACACCACCCTCATGGCCGGCTTCACCACGGTGCGCAACCTGGGCCTGATGGTCTACACGGCGGGGTTCCTGCTCGACGTGGATCTGGCCAAGGCCATCGACCTGGGCTTCTTCCCCGGTCCCCGCATCATCGCCGCCGGCCACGCCATCACCCCGACCGGCGGCCATCTGGATCCGACCATGTTCCAGGGCCTGGCCCCGCACATCATGCCCCAGACGGTGGAGCAGGGAATCGCCAACGGGGTGCCCGAGGTGCGCAAGGCGGTGCGCTACCAGATCAAGCACGGGGTGCAGGTGATAAAGATCTCGGCCTCGGGCGGCGTGATGTCGTTCAGCTCGGCGGCCGGGGCCCAGCAGTACTCCGACGAGGAATTGGCGGCCATCGTCGACGAAGCGCACCGGGCCGGCATCCGGGTGGCCGCCCACGCCCACGGTGATGCGGGCATCCGGGCCTGCCTCAGGGCCGGGGTGGACTGCATCGAGCACGGATCGCTGGCGACGGAGGAGACCATCCGGCTGATGGCCGAGAAGGGGGCGTTCCTCGTGGGCACGTGCGCCCTGGCCGACCACATGGCGGTGGACCGCATCCATCCGGTGCTGCAGAAGAAGGCGGCCGAGATCTTCCCCCAGGCTCGCCGCATGCTGGGCCAGGCGTTGGAGGCGGGGGTCAAGATCGCGTGCGGGTCCGACGCCCCGGCCATCCCGCACGGCAAGCAGGCCTGGGAGCTGATAGCCATGGTGGACCGGGGCATGACCCCGGTGCAGTCGCTGCGGGCGGCGACGGTGACCGCCGCCGAGCTGATCGAGCGCGACCACGAGCTGGGCCGCCTGGCGCCGGGCTACCTCGCCGACATCATCGCCGTACCGGGCGACCCCACCAAGGACATCAAGGTGACCGAGGACGTACGATTCGTGATGAAGGACGGCCGGATCTACAAAGGTATCTGAGGAGCCCGTTTTCCCCGCCATGCAAGCACTCGACGGAATCCGGGTCCTGGATCTGGGCACGTACATCGCCGGCCCCTACTGCGCCACCGTGCTCGGCGAGTTCGGCGCCGACGTGATCAAGGTGGAGCGCCCCGGTGCGGGGGACCACCTGCGCCGTTTCGGCACCGAGACCGATTGCGGCGACACGCTGGTGTGGCTGAGCGAGAGTCGCAACAAGCGTTCCATCACCATCGACCTGAGCCGGGAGGCGGGCCGGGACCTGCTGCGCCGGCTGATCGCCACCGCCGACGTGGTGGTGGAGAACTTCCGCCCCGGAGTGTTGGAGCGGTGGGATCTGGGCTACGAGCAGATGAGCGCGATCAATGCCGGCGTGATCCTCCTCCGGGTGTCGGCCTACGGCCAGACCGGGCCGAACCGTGACCTGCCCGGCTTTGCCCGCATCGCCCACGCTTTTTCCGGGTTGGCCTACCTGGCCGGCGAACCGGGCGGCACCCCGGTCACGCCCGGGTCCACCTCCCTGGCCGACTATGTGACCGGCCTCTACGGCGCCCTCGGAGTCATGCTGGCCCTGCGCGCCCGCGACGCCACCGGGGTGGGCCAGTGCGTCGACCTGGCCCTCTACGAGACCATCTTCCGGATGCTCGACGAGCTGGCCCCCGCCTTCGAGCACTTCGGGATGGTCCGGGAGCGGATGGGGGCGGACACGGTCAATGTGGTGCCCCACAGCCACTACCGCACCAAGGACGACCACTGGATCGCCATCGCCTGCTCGAACGACGACATGTTCGCCCGGCTGTCCCGGGTCATGGGGCGACCCGAGCTGTCCGGGCCGGACCGCTACGGGCCGAAAGTGGCCCGGCTGGCGGCACGGGACCGGGTCAACGAGGTGGTGGCCGAGTGGGTCGGCGCCCATACCCGCGACGAGGTGCTGGCCTCGTGCCGGGCCGGGGAGGTCCCGGCCGGGCCGCTGTACTCCATCGACGAGATCTTCGAGGACCCCCAGTACCGGCACCGGGGCAACATCGTCCGTGAGGAGTCGCGCGTCGGGCCTCTCGCCGTACCCGGGCCGCTGCCCACCCTCTCGGGCACCCCTGGCCGGATCAACTGGCTGGGCCCGGGGCTCGGGGCCCACACCGATGAGGTGCTGGGCGGTCTCGGGCTGTCGAGCGAGGAGATTTGCGCCCTCCGGTCAGAAGGGGTGGTATAGGTGACCGGCACGCAGTGGCCGAGCATCGCGGCCATGCTCGTCGACCGGGCCGAGCGGTCCGGGTCCGATCCGGCGGTGCTCGAGGACGGCCGGGTGCTGAGCTGGGCCGCTCTTCACGAGGCCGCCCGGTCGTTCGCCGCGGTGCTGGTCGAGGACGGCCTGGAGGTGGGTGATCGGGTGGCGGTGTGGGCCCCCAATCGCTCCGAGTGGATCGTCTCGGCGCTCGGGCTCTGGCTGGCCGGTGCCGCAGTGGTGCCGGTCAACACCCGGTTCAAGGGGCCCGAGGCGTCGGTGGTCCTGGAGCGCAGCGGGGCCAAGGTGCTGGCCGTCGTGGGCCGGTTCCTCGGCACCGACTACCTCGGGATGCTGCGCCGGGCCGACACCGATCTGCCGGCTCTGCGCCACACGATCGTGATCGGGGGCGGGGCGGATATGAGCGGGACGGGTGTCAGCGGGACGGGTGTCAGCGGGACGGGTGTCAGCGGGACGGGTGTCAGCGGGGCCGATATCAGCGGGGTGGCCGGCCGGACGGAGCCGTGGGAGGCGGCGCTGGCCCGCGCCGGCGGCGCCGGCCGGGCCGAGGTCGACCGCCGGGTGGCCCGCCTGGGCCGCGACGACGTGTCGGACATCCTCTTCACCTCCGGGACGACGGGCGTGCCCAAGGGGGTGGTGCAGACCCACGGCCGCACGCTCAACGTGGCGACCGACTGGGTGGCGATGGCCGGCCTGAGGGGCGGCGACCGATACCTGATGATCAACCCGTACTTCCACATGTTCGGGCTGAAAGCCGGGATCCTGGCCTCCGTGGCGGCGGGGGCGGTGATGATCCCGGAGCCGGTGTTCGACCTGGACCGGGTCCTCGAGACGGTGCAGCGGGAGAAGGTCACGGTGTTGCCCGGGGCTCCGACGGTGTACCAGTCGATCCTCGACCACCCTCGCGTCGGCCAGTTCGACCTGTCCAGCCTGCGCGTGGCGGTAACCGGCGCCGCCGACATCCCGGTGGAGCTGATCCGCCGTATCAGGGCCGAGCTTCCGTTCTCCACCATCGTGTCCGGCTACGGGTTGACCGAGGCCGGGACGGCCACGGGCACCGGGCCCGAGGACGATTTCGAGGCCATCGCCACGACCGTCGGGCGGCCCCGGCCCGGCTTCGAGATCCGCCTGGTGGACCCCCAAGGCTGCGACGTGGCGCCCGGGGACTCGGGCGAGGTGCTGCTACGGGGAGGCAGCGTCATGGCCCACTACCTCGACGACCCCGAGGCCACCGCCGCCACTATCAGCGAGGACGGCTGGCTGCGGACCGGCGACCTCGGCTCGTTCGACGCGGCCGGGCGGTTGCGCATCGTGGGGCGGGTGAAGGACATGTTCATCGTCGGCGGGTTCAACGCCTACCCGGCCGAGATCGAGAACCTCCTCCTCGGCCATCCCGACATCCGCCAGGCCGCCGTCATCGGGGTGCCGGACCCCCGGATGGGCGAGGTGGGCATGGCCTTCGTGGTGGCCCGGACCGGGGCCGGGCTCAGCGATGCGGGGGTGATCGAGTGGGCCCGGGGCCAGATGGCCAACTACAAGGTGCCCCGCCGGGTGCGCCTCGTCGACGAGCTGCCCCTCAACGCCGCGGGCAAGGTCGAGAAGGAGACCCTCAAGCGGCAGGCGGCTATCGAGGAAGCCTCCGATGTTTGACGGCGATATCAAGTTAGATAACAATGGCTTGTCATGGGCGTCGCCCTGCTCCACGGGGGACTAGAGGAGGCCGCCGCCGAATTCGGCGAGCGCACGGCGGTCGTTTCCGGCGACCGGCGGTGGACCTTCGCCGGCCTCGATGCCCTCGTCCGGACCTACACCGAATACCTGGAGCGGGCGGGCGTGACGCCTCGTTCGCGCGTTGCGGTCATGACGTCCAACCGGGTCGAGTTCCTGGTGACCGTCTACGCGACGAGCCGCTTGGGGGCGGCCGCGGCCCTGCTCAACCCGGTCTGGAAGAGTCGCGAGGTGGGCCACGCGCTGTCGCTCACCCGCCCGGTCCACGCCGTCGCCGACGGACCGGCGGTGGAGGTGCTGCGCGCCCAACTGGGTCCGGAGATGGTCACCGACCTGGACGGGCCCAACGGCCCCGGGGCCGGTGTGGAGGGCGCGCCGGCCGGGGCCGGCGCGGCGGGCGCGTCGGCGGGGGTCGGTGTGGGGGGCGCGTCGGCGGGGGCCGGGGTGGACCCCGGCGACGACGTCCTGCTGGTCTTCAGCTCCGGCACGACCGGCCTGCCCAAGGCGGTGCGCCACACCCACGCCTCGATGGGGGCGGCCATCGAACACTGGAGCGCGGCGCTGGGCCTCGGCCCCACCGACCGGTTCCAGGTGGCCACTCCGCCGTCGCACATCCTCGGTCTGCTCAACCTGGTGACGGCGGTGTCAGCCGGCGCCCAGGTCCGGCTCCACCGGCGCTTCGACCTGGACGAGGTGTTGCGCTGCATCGAGGCCGACCGGCTGACCCTCGAGATGGCGGTGGCCCCGATCGCCCTGGCCATGGCCAACCACCCCGACATCGAGAAGTACGACCTGTCGTCGCTGCGCTACATCATGTGGGGTGCCACCCCGGTAACACCGAGCGTGGCCGAAGCGGTGACCCGCCGCACCGGTGTGCGGTGGCTGCCGGCCTACGGGGCCAGTGAGCTGCCGGTGCTGGCCGCCAACCCGGTCGGCCACCCCGACGCCTGGCGCCTGGACTCGGCCGGCCTGCCGGCCCCGGGCGTGCAGCTGCGGGTGGTCGACCTCGACACCGCGACGACGCTCCCGCCGGGGCGCACCGGCGAGATCCAGGCCCTCAGCGATTCGGTGATGGCCGGTTACCTGCCCGAGGAAGCGACTGCCGCCGCCTTCACCGACGGGTGGTACCGCACCGGGGACGTGGGCTGGATGGAGCCCGAGGGTTGGCTGCACATCACGGACCGCTCCAAGGAGATGATCAAGGTCAAAGGGTTCCAGGTCGCGCCGGCCGAGATCGAAGCGGTGTTGCACGGCCATCGTGCGGTAGCCGACTGCGCCGTGTTCGGGGTGGCCGACGAAGGGGCCGGTGAGGTCCCGGTGGCGGCGGTCGAGCTGATCCCCGGGGCCACCGTCACCGAATCGGAGCTGGCCGGCCTGGTAGAGGAGTCCCTGGCCTCCTACAAGCGGTTGCGGCGGGTCCTGATCGTCGACGCCATCCCGCGGCTGCCGTCGGGCAAGGTCCTGCGCCGCACCCTGCGCGACGAGTGGGAGCCGCGCCTGCGCGACGAGCTAGAAGGAGACGACCGGTGAGCAACGACCAGAGGCAGATGTCCCTCGTGGGCTTCATGCAGGCCGGGAGCACGACGGTGTACGCCGGGTCGTGGCGCCACCCCGCCACCGAGCAGGGGTTCCTAACCTCCGAGTTCTACCAGAAGCTGGGCCGCACGCTCGAGGAGGGTTGCTTCGACCTGATGTTCTTCGACGACCGGCTGGCCATGCCCGGCATCTACGGCGGGTCGGTGGCCGACGCGGTGCGCCTGGGGGCCCGCCCGGTCAAACTCGACCTGTCGGTGGTCCTCGGGGTGGTGGCCGGCGTCACCCGCCACATCGGGCTGGGGGCCACCTACTCCACCACCTACTACTCACCTTTCCACGTGGCCCGTACCTTCGCCACCCTCGACCACCTCTCGGGCGGCCGGGCGGCGTGGAACGTGGTCACGTCGGTCAACGACTCGGAGGCCCAGAACTACGGCTTTCGCGAGCACCTCGGCCACGATGAGCGCTACGACCGGGCCGACGAGTTCATGGAGGCCACTACCGGGCTCTGGGACACCTGGGAGGACGACGCCCTGGTCCTCGACCGCGAGACCCCGATCTTCGCCGATCCGGCCAAGGTGCACGAGCTTCGCTACGAGGGCAAGTGGTTCACCGTGCGGGGGCCGCTGACGGTCCCCCGCTCGCCCCAGGGCCGGCCGGTGATCCTGCAGGCCGGCTCGTCCGGCCGGGGCCGCGACTTCGCGGCCCGGTGGGCCGAGCTCATCTTCACCGGCGATCCCGGACTGGAGGTGGCCCGCTCGCACTACCGGGACCAGAAGGAGCGTGTCGGTGAGCTGGGCCGGGATCCGGCCACGGTCAAGATGCTGCCGATGGCCTACACCGTGGTGGGCGAATCACCCGGTCACGCCCAGGAACGCGAGCGGCTGTTCCTCGACGAGTTGGTCGATCCGGTGGCTTCGCTGACCCTGCTCTCGGAGCTCATGAACCACGACTTCTCCGGGCTGGCGCTCGATGCGCCCATCACGGACGAGCTGATCGAGTCGGTCTCGGGGATCCGGGGCCTGGTGCAGAACCTGCGCCGCCACATCGGCGGCGACACGGTCACGCTGGCCGACCTGGCCGGTCACCGGGCCACCCTTCTGCAAGGGCCCCGCTTCGTGGGCACGGCGACGATGATCGCCGACCAGATGGAGGAGTGGTTCGACGGCGGGGCCTGTGACGGCTTCGTCATCGCCGCCACCCACGTACCCGGAGCCTACGAGGACATGGTCCGGCTGGTAGTGCCCGAGCTGCAGAGGCGGGGCCTGTTCCGCTCGTCGTACTCCGGTTCGACGCTGCGCGACCACCTGGGCCTGACCCGACCGGCCGCCGCCGCCACGTCGCGCACCGGCGCCTGATTGGCTGGAGTGGAGATGCGCTACACCAGGTCCAGGCGTTCCGAACTGGCCACCCCGGCCAGCAGCGAGAAGATGTGCCAGAAATCCGCCTCGTCGGGAGCCGACCTGGTGTTCCTGGACCTCGAGGATGCCTGTGCCCCGAGCGCCAAGGAGACGGCCCGGGCCACCGCCGTCGGGGCTCTCACCGGACTCGACTGGGGCCGCACCGTCCGGGCCGTGCGTATCAACGGCCTCGACACCGTGTGGTGCCACGACGACATCATCGAGGTGGTGACCGGAGCCCGAGAGGCCCTCGACGTCATCATCGTGCCGAAGGCCCGAACCGGCCGGGACGTGTGGTGGGTGGATGTGCTGCTCACGCAGCTCGAGGCCAAGTTGGGCATCGAACGACCCATCGGCCTCGAGGTGCTGATCGAGGAATCGGAGGGCCTGGCCAATGCGGTGGAGATCGCCCGTTCCAGCCCCCGCCTGGAAGCCATCATCTTCGGCGCCGGTGACCTGTCGGCTTCTCAGCGGGCCCGCGTGGACGGGAACTTCGACCCGGTGAGCGAGTATCCCGGCGACTTCTGGCACTTCGCCCGGGCCCAGGTCGTGACCGCGGCCCGCACGGCCGGTATCGACGCCATCGACTCGCCCTATCCGGCCTACCAGGATGCTGAGGGTTACCGGCGGGCCGCCACCCATGCGAGCCTGCTCGGCTTCGACGGGAAGTGGGCCATCCACCCCAGCCAGATCGTCATCGCCAACGAGGTGTTCGCCCCCACCGAGGCCGAGATCGCCGCGGCCCGTGATTCGGTCGAGGTGTACCGCCGGGCCGAGGCGGAGGGGGTGGGCGCCATCGGGCGCGACGGCAAGCTGGTCGACGCAGCCCATATGCGCCACGCGGCCAACGTCTTGGACAAGGCCGCCGTCATCGCAGGAACCGGCCCCGGGCCGGCATAGCCGCTACGCCGGCCCGGGGCCGGCACGGCAACTACCGGACGGTACAGCGGCTACAGCGGGAGCAGGCCGGGCACT
>JAKBAX010000091.1 GCA_021808785.1 Actinomycetes bacterium | reverse complement strand
GGCGGAGACGGATACCTCGGCTGGCCGACCGCACTGCACCTGTCGGTCCGGGGTCACGAGGTGGCCGTGGCGGACAACTTCATCCGCCGGGAGTGGGACCGGGAGCTGCGGGTGGAGAGCCTGGTGCCCATCGCCACGCTCGAGGAACGGGTCCGCACCTGGGCCTCGCTGTCCGGAAAGGAGATGCCGGTATACATCGGCGACCTGTGTGACGGGGACTTCGTGGAGCAGATGGTGCGCGACTTCGACCCGGACACGATCGTGCACTACGCCGAGCAGAGCTCCGCGCCCTACTCGATGCTCGACCGCCAACACGCCGTCTCCACCCAGATGAACAATGTGGTCGGGACGCTCAACGTGCTCTACGCCATCGGCTCGCACAACCGCGACATCCACCTGGTCAAGCTCGGCACCATGGGGGAGTACGGCACCCCCAACATCGACATCGAGGAGGGCTGGCTGGACCTGACCCACCGCGGGCGCCAGGACCGGGTCCTCTTCCCCAAGCGCCCCGGCTCCTTCTACCACCTGTCGAAGGTGCACGACAGCCACAACGTCGAATTCGCCTGCCGTATCTGGGGCCTGCGAGCCACCGATCTCAATCAGGGGGTCGTCTACGGCCAGGAGACCGAGGAGACGGTCTTGCACCCCTTGCTCGCCACCCGCTTCGACTACGACGGGATCTTCGGCACCGTCCTCAACCGCTTCACGATCCAGGCCGTGCTGGGCCACCCTCTGACCGTGTACGGCCACGGGGGCCAGACCCGCGGCATCATAAACATCGTGGATACCGTCCAGTGCATCCGACTGGCCGCCGAGCACCCGGCTCAGCCGGGTGAGTTCCGGGTCTTCAACCAGTTCACCGAGCAGATGTCGGTGCGGGAGATCGCCGATACGGTGGCGACGGCCTATCCGGGGAGCACCCGTGTCGAGGAGGTCGAGAACCCGCGCGTGGAGATGGAGGGCCACTACTACCGGGCCGCCCACACCGGGTTGCTGGACCTGGGCCTGGTCCCCCATCTGCTGAGCGATACGCTTATCGACTCGATGTTCAGGATCGTCGAGCGGCACAAGGACCGGGTGTCGATAGATGCCATCCGGCCGACGGTGCGGTGGCGGGCCACGGCCAGTGCCCTGGCCGCGGCCAAATGACACCCTGACCGCCCCTTCGCCGCTCCCCGGCCCCGGCTCGGGCCCCGACCCCGGCCGTCGCGCCGCACCGCTCCGGCACCGGTGGCCGCTCGGGGCGGTGGCGGGAATCGGCATGCCGCTGGTGGTCGGCCTGGTGCACGTGGCCCTGGTGGCCCCGCACTACTTCGTCGGCTCCTTCGACGATGACGCCAGCTACATCCTCACGGCCAAGGCTCTTCTGTCGGGCGCCGGGCTGACCGGTCACCTCCGGAGCGGGGAGGTCATGGTGGGCCTGTACGCCCCTGGTTACGGGGCCCTTCTGGCCCCGCTGGCCTGGATCTGGCCCCACTCGTTCGTGCCGATGCGGCTCCTTTCGCTGCTCTGCTACGTGGCCCTCTTCCCTTTGTTGTGGCTGTACATGGGCCGCCACGGGGCGTCGGACCGGGTGCGCGGCGCGGCCCTGGTCCTGCTGGCCCTCGGGCCTGTCTTTGCCACCTACGCCACCATGGTCATGGCCGAGGCGCCGTTCCTGGTGCTGCTGGTGCTGCTCCTGCTGGCCGTCGACCGGTGGCAGGACAGCGCCCGGATATGGACCTGGTCGGGACTGGGGACAGTGGCGCTGGCCGCTTCACTGGTGTGGTTCAAGGAGGCCGCGGTAGGGCTGGTGGGCGGCCTGTTCGTCTGGTTCCTCGTGCGGAGAGTCCCCGGCAGTCGGGCCCGGGGCGCCCTGCTGGCCGGCTTCTCCGCGGTGGCGCTGCTGCCCGTGGTGGTGGCGCGAGCGGTGGCCGGAATCCCTCTGGCCGGCGCCCGCTACTCGCAGGAACTGGGCGGCTACTACCAGGGTGGGCTGTTGCACCGCCTGGTCCACGTCGTCCCGAGATCTGGCTGGCACCTGCTGTCGGGCGCCATACCGGCCACCCTGGTCCCCTATCTGGAGCCCCTGCCCCTGCGGGGCCACTGGCCGGATCTGTGGAAGGCCCTTTCACTGCACGTCACGGTCCTCGTCTTGATCGGGGCGGTGGTTTGGACCCGCCGCCACCGCGACGCGGCCGGCCTCATGGCCCTGGCCTACCTGGCCGAGTCGATACTGTGGCCGTTCGTCAACGAGCGGCGGGCCATCCTGGTGCTGCCCTTGCTCGTGGGGTGGTACGTGACGGGGGCGGCCTGGTTGTGGCAGCGCATCCGGATCCGGGCCGGTCACCGGCTCACCCGGGACGTCCTGCGCCCAGTGGGCATGGGGCTCGCCGCGGTCGTGGTGGTAGCGCCCCTGGTCGCCCAGATGCCCCGGGACTACCTGTACGGGTGGAACCAGAGCGGGTCCCACTTCGGGGGATCCCGATACGCGTCGGTCCTGTCCCGCCTGGGCCGCCCCGGCGACGTGGTCGAGACCGACTACCGCTCCTCCACCGCGCTGTTCACCGGGCACATCACCGCCTGGAACGCCTTCGTCGATGACCAGCCCCCTATCTGCTACGGGCCGCACGCCATCTCTGAGCTGCAGGCCGATCACGCCGCCTTCCTGCTCCTCGCCGATGTCAACAAGCCGGGGCTGATCGACAACGCGTGCCTCCAGTCCCTGGCCGCCGGCGCGCCGTGGGCGGTGGAGATCCTCCATACCGTCCGCGACGACGCCACCGTCTATGAGCTGGTCGGGCCCGGCACCGGGCAGCCCGGGCTCACGAACGCGCTGGCCGGGGTGCAACCACAGCACTCCGGATCGGTGGCTTCGACCACGCTCACGTGGTCGTTCCCGTCGGCGCGTCCCGTCAGCCAGGTGTCGGTGGGCCGGGCCGAGGCGGCCGTCGGCGCCACGACCGGCGTGCAATTGGAGCTGGAGGGGACCGACGGCAGGTGGGCCGAGGCGGCGAGTGCGACGGCGGCCGTGGGCGACGGTCCGGGGCGGGCGCCCTACCTCTTGGCCACCCGGGCCGCAGCCAAGGTTCTCGGGGTGCGGGTGGTGGTCGACGGTCCCGGTGCCGGCGCCGGGGTGGAGGTCAGCGAGGTGGCTGCCATCGGCCCGGCCCCAGCCTGAATCTCAGCCAGGTGCCGATCACGACCCGCCCGAACCGCAGGCCATAGAGCAGATTGGTCCCTTTCTTGGAGGCTCCGTGGGCCCGGGGTCGCACCGTCACGGGGGCTTCGATCACCCGGTAGCCGAGGGCCAGGGCGCCTATGAGCAGCTCCGAGCTCTGGTACTGCGGCTGGCGCAGCGGCACCCGCTCGGGCACTTCTGGCCGCAAGGCCCGGAACCCGTTGGCCGGATCGGTCACCCGGGTGCCGGTGAGGCGGGAGATCAGCGTCGCGAACACCACTACCCCGGCGGCCCGGACGGGGTCGGTGGTCTCGCTACGGCCCAGCCGACGCGACCCCTGGACCAGGTCGGCCCGGTCCTCGATGACGGGGGCCACCAGCCCGGCCATATCGGCCGGGTCGAACTGCCCGTCGGCGTCCATGGTGACGATCACCCGGGCCCGGCGGGCGGTGGCCAGCCGGTAACCGCACCGGAGCGCGATGCCCTGGCCCCGGTTGGCCTCGAACCGGCACACGAGGGCCCCGGCCCGCTCCGCCTCCACCGAGGTGGCGTCGCGGGAGCCGTCGTCGACCACCAGGCACTCGGTCGCCAACCCGTGCAACTCGGGTGGGACGCCCGACACGACGGCGGCCACGGAGGCGGCCTCGTCGAATGCCGCGATCACCACGCAGATCGGGGCGCCTACGTGGCGACCGTGACGGGCTTCGAAGGTCGCCTCGGCACTGGCGACCACGGGGTCGGGCGTCGGCATGGGGGCGAAGGATATTGGGTCGGCCGGGCGCTCCGGGCGACGGCAGTAGTCTCGCCGCAAGATGATCGACGCCCGGTTGCTCCTCGACGACTTCGATGCCACGGCCCGCCGCCTGGCGCGAAAGGGGGTGGCCCCGGACCTGCTCGGGGAGGCCCGGGACCTGGCCGAGCAGCGCCGGGTCCAGGTGCAACAGGTGGACGCGGCCCGCCAAGCGCGCAACGAGGTGTCCAAGCGCATCGGGGCCCTACGGCGCGACCAGCGCAAGGACGAGGCCGACCGGGCCCAGGCGGAGGCGGCCGAACTGGGCCGAAATCTGGAGCAGATCGAGGCCGGACTGCGCGAGACGGAGGCGGCCCTCGACGACACCGTGATGCGCATCCCCAATCTGCCGGCCGACGACGTACCCGACGGGCGGAGCGACGCCGACAACGTGGTGCTGCGCACCTATGGCTACGACCCGTCCGCCTTCGAGGGGCGCGACTGGCAGCCGCACTGGGACATCGGCGAGCGCCTCGGGATCTTGGACCCGGAGCGGGCGGCCAAGCTGAGCGGTGCCATGTTTGCCGTGTTGAAAGGGGACGGAGCCCGGCTGCTCCGGGGGCTCACGTCGCTCGCGCTGGACATCCACCGGGACCGCTACGAGGAGATCATCCCCCCTCACGTCGTGCGCAGCGAAGTGATCACCAAGACCGGGCACCTGACCAAGTTCGACACCCAGGCCTACCGACTGCGTGACGACGAGCTGTGGCTGATCCCCACCGGCGAGGTGGCCCTGATGGGTATGCACCAGGGCGAGATCCTGGCCGAGGCCGAGCTTCCTGTCCGCTACATGGCCTACACCACGTGCTGGCGGCGGGAGGCGGGCGCGGCAGGTAAGGAGACGCGGGGATTGCAGCGGCTGCACGAGTTCCACAAGGTGGAGCTGGTCGAGCTGTGCCGTCCCGAGGACTCCGAAGCCGAGTTCCACAGCCTGGTCGCCGACGCCGCCCGCCCGCTCGAGATGCTGGGGCTGCCCTACCGGGTTGTCGAGTTGTGCTCGGGGGACCTGACCTTTTCGGCGTCGCGCGTCTACGACCTCGAGGTGTACTCGCCGGGCGTGGACCGCTGGCTCGAGGTGTCGTCCATCAGCTTGGTGACCGACTTCCAGTCGCGGCGGGGCCAGATCCGCTTCCGGCGCGAAGGCGGCCCGGTCGAGTTCGTCCACGCCCTGAACGGCTCGGGCCTGGCCACCCCCAGGGTGTGGGCTGCGGTCGTCGAGCACGGGCTGCAGCCGGACGGGTCGGTGCGACTGCCCGAGGCTCTCGTGCCCTACGCGGGGATCAGCGTGATCGGCGGGGACGAGGAGGGACGCCGCTGAGCGGGGACGGGGCCCGGTCCCGGCGCAGGATCAGCCGCCCGGCGACTCCACCTGGTCCCTGATCCGCTCCAGCGTCTGGCGCATGCCCCGCTCGTTGGTCCGGCCCCGGGCTGCGCCGGCCACCGCCCAGTAGATACGGGTCAGCGGGTTGGACGCCAGCTGGAACGACTCGGTCACATCGGTCGCCCCGTCACGCGGCTCGAGCACGTAGCGCCAGGTGTTGACCACGTTGCGGCCCGTCATCACCGAAAAGGCGAACTCGCGCCCCGGCTGGCACGCCGTCACCTGGCACTGGGTCCAGTAGACGGGACCACGGCCGTTGCGCTTGACGTGGCCCCGGAAGCGGGCTCCCACCGCAGGCCCGGTCGCCCCGTCCAACCACTCCGCCTCGAAAGTCTCCGGGCTGTACTCACCGATGCGGGTGACGTCGCTCACCAGCTCCCAGATGGGCTCCGGCGCGGCATTCATGGTAACGGTCACAGCACCATGCACACCCGGGACGGTAGCACCTGCTTTGCGTGGTTGTGCCAGAGTGGCGACGCACCGCCGACACACCCGAGGGGGCTCCGATGCGCGTACCGCTCACCATCTGTGATTTCCTCGACCGGGCCGTCACCGTCTACGGCGCCCGCCCGGCCGTGGTGGACGAGCCGGGGACGGCGGGTTCGCTCGGCACCGTGACCTATCGCGACCTCGACGCCCGGGCCCGTGGCATGGCGCTGGCACTGGAGCGGATGGGCGTGGGCCAGGGGGAGCGGGTAGCCATCGTCAGCCCCAACGCGGCCCGCTTCATGATCTCCTTCTTCGGGGTCAGTGGATTCGGCCGGGTGCTGGTCCCGGTCAACTACCGCCTCAACTCCGACGAGGTCCAGTACATCATCGACCACTCGGGGGCGTCGGTCATGCTGGTGGACCCGGAGGTGGACGAGGCCCTCCGCTCGGTCACGGCGAAGGAACGGATCCTCCTCGACGGCCGAGCCGACGAGGAGCTGTTCGGCCCGGCTCCGGCCGGCCGCGACCCCGCCGAGTGGGAGGCCGACGAGGACAGCTCGGTCAGTATCAACTACACCAGCGGCACGACGGCCCGGCCCAAGGGGGTGCAGCTCACCCACCGCAACTGCTGGTTGAACGCCACTACTTTCGGCTGGCACACCGGCGTCACCGACCGGGACGTCTTCTTGCACACCCTGCCCATGTTCCACTGCAACGGGTGGGGTATGCCGTACGCGGTCACGGCCATGGGCTGCCTGCAGGTGGTGCAGCGCAAGGTCGACGGCGAGCAGATCCTGGGCCGCATCGCCGATCACGGCGTGACGCTGATGTGTGGCGCGCCGGCCGTGGTAACGGCGATTCTGGATGCCGCGGAGACCCGGAGGGAGCGGGGGGAGGACGTGCCGGGGCGCGACAGGGTGCGCATCGTGGTGGCCGGTGCCCCACCGCCCTCTCGGACCATAGAGCGCGTCGGGTCGGAGCTCGGGTGGGAGTTCATCCAGATCTACGGCCTGACCGAGACCTCACCGCTTCTCACCATCAACCGGTCCAGGGCCGAGTGGGACGACCTGGACGGCTCCGAGCGGGCCCGCCACCTCTCCATGGCCGGGGCCCCGGCGGTGGGCGTGCGCATCCGGGTCGACGAGGAGGGGGAGGTGCTGGCCCGCTCCAACCACGTGTTCGAGGGCTACTGGAACCAGCCCGAGGAGACGGCCAGGGCCCTCGATGGGGGCTGGTTCCACACCGGTGACGGCGGTTATCTCACCGACGAGGACTACCTGGTCATCGCCGACCGCAAGAAGGACGTCATCATCACCGGTGGGGAGAACGTCTCGTCCATCGAGGTGGAGGACTGTCTCTATCAGCACCCGGCGGTGGCCGAGGTGGCGGTGATCGGCGTACCCCACGACAAGTGGGGGGAGACGGTCAAGGCCCTGGTCGTACTGCGCCCCGGCGAGGCGGCCACCGAGGCCGAGCTGATCGAGTTCGCCCGTGGGCGCATGGCCCACTACAAGTGCCCCACGTCGGTCGAGGTGCGCCCCAGCCTGGTGCGCACCGCGACGGGGAAGCTGCAGAAGTTCAAGCTGCGCAGCCCCTACTGGGAGGGGCGTGACCGCCTGGTGTCCGGCGGCTGAATTCGCGGCCGGGCCGACCGGCGGCCCGGCCCGTCTGGAAGAATCTCGCGGATGCCCCGACTGCCGGATCCGGTCGTGTTCGCGATCGGGGCCGAGGTGGATGAGAGCCGGGTGGCGCGCTGGCTTGCCGGCGCCGAGCCGGCCGGCCCGGCTCGCACGGTCGAGCAGGCCCTCCTCGACACCTTCGACGGGCGCCTGTACCGGCGGGGCCTGGTCATGTGGCGGGAAGGATCCCGGCGGGCGCCCAGCTTGCGCCTGCAGCAGGCCGGGGCGGCGGACCTCTCGGGCCGCGTCGAAAGCGGCGACCCGGACCGGATCCTGGTCGCCGACCTGCCCGAAGGCGTGCTCAATGACCGCCTGGCGGACCTGATCGGGGAGCGGGCTCTCCAGCCGAGGGTCCGGATCCGGACCCGGACCCGGCCGTGGCGGGTATGCAACGGCGACGGCAAGACCGTCGTGCGGATGGCCGTCGAGGAACCGGCGGTGGTGGGCGGGCGCGGCGTCGAGGCGGACCTCGGGCGGCGCCTGCGGGTGGTGCCGGTACTCGGCTATCCCCGTGACATGGAGCGGGCGGTGGCCGCCCTGGAGCGGCGCCTCGAGCACCAGCCGATGCCACTCGCGGAGGCCGCCCTGGCGGCCGCCGGGGTGCGGCCCGAAGGGGTGTCGTCGGACGTGGAGGTCCCCCTCGTGCCCGAGATGCGGGCGGACATCGCCATCGCGGCCATCTGCCGGCGGTTGGCCGAGATCGTCGACGACCACAAAGCCGGGGTGGTGGCCGACATCGATCCGGAGTTCCTCCACGACATGAGGGTCGCGGTTCGCCGGTCTCGCGCCGTGCTCAAGGAGATGCGAGGTGTCCTGACCCCCGAGCAGGCGGCCCGGGCCCGATCCGACCTCAAGTGGATCCAGGAGATCACCGGACCGACGCGGGACCTCGACGTGCTGCTGCACGAATGGCCGTCGATGGTCGAGCCGGTACCGACCTGGATGGGCCCCGACCTCGGCCCACTGCTCGATCTGCTCCGCCGCGAGCGGGCCGAGGCCTATTCCACCATGAGGCGTCACCTGACCAGCCGCCGCTTCGCCGCCGCGTGGAGCGCCTGGCAGGAGCTCATCGCCGAGTCGGCGCCGACCGGATCGGCGCCGACCGGATCGGCGCCGATCGGGCCATCCTTCGCCGGGCCATCCTTCGCCGGGCCCGAAGCCGGCCGGCCCATCGGCGAGCTGGCCGGCCGGCGCATAGTGGCGGTGTACCGCAGCATGGCCCGGGCCGGGGCGGCCATCGACGACGACTCGCCGCCCGAGGCGTTGCACGATCTTCGCAAGCGGGGCAAGGAGCTTCGCTACCTGCTGGAGCTGTTCGGCTGTATGTGGCCCGAGGAGCGGGTCAAGCCTCTGGTAGGGGCGCTGAAGGGGCTCCAGGATGTCCTCGGCCACTTTCAGGACGACGAGATCCAGGCGCTGGAGCTACGTGGCCTCGGACCGGTCCTGGCGGCGACCCCTGGAGGCACCGACTCGCTGATCGCTCTCGGCTTCGTCATAGAGGAGCTGACCCGCCGCCAGCACCAGGCCCGGGCCGACTTCGCGACGCGGTTCTCCGACTTCGCGGCCCCGGCCAATCGCAAGAGGGTTACGGGGACGTTCCGATGAGGATCCTGGCCACGTACAACATCAAAGGGGGAGTGGGCAAGACGTCGGCTGCCGTCAATATGGCGGCCCTGGCCGCAGGCCAGGGCTTGCGCACACTCCTGTGGGACCTGGATCCACAGGGTGCTGCGACGTACCTGTTACGCGTCAAACCGAAGGTCCGGGGCGGTGTTCGCAAGCTGATCGAGCGCCGCTCCGAGGTGGATGCCCTGCTGAAGGGGACCGACATCGAGGGTCTGGATCTGTTGCCGGCGGATTTCTCCTACCGCCACATGGATCTAGCTCTGGGCGACACCAAGCGGCCGGAGGCCCGTCTCGGGCAGCTGCTGGGCCCAGTCGGTCGCGACTACGACCTGGCCATCCTGGACTGCCCCCCGTCCATCTCCCTGGTCTCCGAAAGCGTGTTCGAGACGGCCGACGCCCTGATCGTCCCGCTCATCCCGGCCACCCTCTCGGTGCGAACTTTCGAGCAGCTGGTGCGCTTCGTGGACGAGAAGGTGGCCGACCCACCGGAGATCGTGGCGTTCTTCTCGATGGTGGACCGACGTAAGCGCCTGCACCGCGAGGTGGTCGACGACCTGGGCCGTCGTTACCCGCAGGTCGCCACCGCGGCCATCCCGGCGGCGTCGGACGTGGAGCGCATGGGCGTGGAGCGCCGGCCGGTGGTGAGCTACGCTCCGGGCAGCCCGGCGGGGCGGGCTTACGCCGCCCTGTGGGAGGAGACGGTGGACCGGCTCGGGCTTCGGTAGTTTGATGGCGGTGAGCTCCGGTCTGGTGACGCCCGCCCTCGTCGCGTCCCTGGCGGAGCGGCTGGATGATATGACAGTTCAGCTGTCGGATTTGGTGGGCTACGAGTCGCCGTCGGAGGATCCGGGCCTCTTGGCCGCCTGCGCCGAGCGGGTGGCCGAGATGGGTACCCGGTTGCTCGGAGCCGGACCGCAGGTGGTCGAGGTCGGCGGGCGCCGTCACCTGGCGTGGCGGTTCGGCCCTGCGCCGGAGGTGGTACTGATCGGCCACTACGACACTGTGTGGCCGGCCGGGACCATCGGGCGGTGGCCGTTCTCGGTGGACGATGGGGGCCGGGCCACCGGCCCCGGGGTGTTCGACATGAAGGCCGGCATCGTGCAGATGTTCCACGCCCTGGCGATGCTGCCCCTGTCCGATCTCGCCACGGGGTCCGGTGGGGTGGCTGTGGTGCTTACGGCCGACGAGGAACTGGGATCGCAGACCAGCCGGCGGTTGATCGAGGACACCGCCCGTGGGGCTCGGGCCGCCCTGGTCCTCGAGCCGAGCATGCACGGGGCGCTCAAGGTGGCCCGCAAAGGAACCTCCATGTACCAGGTGCACGCTGTGGGGCGCTCCGCCCACGCCGGCTTGGAGCCGGAGAACGGGATCAACGCCACCATCGAGCTGGCCCACCAGGTGCTGGCGGTGGCCGAGCTGGGCCGCCCCGACCGGGGGACCACCGTCACCCCCACGGTGGTCACGGCCGGGACGACCACCAACACGGTGCCGGCAGCCGCGGTCCTGCACGTGGACGGGCGGGCGGAGGACCCCACGGAGCAGGAGCGCGTCGACGCCGCCATGCGCCGGCTCACCCCTGTCCTGGCGGGCAGCGAACTGCGCATCGAGGGCGGAATCAACCGGCCGCCGCTCAATGCCACGTTCTCCGAACAGCTCATGCGGATGGCCGTCGACGTGGCCGGGCGGCTCGGCTTGGAACCGCTGCGCGGGGTGGCGGTTGGCGGTGGGTCGGACGGTAACTTCACCGCAGGTATCGGAGTTCCCACCCTGGACGGGCTGGGGGCGGTGGGCGAGGGGGCCCACGCCGAAGGCGAGTACACCCGTCTGTCGGCCATGCCCGAGCGGGCCGCCCTACTGGCCGGGCTGGTCGCCGAACTGCTGCACCTGACTGCTCAGCCGGACTGGACGGCCGGGTCGGCGTAGGGTGCCGCCCTGCGTCAGCGGCGGTTCACGTTGCCGGCGTCGACGGGCACGACGGTGCCCGTGATGTACCGGGCTTCGTCGCAGACCAGCCAGGCGATGGCGTTGCTGACATCGATCGGGTCCACCGCGTCGACCGGTATGGCGTTGGTCAGGGATCCGGCGAAGGCGGGCACATGCTTGATGATGAGCGACACGTCGCCGTTGTTGGCCATCGGGGTGCGGACCGTGGTGGGCGCCACCGAGTTGACCCGGATGTAGTGCGGGGCCAGGTAGTTGGCCCACGACCGCATCAGGCCGATCACACCGTGCTTGGCCGCGGTGTAACCGAGGACTCCGGCGTGGTCCACGCCGACCCCGATGAGACCACCGGTGGAGCTGGTCAAGACGATGGCGCCGCCCTGGCCCTGGTCGATCATGGATGGGATGGCGGCCCGGCCGGTGTTCCACACCCCGGTCAAGTTGACACCGATCACGTCGTCCCACTGCTCCTGGTCGGTGGCCTGGCCGCCGGGACCGATCCCGGCGTTGGCGACCACGATCCCGACCGGTCCGAGCTCGGCCGTTCCGTGGTCGAAGGCCTCCTGCAGGGCGGCGTAGTCCCGGACATCGGCCTGGCGGGCCACGATGCGCCGGCCGGCCGCCTCGACCTCCTCGACCGTCTGCTCCAGGTCCTCGGGTGTCGACATCGGGTACCCCACGACCTTCATCTGCCGGCACAGGTCGACGGCGATGATGTCGGCCCCTTCCTGGGCCAGGCGCACCGCGTGGCTGCGGCCCTGGCCGCGGGCCGCGCCGGTGATGAATGCGACCTTTCCGTCGAGCTTTCCCATGGTTCTCGTCCTCTCGTGTCGCTGCGTGGTCGGCTGATCTCAGCCGACCACGATGGGCATGGCCTGCCAGCCCCGCACCGTGGAGGTGGGGGCCAGCTCGATGCGGTCGTAGGCGACATCCCACTCCGGCCACCGCTGGAGCAGCTCGTCGAGGGCGACGCGACCCTCGAGCCGGGCCAGGTTGGCGCCGAGACAGTGGTGAAGGCCATGGCCGAAGGTCAGATGCTGGATGTCCGGGCGGAAGATGTCGTAGACGTCCGGGCGGTCGAAGCGGCGGGGGTCCCGGTTGGCCGCGGCCACGATCAGCAGGACCGGGCTGCCGGCCGGGATGGTGTCACCGTGGTAGTCGACGTCGCGCGTAACGCAGCGGGCGACGGAATGGCCGGTCGGTTCGAATCGGAGGGTCTCGTCGATCACGTTCGGGATCAGTGAGCGGTCCGCGGCCACCGCCCGGCGCTGATCGGGGTGCTCGGCCAGCACCTTGGCCAGCCACCCGATCAGTCGGCCCGTGGTCTCGTTGCCGGCCCCGGCGATCACCGCCGTATAGGTCAGCACCTCCTGGCGGGTCAGGGTTCTGACCTGGCCGGTCTCGTCCTCGAACTCGGCGTTCAACAGCTGGGTCATCAAGTCGTCGGAGGGGTGCTCTGCCCGCCACTCGACGTACTCGCTGAACATGTCCCCGTTGGCGACCTCGTCCTCCTTGACGTCCATCGGCATCCCCGGTTCGGTGCGCAGATTGGCGTCGGTCCGGTTGCGCACCGCCATCTGGTCCTGTTCGGGGATGCCGAGCAGCATGCCGATCACCCGCATCGGCATCATGGCCCCGAGCTCGGCCACGACGTCGAACTCCCGGCTTCCGATCAGCGGATCGAGGCAGCGGGCGCAGTAGCGGCGGACCTGGTCCTCGAGCTCGGCCATTCGCCTGGGCGTGAAGACGCGGGACATGAGCTTGCGATGGATGGTGTGGAGGGGCGGGTCCTCGAAGAGGATGACCCCGGGCGGAAGCTCGACGTCGGCTTTGATGATGTCGAGGATGTCGCTGCGGGTGCTGGTGAAGGTCTGCCAGTCGAGCAGCGCCTTCTGCACGTCCTCGTGGCGGGTCAGGGCCCAGAAGCCGTACCGCTCGTTGTGGTACAGGGGCGCCTCCTCGCGGAGGCGCGCGTAGGCGGGGTAGGGATCGGCGTTTATGTCCACGTCGTACGGGTCGAAATAGACGCCGGCATCACTTGTGACTGACATACCTACCCCCACACGAAGTTGGAGCGACCGTTCTAACTTATTCCGGCGGGTCCGTCAAGGGTGGACCGGATGGGCTAAGACACTGGGCGTGGTCCCCGCCCGCCGGCCCCGAACGGCCACCGCAGAGAAGCGTCAGCGACTGCTCGACGCGACCGAGCAGGTCATGATCCGTGACGGGTACGCGGCCGTCACCACTCGGCGCGTCGAAGCGGAGGCCGGTCTCAAGCTGCACTACCACTACGGGTCGCTCGACGAGCTGCTCATTGCGGTAGTCCGTCGCCGGGGGCAGCAGACGGTGGCCCGGCTGGGCCAGGCGTTGGCCTCGCCCGAACCGCTGCGGGCGTGGTGGCGGCTCATGGCCGAGCCGGCCGGCAACCGGCTCCTGGTGGAGCTTACGGCTGCCGCCAACCACCGCCCGGCCGTCCAGGCCGAGGTCGCCTCGCTCGCCCGGCAGGTCCGGCGGATGCAGACCGAGGCCCTGCCCTCCCTGCTGGACGAGTACGGCCTGGATGGCGACGAGTTCCCACCCGCCCTCGTCGCATCGGCGGTCCAGGGGCTGGCTTTCGCCATGGCCTACGACCAGGCGTCCGGGTTCGACACCGCCCAGGAGGAGGCCGTCGCCGGGATCGAACGTCTCCTGGACCGCCTCGAGCGGGGACGTCGCCGTTAGCCGGGTCGGCGCACCCGGGGGGCCCGGCGGTCACGGAGCTGGTCACCGCGCGCCGCCATGGCGGCCAGCACCATCTCTGGGTGGGTCACGATGTAGAACTCGCCGGCCGCGGCCTGCTCGAAGATCGCCTGGGCCGCATCCGCGGGGCTCATGCCCCCCTCCCGGATGGCCATCATGGCCCGGCGATGATCCTCGGCCGCGACGAGGTCGCCACCGTCGACCGAGCGGGCCGACTGGAAGATGTCGGACGTGACGATCCCGGGCAGCACCGCCCCCACCCGGACGTTTCCCCCTACCGCCTGCACCTCGAGATAGAGGCACTCGGTGATGGACAGAACGGCATGCTTGCTCATGATGTATGGCGCTTGTAGCGCGGAGGCCCCCACCGCGCCCACCGACGCCAGGTTGAGCACGTAGGAGGGCGGGCCGTCGCGATGGGCCAGCAGGCGGGGAAGGAAGGAACGTATGCCGTGGAAGACACCGTTGATGTTGATCTCGACCAGCCGGTTCCAATTGGCCACCGGGGTGTCCCACAGGTACCCGAACTGCTCCACCCCGGCGTTGTTCACCAGCAGCCGGACCGGCCCGACCTCCTCATAGACGAGATCGGCCAGGAGATCCACCGACCGGGAATCACGCACGTCGGTGGTGACCGGACGGGTCCGGGCCCCGGCGGCCCCCAGCTCTTGGCCGAGCTTCGTGACCGCCGCCGTGTCGATGTCGGCCAGTACCACGGTCATATCCAGCTCGGTTGCCGCGTAGCGGGCCAACCCGGCGCCGATACCGGCACCCGCCCCGGTGATGACGGCGACGCCTCCGGCGAACGCACCCAGCTCCTCTTGGTTGGCCATGTCCTATTCCTACACCAGGCGGTCGCGGTGGTGGCACGGGGCCGCTCGACAAGGGCGGTGCAGGGCCCCGATCACCCTTCGCTCGCCCGCCGTCGGGCTCGGGCCGCGCCGGCGAACACGAAGGGGCGC
>JAKBAX010000523.1 GCA_021808785.1 Actinomycetes bacterium | reverse complement strand
CGGCCCAGGAGGCGGCCATCCACCAGAGCCAGGCCGCCCTGCTGCAGTCGATCACCGTCACGCCGGCCTCCGGTACGGCCAACGTGGCGCTCGACTCGGCGGTGACCGTGTCGACGTCTTCGGGCACGCTGGCCGCAGTGAAGGTGGTGAGCGCGGGCGGCGCGGCCGTCACCGGCACCCTCGCCGCCCCCGGGCGGTGGGTGGCCAGTGGATCGCTGCTGCCGTCCACCAGCTACACGGTGACGGTGTCGGTGACCGGCCAGGGGGTGAGCGTCGGCCACACCTCCACCTTCACGACGCTCACACCCGCGGCGACGGTGACCGCGAGCGTGTTCCCCGACACCGGGATGACCGTCGGGGTGGGCCAGCCCGTGGTCGTGACCTTCAACCACGACGTGACCAGCACCGCGGTCCAAAAGGCCATCGACGCCCGCCTGACGGTGGCCATGTCCAAGCCGGTGGCGGGCGGCTGGTACTGGTTCAACGACCACGAACTGCATTTCCGCCCGGTCAGTTTCTGGCCGGTGGGCGAGAAGGTCCAGGTCTCGGGCGACATGAGCGGGATAGACGTGGGCGGTGGCGAGTGGACGGCCGGCACGGTGCTCGACTCGTTCGGCATCGGCGACGCCCGCATCTCCTATGCCAACCTGCAGACCGAGCGCATGACGGTGACGCTCGACGGGGCCACCCTCTACAGCTATCCGCTCAGCGGGGGCAGCACCCAGTGGCCGACCATGTCCGGGATCCACATAGTGATGGATCGTGAGAGCGTCGTCCACATGGTGTCCTCCACAGTCGGCATCCCGGTCCAGTCGCCCGGCGGCTACGACGAGTACGTCTACGACGACGTGCACATCTCCGACAGCGGCGAGTACGTGCACGCGGCCCCGTGGTCGGTGGCCTCGCAGGGGATCACCAACGTGTCACACGGGTGCATCAACCTGAGCCCGACCAACGCGGCACAGTTCTTCGGGTTCAGTCGGGTCGGCGACATCGTCGAGGTGACCGGCAGCCCCCGCCCCCCGGCGTGGGGTGACCACGGGGTCATGGACTGGTCGGGCCCGGCCTGGAGCCAGTGGACGCCGGCCCACGTGGTCGCTATCTGAGCTTCTGAGCCGGTCAGGCGTGGGCGAAGCTGGAGCGCAGGTCGTCGGCCGCCCGCTCGGGGGGCACCACATTGATCAGCACCCCTGAACCCATCTCGAAGCCGCCCCGGGTCGAGATCTTGGGCACCACGTGGACGTGCCAATGGAAGTCCGCGGTGGTGCGGAACGGGGCCGAGTGGAACATCAGGTTGTAGGCGACGTCGCCCAGGCGCCAGCGCAGCGAAGACAGGGCCAGCTGCACCGAGCGGCCCATGGCGGCCAGGTCCTCGTCGGCGGCGCCGTAGAGATGGATTTCGTGGGCGCGAGGTATCAGCAGCATCTCGTAGGGGGTGCCGCTCCAGAACGGGCAGAGCATCACCACCCGATCGTCGGAGTAGACCACCCGGTGGCGCTCCTCGTCCTCGGCGTCCATGACTGCGCACAGCAGGCAGTTACCCTGGAAGCGGGCGAAGCCGGCCAACTCGTTGGCCGCCTCCCCCGGGATGAAGGGCATGGACAGGAGTTGGCCGTGCGGGTGCTCGATGGAAGCGCCCGCCTCACGCCCCGAGTTGACCACCGCTTGGCTGTAGCGCAGCCCGGGCTGGAGGGAATGCTCGGCCATCCTCTGTTTGACCGCGGTCATGATCCGGGCCGCGTGGTCGCCGTCGAGGTCGGCCCAGCTGACGCTGTGGTCGCGGGCCAGGATGATCACGTCGTGCACCCCGCTGGCCGGCGCCTGGGTGAAGACCGGACCGAGGTGGCTGACCACCATGGGCTCGTTGCCGCTGAAGGCCGGGTACAGGTTGGCTACCACCCGGACGTCCCACTCCCCATCGGGCCCGATGCACTCGAGGACGGGTTCGAGATGGGAGCCGGGGCAGAAGGGGCAGGGGCGTAGCGGATCGTCCTCGACGGGCAGGCGGCGGGGCAGGAAATCCGAGGGGCGCTGGGCCCGCTCACCTGCCATGACGACCCAGCGTCCTGTCATCGGATCGAGTCGGAGCTGACTCACGTGACTAGACCGTAGTGTCTCTTCGAGGGCACACCGCGACGGTACCCCCGCGGGGACCCCTGCTCGCGCGCACCGGTACGCTCACGGGTTGTGCCGGTACGCTCGCGGGTTGTGCCGGTGTACCTCGATCACGCGGCGAGCAGCCCCCTGGGTGCAGAAGCCCTGGCCGCCATGGAGGAGTGGCTGCACCACGGCTTCGGTAATCCCTCGGGCAGCCACTCCGTGGCCCGCCGGGCCAAGGCGGCGGTGGAGGAAGCCCGCGACGCGGTGGCCGCCTGGATGGGCGTCGAGCCGGCCGGGGTGACGTTCACCTCCGGGGGCACCGAGGCGGACAACCTGGCCATCCTCGGCCCGTTGGCGGCCGTGGGTGCCTTCCCGGCCGGCCCGGCCGGGCCGGCCGCCGGGTTCGGCCCCGCCGTGGTGGTCAGCACAGTCGAGCACGCCGCAGTACTCGAGTCGGCCCGGGTGGCCGCCGGGGCCGGCTGCGAGGTGCGCCCGCTCGCCGTTGGTGCCGACGGGGTGGTCGACCTGGCCCATCTGCGCCGGGTCC
>JAKBAX010000090.1 GCA_021808785.1 Actinomycetes bacterium | reverse complement strand
TCCCTTGCTGCTACTGCGATTTCCTCGCCCACCCTCCCTTGCCCCTCTCATTCCTTCCTCCCAACTATCCCAACCACCCAGTCACCACCATCACCATCGCCCATCCACCGCCACCTCCACCACCACGACCACCCCATCCCAACCTCGGACCTCCCCGGCTCTACACGTCTGGCATTTGCCCCGGAAAGGCCCTGTGACCAGGTGTTTTGTCGGGAAGTGACACTTCCCTGGATACAGGTGAGAGGACTCGTTCCTCCTTCCGGGAGGAGCCGAGCCGGAATGATCTCGATCCGGCGCATGAGCTTGGGCAGCGGCTACCGCTACCTGATGGAGTCGGTGGCGGTCGGAGACGGCGCAGCCCACCGGTCGTCGATGGTCGACTACTACGCCCAGAGCGGGACTCCAGCGGGCCGGTTTCTGGGCGCCGGCCTGGCCGGACTGGGCGACGGCCAGGGCATCCCGGTAAGACGGGTTGATCGGCGAGTTCGTCAAGCTCCGGGGCCGTCAGCCGACCGCGACCGAGGTGATCCGCTTGCGCCAGCGGACCACCCTGGAAACCAGACCGGACAAGGTCCATCGCAGCCTGGCCGAAATGACCACCGAATGGGGTATCCGGTCGATCCCGTATGTGGACGGCGAACCGGAGTCGTGGGTGGCGTCGCTGGCCGATCGCAACGACCTACCAGTGCTTCGCTCGGATGACATCGAAAGCGAAATTCTCCACGACATGGCCCGGGTGGCGCTGGACAAGGTGGCGTCCAACCGGGCGACATTCTCCCGTTGGAACGTGGCCGCCGAGGTCCACCGCCAGCTCCATGGTGTCCGCTTCGTCGCCCCCGCCGAGCGGATACAGGTGGCCGAGCGGGCCACGGTCTCGGCGCTCGCCCGCGCCCTGATTATCGAGCCTCCGGAGTTGCATCACACACCGGCGAGAATTCTGCGCCCCGACGGCAGTTCCCGGTTCCGGGCCACAGGCCGCGAGACCTCCACCACGACCGCCACCTTGGAGGCGGAAGCCCGGCTGCCCAGGAGGATCGATACCGGGCGCTGCTGGCCCGCTCCGGGCTGTCTGCGGTCCAGGTCGATGCGATTGTGGCTAGCGACGCCTACGGGTCTCTCGTCGCCACCTTGAAGGAGGCAGAGCGGCGTCGAATGGACGTCGAGGCGACCTTCGGGGCGCTGATCCGAGCCCGCACCCTGGTCAACGCCGACGATCCCGCGGCAGTCCTGCATCACCGAGTCCACCCATGGCTGCAAGCCCACCCGGAACATCGGACGACGCCCGACGACCTCGTCGCCGGGATCGTGCCCAGGCCAGTCCGCCCGGCCGACGGTGACACAGCCGTCGCCCTCGATCAGCGGGCGGAGTCGATGGCCCGACGCGCCGCAACACTGGCCGAATCCGCGCTCGCCGGTCGCCAAGCCTGGGTCCGCCAACTCGGCCGGCCCCCGGCGCCACCACCAGGAAGGCGTCCGAAAAACGGCCGTCCTGCGGGTTGGCCGCCTTGTTGAGCGTGTGCCAGGCGATCAGCATGGCCATCACCACCGTCTTGCCGGTCCCGGTGGCCATCTTCTGGGCCACCCGCAGCAGGCCCGGGTTGGCATCATCGGCGAAGCCACGTAAATCGTTCTCTATCCAGGCGTCTCCGAACTTGCGGGCCGCCTCGGTTACGTAGATCGCCGTCTCGAGCGCCTCGATCTGGCAAAAGAACAGCGGCCGATCCCGCTCCGGGTCCGACCAGTACCCCAGAAGCGCCCGGGTGGTTGGCGTCACCCCCTGCCAGCCCCCGGCCCGCCAGATGCCCACCTTGCCCCGGATCCGGTTGATGAACGCGTTCTCCAGGATCCGGTCTCCGGTCCACTCCTCGAACTGGAGCTGCCCGGCCCGCTTCTTGGCCGCCGGGATGGGCACGAAATACGACGACACACGCCGCGACTCGACGATCTCGTCGGTAATGCCCTCATCGTCGAAACGGAAATGCCGGCCCGGTTCCTTATATGGCGAGTTGAGGATCGGGTTCTCTATGACCACCTGTGCCCGCGCCAGCCTCGTGGCTTACGAACATGACCGGCTGGCACCGGGAATCACCCCGCCGATCCTTGCCGAAGCTAACCGTCGTGCCCCCGCGTGCCCCTCGTGCCCCCGGCGTGCCCCTTCGAGGGGCACGGAATGATACATAACGGTCACCTACGGTCAACCCAAAAAGGGCCTCTGAACTGCGGAAACAGGGTGGGCGCTAGAGGACTCGAACCTCCGACCTCAGCCGTGTGAAGGCTGCGCTCTAACCAACTGAGCCAAGCGCCCGGGGGAACCGCGAGCGTAGCGCCGGTCCCGACCGTCCGCCACCGGAGGGCTCCGGTGCGTTGGGGGCCGGGTGGGCACCGGCCGGGCGAGCCCCGGATCGGACAAAAGCGGCTGCGCGACGGTCAGGAGTGGCCTATTATTGGTGACCGCAGCAAGGGCCAGCGTCGTCCCTTCGCGCGTGGACACCATCGATCCCCGGAAGGACGCACATGGCTGGACCCAACCCGCCCTTCGGGCTGTACAGGCCCGAATTCGAGCACGACGCCTGCGGCGTGGCCTTCGTCGTGGACATGCACGGGCGGCGCAGTCACCAGATGGTCCAGATGGGCCTCGACAGCCTGTGCCACCTGGAGCACCGCGGGGCCTCGGGAGCGGAGACCAACACCGGCGATGGCGCCGGGATCCTCATTCAGATCCCCGACTCGTTCTACCGGGAAGTGACCACCTTCACCCTGCCACCGGGCGGCGCCTACGCCACCGGCATCGCCTTCGTGCCCCGGGGCAGCCACCATCGCCGGGATGCCATCGACCAGATCGTCGCCGACGAGGGGTTGACCCTCCTCGGTTGGCGGGACATGCCCATCGACTCCTCCGAGCTGGGGAGCATCGCCCTCGAGGCCATGCCGGAGTTCCACCAGATCTTCGTCGGCGGCTCCGAGGGGCTGGATCTGGAGCGCCGGGCCTTCATCTTGCGCAAGCGGATCGAGCACCAGGTCGAGGGCGTGTACTTCCCCTCCCTCTCCAGCCGCACGATCGTCTACAAGGGAATGCTGACCGCTCCACAGGTGCGCCCCTTTTTCCCTGATCTCAATGACGAGCGGGTCGACACGGCCCTGGCGCTGGTGCACAGCCGCTTCTCCACCAACACCTTCCCGAGCTGGCCTCTGGCCCATCCTTACCGGTACATCGCCCACAACGGCGAGATCAACACCCTCCAGGGCAACCGCAACTGGATGCGGGCCCGGGAGGCGCTGCTCGAGAGCGACCTGCTGCCGGGCCCGGTGGACCGCTTCTTCCCGGTGATCACCCCGGGAGCCAGCGACTCGGCCAGCTTCGACGAGGTGCTCGAGCTGCTCCACCTGGGCGGGCGATCCCTACCCCACGCAGTGCTGATGATGATCCCCGAAGCCTGGGAGAACCATCGCACCATGGACCCGGCCCGACGAGCCTTCTACCAGTTCCACGCCGCTCTGATGGAACCGTGGGACGGACCGGCCTCCATCGCCTTCACCGACGGCACCGTGATCGGCGCGGTGCTGGACCGAAACGGCCTCCGCCCGTCGCGCTACTGGGTGACCGACGACGGCCTGGTCGTCATGGCATCCGAGGTCGGGGTGCTCGACATCGCGCCGGCCAGGGTGGTGCAGAGAGGCCGGTTGCAGCCGGGCCGGATGTTCCTGGTGGACACCGCCCAGGGTCGCATCGTCTCCGACGAGGAGATCAAGTCGCAGCTGGCCGCCGAGCACCCCTACGGCGACTGGCTGGCGGACAACCAGATCCACTTCGACGACCTGGCCCCCCGCTTCACCCTCACCCCGCAACATTCGTCGGTGGTGACCCACCAGAGGCTGTTCGGATGGACCCAGGAGGACATGAAGATACTCATCGGGCCCATGGCCAGAGGGGGGCTGGAACCGCTCGGGTCGATGGGGACCGACACACCGATCGCGGTCCTGTCCGATCGCTCCCGTCTGCTCTACGACTACTTCTCCCAGCTGTTCGCCCAGGTCACCAACCCGCCCCTCGACGCCATCCGCGAGGAGCTCGTGACCTCCCTGTCGGGCATCATCGGCCCGGAGCGCAACCTGTTGGCCCCCGAGCCGGCCAGCTGCAACCAGATCGTCATGCCGCAGCCCATCCTCACCAACGAGGACCTGGCCACACTGATGTACATCAACGAGGACGGGACCCAGCCCGGGTGGCAGGCGTTCACGATCGACGGCATGTTCGACGCCACCGACCCCGAGCCGGGTGCGGCGCTGGCCCGCTCGCTCTCGGGCATCTGCACCCAGGTGAGCGCAGCCATCGAGGACGGGGCCAAGATCATCATCCTGAGCGATCGCCACGCCTCTCCCGAGCTGGCGCCCATCCCCGCGCTGCTCCTCGTGAGTGCGGTGCACCACCACCTGATCCAGGAGAAGAGCCGGACCCGGGTCGGCCTGGTCGTGGAGACCGGTGAGGCCAGGGAGGTGCACCACATGGCGCTGTTGCTCGGCTATGGAGCGGCGGCCATCAATCCCTACCTGGCTTTTGACACCATCAGTGACATGGTGCGCCAGGGGGACCTGGGCGATCTCAACCCCCGCAAGGCGGTGCGCAACTACATCAAGGCGTGCGGCAAGGGCGTGCTCAAGGTGATGTCCAAGATGGGCATCTCGACGGTGGCCTCCTATACCGGCGCCCAGGTGTTCGAGGCCATCGGCCTGTCGAGCGAGGTCGTCAACCAATACTTCACCGGCACGGTGAGCCGGATCGAGGGCATCGGGCTGGACGAGATCGCCCGGGAGGTGCTCATCCGCCACGAGAAGGCGTGGCCGGACCGGCCGAGCGAGCTGGCCCACCGCGATGTCGAGGTGGGCGGCGAGTACCAGTGGCGGCGGGAGGGTGAGTACCACCTGTTCAACCCGACCACCGTGCACAAGCTGCAGCACGCCGCCAGGAGCCGACGCTACGACATCTTCAAGCAGTACACCGCGGCGGTGGACGGACAGTCGGCCCGGCTGGCGACGTTGCGAGGCCTGTTCCGCCTGCGCGATGCGGCCGAGACCGGCCGGGCGCCGGTACCCATCGAGGAGGTCGAGCCGGTCTCCTCCATCGTGGCCCGGTTCAACACCGGGGCCATGTCGTACGGCTCCATCTCGGCCGAGGCCCACGAGACGCTAGCCATCGCCATGAACCGCCTGGGAGCCCGCTCCAACACCGGCGAGGGCGGCGAGGATGCCGACCGCTTCACCCCGGACCCGAACGGCGATCTGCGCCGCAGCGCCATCAAGCAGGTGGCGTCCGGCCGCTTCGGAGTCACCAGCGAGTACCTGGTCAACGCCGACGACATCCAGATCAAGATGGCCCAGGGGGCCAAGCCGGGCGAGGGTGGCCAGCTACCCGGCCACAAGGTGTACCCCTGGATCGCCCGGACCCGCCACTCCACGCCCGGGGTAGGTCTGATCTCGCCGCCGCCCCACCACGACATCTACTCCATCGAGGATCTGGCCCAGCTCATCTACGACCTCAAGAACGCCAACGACCGGGCCCGCATCCACGTCAAGCTGGTGGCCGAGGTCGGCGTCGGCACGGTGGCCGCCGGGGTGTCCAAGGCCCACGCCGACGTGGTCCTGATCTCCGGCCACGACGGTGGGACAGGCGCCTCGCCGCTCACCTCGCTCAAACACGCCGGCGCCCCCTGGGAGCTGGGACTGGCCGAGACCCAGCAGACGCTGCTGGCCAACAAGCTGCGCGACCGGATCGTCGTGCAGGTCGACGGCCAGCTCAAGACCGGCCGTGACGTCGTGGTGGCGGCCCTGCTCGGCGCCGAGGAGTACGGCTTCGCCAGCGCCCCCCTGGTGGTCAGCGGCTGCATCATGATGCGGGTCTGCCACCTCGACACCTGCCCGGTGGGGATCGCGACCCAGAACCCCGAGCTGCGCAAGCGGTTCACCGGTCGGCCCGAGTTCGTAGTGACCTTCTTCGAGTACATCGCCGAGGAGGTGCGGGAGCTGTTGGCCTCGTTGGGCTTCCGGTCCCTCGACGAGGTCATCGGCCACCCAGAGCTGCTCGACACCACCGGCGCCACGGACCACTGGAAGGCCCGGGGACTCGACCTCTCACCCATCCTGGAGCAGCCGGTGGTGGGCCACGACGAGGCCCGACGCTGCATCACCGGCCAGGACCACGGTCTGGACCGGGCCCTCGACCGCACCATCATCGCCGACTGCTCCCCCGCCCTCGACGACGCCCGAGCGGTCCGCCTGGCCTACCCGGTGCGCAACGTCAACCGGACGGTCGGGACCCTGCTGGGAGCCGAGATTTCCCGCCGCTACGGTGGCGGGGGTCTGCCCGACGGCACCATCGACATCAGCTTCACCGGTTCGGCCGGGCAGAGCTTCGGCGCCTTCGTGCCCGGCGGCGTCACCCTGCGCCTCGAGGGTGACGCCAACGACTACCTCGGCAAGGGGCTGTCGGGGGGACGCCTGATCGTCCGCCCGTCGTCGGACGCCCCGGATTCGTTCGTGGCCGAGGAGCAGATCATCGCCGGCAACGTGATCCTCTACGGGGCCACCAGCGGCGAGGTGTACATCCGGGGCCTGGTCGGCGAGCGCTTCTGCGTGCGCAACTCCGGGGCCGTGGCCGTCGTGGAAGGCGTCGGCGACCACGGTTGTGAGTACATGACCGGCGGCCGGGTGGTGGTCCTGGGCCCGACCGGTCGCAACTTCGGGGCCGGTATGTCAGGGGGCATCGCCTACGTGTGGGACCCGTCAGGCGTGTTCGGTGCCAACCTCAACGGTGAGATGGTCGACCTCGAGGACTGCGACGAGGACGACACCGCCTGGCTCGCCGACGTGTTGAGCACCCACGGGGCCGAGACCGACTCGGCCGTGGCCGCCAGGATCCTGACCGCGTGGCCTCGCGCCGCCGCCTCGTTCGTGAAGGTCATGCCCCGCGACTACAAGCGGGTGCTGGAGGCGGTGCGCCGGGCCGAGGAGGCCGGACGACCGGTGGAGGAAGCGATCATGGCGGCCGCGCATGGGTAAGCCGACCGGATTTCTCGAGTTCGGGCGGGAGCTACCCACCCGCCGCCCGGTGCCGGTGCGGCTGCGGGACTGGAGGGAGGTCTACGAGCCGTTCCAGAGCGACCGCCTGCGGAACCAGGCCAGTCGTTGCATGGACTGCGGCATACCGTTCTGCAATGACGGGTGCCCGCTCGGGAACCTGATCCCGGACTGGAACGATCTGGTCTACAAAGACGAGTGGAGAGCGGCCATCGAGCGGCTGCACGCCACCAACAACTTCCCCGAGTTCACCGGCCGCTTGTGCCCGGCGCCCTGCGAGGCGGCTTGCGTGCTCGCCATCAACTCCGATCCGGTCACCATCAAGCAGGTCGAGGTCACCATCGTCGACCGGGCCTGGGACGAGGGCTGGGTCACCCCGGTGCCGCCGTCGCGGGCCACCGGCAAGCGGGTCGCGGTGATCGGATCTGGCCCGGCCGGGCTGGCCGCGGCCCAGCAGCTGACCCGGGCCGGCCACTCGGTGACGGTCTACGAGCGGGCCGACGCCCCAGGGGGCCTACTCCGCTACGGCATCCCCGAGTTCAAGATGGAAAAAAGACACCTCGACCGGCGCATCGCCCAGATGGAAGCGGAAGGCACCGCGTTCGTGTCCGGGGTCTCGATCGGTGCGGCAGAGGCGGGGGAAGGCACGCGGGCCGCCTCGGCCCTGGCCGCCGAGCACGACGCAATGGTGATCGCCGTCGGCGCCACCGTCCCCCGCGACCTGTCCATCCCGGGCCGGGGCCTGGCCGGGATCCACCACGCCATGGAGTTGCTCCCCTTCGCCAACCGGGCGGTAGCCGCCGAGGACCCGGTGGCCGCCTGTGAGATCACCGCGGCCGGTAAGAACGTGGTCATCATCGGCGGCGGCGATACCGGCGCCGACTGCCTGGGCACCGTTCACCGCCACGGCGCGAGGTCGGTCAAACAGTTCGAGATCATGCCGCGACCGCCCGACAGCCGGGATCCCTCCACCCCGTGGCCGACCTGGCCGCTCGTGTTCCGCACCTCGTCGGCCCACGAGGAGGGTGGCGATCGGGTCTTCGCGGTCAACACACTCGAATTCCTCGATGACGGTTCCGGGCACGTCCGGGGCCTGCGGGCGTGTGAGGTGACCATGACGTCGGTGGACGGCCGGCCCAGCTTCGAGCCGGTGGAGGGCAGCGAATTCGAGCTGCCCTGCGAGCTGGTCCTACTGGCCCTGGGCTTCTCGGGCCCCGAGCCGGAGCTGGCCTCGGCCCTCGAGCTGGAGATGACGCCCCGGGGTACCATCGCCCGCCGGTCCGATTACCAGACGTCGCGCCCGGGCGTGTACGTCTGCGGCGACGCCGGCCGGGGCCAGAGCCTGATCGTGTGGGCCATCGCCGAGGGCCGCTCGGCGGCCCTGCACGTCGACCGGCTCCTGACCGGCGATTCCCTCCTGCCCGCTCCCCTGCCATCGGCCTGAGCTCGGCGCGTAGCAGTCGGTCCGGGGTTCCGGTGCTGGGCATCGAGGCGTTTCGATGGCCCGGCCGGCCGGTAGCCTGGACAGTCGTGGAGAACGAGCGCGACGAGCCCCCGGCCAGCGCGGCCGCCGACCCCACCGGGGAACCCGAGTGGGACACGGCACCCGAGGCGGATTGGGCCGAGCTGGGCGAGGGGGCCGACGAGGACCCCTCCGGCTTCGAGAGGCTGACGCCCGGGGCCAGCAGCGCCCTGCCCCCCAAGCTCGAGGCGTGGCGTAAGCGGAGCGCGGCCGGTGCCATCCTCACCGGTTTCGCCCTCGGCCTGCAAGAAGCGCTGGAGAGACGCAAGGAGGAGCCATCCATAGTGATGGAGACCTCTGGAAACCCTCCCAAGGACCTACCGGTGGAAGCGGAGTTCGAGTACGGCCGGCCCCGCCAGAGCGTGGTGCAGATCCGCCCCTGGCTGCTGCCCGACGGCACCGGCAGTCCCGCCGCCGACAGTCCCGCCGCCGACAGTCCCGCCGCCGACAGTCCCGCCCCCGACAGCCTCGAAGGCAACGGCCATCCGGGGAGCGCGACCGGTCCCGCCGACGGGGACCGGCAGTAGCGGATGGCCCTGTTACGCCGCCGGATCCCCGCCGACCCCGACCATCGCATCGGCGACGGCTCGGAGGAGCCCGTGCGCGCCGAGGTGGTGGACACTCCACCGCCGTTCGAACCGCCCGCCCCTCCCGACCCCGACGCCGACCTGCCGCCGTCGCGCCTGCGGGGTACCGAACCCATGTACGGCTACGTGGTGGGGCTGGAGCTGCTCACCGTGGGCATCCTCAACCTGGTGGTCCGCCACGGCGCCGGCGCCCCGGCCCACCCGCAGACCGCCTTGCAGGTCGTCGGCGTGGCCGCCTCGATCGCCTTCATGGGCCTGATCTCGGTTCGCAATCGCACCGTCGCCGGGCTGGCCGCCATCTTCGCCGCCTTCTTCGTCACCCTGCCGCGGCCCCCCAATTCGTTGCAAGCCGCGCACATACTGGCCCTGGTCTTCCCTCTGATCTACGGCGTGCTGATCACCCAGCGCCAACGGCGGGCGGTGAGCCGCACGCTGGGCGGCCGGCGCGGCGCCGCCCGGACCGGCATGGCCGCCCGGGCCCGCCAGCGCGACGATCAGCAGGCCCAGGCCCGGGGGGGCGAACGGCGGGGCAGAAGCCGTCGGGGAGGCAAGGGAAACGACACCGCCCCCGCCGGGCCCCGTCCGAGCGCCCGCTACACCCCGCCCAAGGCCAAACGCGGCCGCTGAGCCGAGCCCGCCCACCCGACGACGCGCCCACCCGACGACGCGCCCACCCCATCGAGGCGGCCGACGCCGCCCGACCCTACGGCACCAGGGCGGAGCGGAGGAAGCCGAGCAGGGCCCGGCGCTGGCGCACCGTCGTGCGGGCGGTGGGCTCCACCCCGAGGGCCCGCAGCACCTCCATCTCGGTGGCTACTCCGACCACACTGGAGTAGGCCATGAACAGGAGGAGCCGGGCGTCTTGACCCCGCAGCTCGGCCCGGGCCATGGCGTCGTCGAGGAAGTCCGTGGCCCGGTCGATCAGGCGTTCCATGCGCAGGGCGAAGCGGGTCGCCCCTGGCGGTCCGAGCCGGCTCACCTCCCGCAGCAGGCCCAGGATCTCCGGCTGGCGACCGGCCAGCCGGAACACCCCGCGGACGATGGCTTCCACCCGGGCCCACGCCGGGGCAGTATCGGGAACGTCGGCCACCGCCGACTCGAGGGCCGCGACCACCGAGTCGGCCGCTTGATCGACGGCCGCCCCGAGAAGGGCTTCCTTCGAAGGGAAGTAGTACAGGATGGTCTGCTTTCGTACCCCCAGCTCAACGGCCAACGCATCGAGCGACGTGACGTCGTAGCCCCGGGTCCCGAAGGCGGCCAGGGCCACTGCCACCACCCGGGCCCGGGTACCGCTGCGGGGTGATTCGACCGTGGTCATCTACCATATGGTAGACAGTTGAGATGCTCCGCGAGGCACTGGCCGGCCGGCGGATCGCCGTCACCGGCGCCACCGGCTTCCTCGGCACCGCTTTGACCGAGCGGTTGCTGCGTTCGGTGCCCGACTGCGAGGTGGCCCTGCTCATCCGACCTGGTCGGCGTGGCGCGCCCGACCGGGTGCGGCGCGAGATCCTCCGGAACGACTGCTTCGAGCGGCTCCGCGGCGATTCCGGCGGCCGGTTCGACCAGCTGGTCAGTCAGAGACTGCACGTCATGGCCGGCGACGTCGGTGCCGACGGGCTGGGGCTCGACGACGAGGGTCGGGCGCTGCTGCACAGCTGCCAGATCGTCATCCACTCGGCGGCCACCGTGAGCTTCGATTCGCCTCTCGACAGCGCGGTGGAGATCAACCTGCTCGGCCCGACCCGGGTGGCCGAGACCCTGCTCTCGCTGCACGGAAGTGACGATGGGGCCCCTGGCGGGGCCAACCTCCCCCACCTGGTCGCGGTGTCCACCGCCTACGTGGCCGGCAGCCGCCGGGGCCGGGCCCCCGAGGCCGCCCTGGCCGACACCCCCTGGTCCACCGAGGTCGACTGGCGAGCCGAGGTGGCCGCCGCCCGCCGGGCCCGGGCCGACGCCGACGCCGAGAGCCGGGACCCCAAGATGCTGGCCCGCTTCCAACGCAGCGCCCGCCAAGAGCTCGGGGCGGCCGGCACCCCCCTGCTCAGCGCCCGGGCCGAGCGATTCCGTGAAGACTGGGTGAAGGACCGCATGGTCACCCTGGGTAAGGCCCGGGCCCAGGGTCTGGGCTGGCCCGACGCCTATGCCTACACCAAGGCACTGGGCGAACGGGCCCTGCTCCAGAGCCGCCGGGACCTGCCGGTGTCCATCGTGCGGCCGTCGATCATCGAGTCCGCCCTGGCCGAGCCGGTGCCCGGTTGGATACGGGGCTTCCGCATGGCCGACCCGGTCATCATCTCCTACGCCAAGGGATTGCTCCAGGAGTTCCCCGGGGTGCCCGAAGGCATCATCGACGTGATCCCGGTCGATCTGGTCGTGTCGGCGATCATCGCGGTGGCGGCCCGGGGACCGCTCGACCAGCCCGACGTGCTGCACGCCGCGTCGGGGGCCCGTAACCCGCTGCGCTACCGGCAGCTGGTGGAGCTGGTACGGGACTGGTTCACCGAACACCCGCTGGCCGACAGCCACGATCAGCCCATCACAGTTCCCGACTGGTCGTTCCCCGGCCGGCGCCGGGTGCAAAAGCAGCTGACCCGGGCCACCAAGGCCATCTCCGTGGCGGAGAAGGGGCTGCAGTCGCTGCCCCTGCGCGGCCGGCAGGCCGAGCTGGGCGCCCGCCTGGAAGAACGCAAGGACGAGGTGGACCGGGCCCTCTCCTACGTGGAGCTCTACGGCGCCTACACCGAGACCGAGGCCGTCTTCTCGGTCGATCGGCTGCTCGAACTGCACCGGTCGCTGCCCGAGGCGGAGCGGGCCGAGTTCGGCTTCGACCCGGCCGTCATCGACTGGCCCCACTTCTGCCAGAACGTGTACCTGCCGTCGGTGGTGGCTCATGCCAGGGTCCGGATGGCCACGCCGGGACGCAGCCGCAGCCGCAAGGGAGCCACCGGCCTGACCCGCGAAGAGAGGGGCCGGCGAGCGGTGCTGGCCCCGGAGCGACAGCTGGCCGTGTTCGACCTCGAGAACACACTGATCGCCTCCAACGTGGTCGACTCCTACTCCTGGCTGGCCACCCGCCGCCTCGACGACGGCGACCGGCTCCGCTTCGTGGCCCGCACCCTCAAGGAGGCCCCCCGCCTGCTCGCACTGGATCGCTCCGATCGCAGCGACTTCCTGCGCTACTTCTACCGGCGCTACGACGGGGCCCCGGTGGAGCGGCTGGAGCGCGACACGTGGGAGCTGTTCAGCGGGTTGGTTCTGACCAAGTCGTTCCCGGCCGGCATTCGCCGGGTACGCGAGCACCGGGCTCTCGGGCACAAGACGCTGCTGATCACCGGTGCTCTCGATGTGGTGATCGAGCCGCTGCGCCCGCTATTCGACGAAGTGGTATGCGCCAGCCTCGGGAGGAAGGGGGGTCGCTTCACGGGAGAGCTTCTCGAGGCCCCGCCCACCGGCGAGGCCCGGGCCCTGATCATGGCCGACTACGCCGGGGCCCACGACCTCGACCTCGAGGAGTGCGTGGCCTACGCCGACTCGGCCAGTGACCTGCCCATGCTGGAGGCAGCCGGCCATCCGGTGGCGGTCAACCCCGAGACCAAGCTGGCCACCATCGCCCGCAAGCGGGGCTGGCACGTGGAGCACTGGCCGAAGGCGGACGGCGGCCCCCGCCCGCTCCTACCGATCGGACCGCGGGTATGAGGGCCCTGCAGATCGAGCGGTCCCTGGCCCGCTTCGCGGCGGCGCGCGTCTCCACCCATCCGCATCCGCTCCGCCTGAGCGAGGTCGACCCGCCCACCCTGCCCGGGCCCGAATGGCAGCTCGTGCGACCCCGACTGTCAGGTATCTGCGGCAGCGACCTGGCCACGGTCGGCGGCCGCTCGTCGCGGTGGTTCGAGCCGATCGTCAGCTTCCCGTTCGTTCCCGGCCACGAGGTGGTGGCCGAAACCGACGACGGGGCCCGGGTCGTCATCGAGCCGGTCCTGCACTGCGCCATCCGGGGCGTCCAACCGCGCTGCCCGGCCTGTACCGAAGGGCGCACCAATCACTGTGAGCGGCTGGTGGCGGGACATCTGAGCGCGGGGCTGCAGACCGGATACTGCCACGACACCGGCGGCGGCTGGTCGGTGGCCCTGGCCGCCCACCCGGCCCAGCTGCACACCGTTCCCGAAGGTTGGTCCGACGAGGCCGCGGTCATGGTGGAGCCCACCGCATGTGCAGTGCACGCGGCCCTGGCTGCGCCCGGCGTCACCCAACCGGCGGGCCACGACCTGACCGGCGTGGTGATCGGCGCCGGCACCATCGGCCTGGCCACCATCGCCGCCGTAACCCGGCTGCGCCCTGACATAGCCACCCTGATCGCGGTGGCCAAGCACCCCGACCAACGGCGCCTGGCCCGAGAGCTCGGAGCCACCCACGTCGTGGAACCGGGCGAGATCCGCCGGGCCGTGCGGCGGGCCACCGGATCGTGGATCCTCGACCAGGGGCAGCTGACCGGAGGGGCCGGGGTCGTCTGGGATTGCGTCGGCAGCTCGGCCTCGATCGCCGACGCACTGGCGGTGGCCGCCCCGGGCGCCACCGTGGTGCTGGCCGGCATGCCGGGCCATGTCGGGGTGGACCTCACCGGGTTATGGCAACGGGAGATCCGCCTGGCCGGCGCCTACGCCTACGGGCCGGAGCCGCAGGCCGGCGGCCGGCACAGCTTTGCCCTGGCCATGGAGGTGGTGGAGAGCGCCGGGCTGGACCGCCTGGTGTCGGCCCGCTATTCACTCGACCGCTTCGCCGACGCCATCGATCACGCGGCCCACGCCGGAGGGCGCGGCGCCACCAAGATCGTGTTCGATCTACGCAACGAGAGGAGAAGGTAGGCCCCGATGGCCCGACCTGGATTCGTCCTCGAGGTGGACCGTTCCACCCCACCCATCCTCACCTGGCACGGGGAGGGCTTCCGGCTGGAGCGGCTGCCGGCCGGCCGGTCGCGGGTCATATACGCGCCCGAGCCGCTCGCGCCGCTCGACGATCCCGACGAGGAGATCCGCCAGGCCCTGCTGCATCCGCTCGGGGACTCGGCGCCCCTGCCGGAGCTGCTGTTCGCGGGGATGCGACTGACCATCGCCTTCGACGACATCTCGCTGCCCCTACCGCCCATGCGCCCCCCGGACAACCGCCAGCGGGTCATGGAGGCGGTCCTGGACATGGCCGCCGCGGCCGGCGTCGACGACGTGGTGCTGATCTGCGCCCTGGCCCTGCACCGGCGCATGACCGAGGCCGAGCTGCGCCACGCCGTCGGCGACCGGGTATACGACGCCTTCGCCCCCTCCGGCCGCCTGCTCCAGCACGACGCCGAGGACCCGGGCGGCCTGGTCCATCTGGGCCAGACCGACCAGGGTGAGGACGTCGAGATCAACAAGCGGGCCGCCGAGTCCGATCTGCTCGTCTATGTCAACATCAATCTGGTGGCGATGGACGGCGGCCACAAGAGCGTGGCCACCGGTCTGGCGAGCTACCGCAGCCTCCGCCACCACCACAACGTCCGGACGATGCGCCACTCCCGGTCGTTCATGGACCAGCACCA
>JAKBAX010000522.1 GCA_021808785.1 Actinomycetes bacterium | reverse complement strand
GAAGCCAGTCCTGCAGCCGGCGTTAGCGGACGGCTGGGCGACGGAGAGGTGAGACAATATTTCTCGTTGTTCTGGGAAGGTCCGAACGCCCCGCTTGGGAGCTCGGAGCCATGTCGGATGACCGCAGGGTCAGCGCGGCAGCGGTCCATGGTGGAGGGCGGTGGGTGACGCGTAAGGTTGGCACCGTGGCGGGGGCAGGGGGCTCGACGAGCTGGTGTGGCGGGTCTGACCGGTGCGATGGGCCCGATGGGATCACCGCTTTGTGGGTGCTGATGGACCGTGGCGTGCCGGAGGCCCTGCTGGACGGTGTCGGCGGTCGTCTCGGCATCCCTGATGACATGGTCGGCACCGCGATCACACCAACTTCGGACCGGGCCCGGGTCGATTCGCACCGGTGGCGGCTGTGGGCCGAGGTGGATCGACGTCCGTTTCTTACTATTGGGGGGTCGCCGGATGCACCCCACCGGAGCGAATGTTCGTGTCGGAGTTGCGGGGGAGAATTGTTCATCGGCGATGGGCAGCACCTGGGCAGCTGCCTCGGTTGGCGGTGCGTTCCGGACCGCTGGAGGGACCGCCGCTACGGGCGCCTGGTTAGGCACCTGCGGCGAAAGCGGGAGATATACGACGCCCAGATCTCGCCGTTCGGGATCTGGGAGATGCTGCCCTTCGTTGCAAGGGTGGGACTGGACTGGCTTGCGCCGCCGCGCTGGACCGTCGAGTCGACTGCGGAGGGTGAGCCGGCGCAACTACCGCCGGCACAGGCCGCCGCGGCCGGTCGCCCGCCTCGCTCTCAGGCCGGTTTGTGATGGCGCCGCTGATCTTTTTCACCGAGACCGATCTCGCAAGACTGGCGGGGCCCGCCCGATTCGAGCGCGGACGCCTCATGGTGGACGCGGTCGACGACCTCTACGAAGACGAGCACAGCCTCTGTGCCACTGTCAGTGACGGCCGGCCATACCTGGCCATGGTCCACCATCAGCACCCCTTGAGCGGAGAGTGCGACTGCCCCGATGGCGCTCCCCCCGGATTGTGCGCGCACTCTGTGGCCGTCGGACTGTCTTATCTGCTCGAGACACGGTATTGATCGGCGGCGTGGCCGCGCTGCGTACCGCCACGCTCGTGTCCCCAGCCGGCATGCTCGGCACCGGCGCGTAGCATCGGGGAATGGCTTCTTCGCAGCGCGGCCGCTCCCGGGGCGGCGGATCCCCGCAAGGTCGCCGGCCGGCTGGGCGGTCTGGGGACGCTGAGCAGGACGTCTTCGAGGAGATACAGCGTGTGCTCGACACCCCGCTGGCCGAGCTCATGGCTACCGACGATGAGCGGGCAGAAGCAGTCGAACTCAACCAGCTAGCAGCCGCCAGCCCGGCCATACGTCGCATGCGGGACGTGGTCGCGTTCGTGGGCGGCGGACGGGCCGCCACCCAGGCCGGCAACCTAAAGGGCGCAGACCTTGTGGCCCTCTCCGGCCAACTCAACACCGGCGAGCAGGTGCCGCCCCAGGTCCGATCCATCGACGACTTGCCCGACACCGCCCACGCCTTCCGCTGGGCGGCCGCCGCCGGGTTCGTGGAATGGCGTGGAACTAAGATCGTCGCCGGCCCCCTAGCCACCGAGTTGGAGCGCGACCCGCTCGCCGCCTGGCTCAATGCGGCCATCACCCTGGTCGAACACGGACTGATCGACGGCTTCCGCCAGGGGTGGCGCAAGACCTACGTCGAGCTCCTCGACGACAACGTCACCGGCCTGCTCGTCGGGATGGCCGAGATGCCAGGACCGGTGCCGCTGACGGTCATCGAGGACAGCGCCTGGGATTTAGTCAGCTCCGGCTGCGGCTACCGCCGCGACGACAAAGCCGAACGCGGCCATGTCGTGCGCCTCGCCCACGCCATGATCGCTCAGCTCCTCGACCTCGGCATCGTGGTGCGCGACCAAGAGCAGGTCGAGCTGACCGGCCTGGGCGGCGCTCTCGCCGCCATAGCCGCGTCCTCCTTCGACGACGAAAACGGCGAACTCGACCTGGTCGACACCGACGCCGAGTCCCTACTGCTGTGCTGCCTCGAGATGCAACCCGACGAGGCCAAAGCCGCGCTGCTGGCCTGGACCCAAGCCCGGCCAGCTGACGACGCGGCCCAAGAACTATGCGAGGCGTTGCTCGACGACGACAACCCAGACCTATGGCGCCTCGGCCTGGAGGCTCTGTCAGCTCTCGACCCCGCCGTCGCCCGAACAGCCGCCCGCCAACTCCAGGCCCACCCCCGTCTCAGTCGACTGGCTACCGAGTGGCTCCACCAAGGCTCGACCCTCCGCCGGCGCTCACCGATAACCGATCAGGGGCGGTGAGGCTTCGGGATAACGGGGCGCTGGTTATGGGACGTTCGCGGACGGATCGTTGTGCTGCGAACAACTCTCGTCTCCCTTCGACCGGCTCGGATCCGGGGGTAGTCTGGAGGTCGCGATGTCGACCGAGCCTGTGGTGCCGGAATCCGGATCGCTCGAGCTCCCAGTAGAGGAGCTCTTTCGGCGGGTCCGGCCCTTGCCTCCCCACGAAGAGATGGTGATCGAGGATCTTGACGACGACTACGGCGCCGCTTTCCTCGCCGTCCTCGAGGGGTGAGCGTCCAATCCTCTCGTGGCTCTATCGTCATCGACA
>JAKBAX010000089.1 GCA_021808785.1 Actinomycetes bacterium | reverse complement strand
ACCGTCGACTCCCCTGGTCGACCTGCCAGATCACCCACATGGGGACCATAGGCCCTACAGCCAGCCACGGTGGCGGGGTGATAGTGACGACGCCAATCTTCGATGGTGGCAATCTGGAGACGACCCGAGGAGGATCGGGACGGGCGGCCCTGGCTGACAGAGGCGCCCGGGAAAGGAAGCTGCGAGACAGTGGACATCTCCATAGTCGGCGTGCTGAACGATCAGGGCGGTACCGAGCGCCGGGTCACCCTCGTACCTGACACTGTCAGACGACTCGCAAGGGACCACCTGTCCGTGGTCGTGGAGCGGGGGGCCGGCGAGGGGGCGGGCTACAGCGACAGCGACTATGTCGCCGCCGGCGCCCGCGTTGCCGCCCGACCGCAGGTCCTGGACCAGGCGGACGTGATCCTCACTTTGTCCGCGCCCAGCGCCGATGACGAGCGGAGCCTGAGGCCCGGACAGGTGGTCATCGGGATGCTCTCGGCCTGCCGCCAGCCCGAGACCGTCGCCCGGTTGGCGGGGCAGGGAGTCATCGGGGTGAGCCTGGACTGCATGCCCCGCACCGTCAGCCGGGCCCAGGCCATGGACGTGCTCACTTCGCAGGCCAGCCTGGCCGGCTACAAGGCGGCGCTCGTTGCGGCCGATGCCTTCGGCCGCTACTTCCCCATGATGATCACTGCCGCAGGTACGTCACGGCCCGCCAGTGTGCTGGTCCTCGGCGCCGGTGTCGCCGGTCTGTCCGCCCTGGCGACCGCCCGCCGCCTCGGAGCCGTGGTGACCGGCTACGACGTCCGGCCGGAGGCCCGCAGTGAGATCGAATCGATGGGCGCCAAGGTCCTCGGCCTTGGCCAGGCCGTGGAAGGCGGCGGTGAGGGGGGTTACGCCCGGGCCCTGACCGCGGCGGAACAGGAGGCCGAGCGGCAGGAACTGGAGGGCCGGCTCGGCGCCTTCGATGTGATCATCACCACTGCGGCGGTCCCGGGGGCCCGACCACCGCTACTGATATCTGCCGGGGCGCTGGCCGGGATGCGACGTGGAAGCATCGTCGTCGACATGGCCGCCGGCCCGCACGGCGGCAACGTGGAGGGTTCCGTTCCCGGGTCTGCGGTGACCACCGACCTGGGCGTGACCGTGATCGGGGCGTCGGACCTGCCGAGCCGGGTCCCCGGCGCCGCGTCCGACGCCCTGTCGCAGAACATGGCCGCGGTCCTGCACCTCCTGGTGAAGGACCACCAGCTGAATCTCGATCCGGAAGACGAGATCCAACGGGCCATCGTGTTCGCCCCCGCGCCGGTCGAGCCCAAGGGGCACCCGGACCCACAGGAGGAATCGGATGAGCGTCTCGCTGCTATCTGACATCAGCATCTTCGTCTTGAGCCTGCTGGTGGGCTTCGAGGTGATCAGCAAGGTTCCGGCCACCCTGCACACCCCCCTCATGTCAGCTGCGAACTCGATCCACGGGATCATCTTCGTGGGCGCCATGCTCGCGGCGTCCACGGCCCACAACGTCGTCGGCTACGTCCTGGCCTTCGTGACCGCCACATTCGCGGCCGCCAACCTGGTCGGCGGCTATGCCGTGACCGACCGGATGCTGCAGATGTTCAAAGCCAAGCCCCGCCCACCGACCGTGACGCACGAGAGCGAGCAGGAGCGGTGAGCACCTTCCAAGCCGTCGCCGATCTGATCTACCTGTTGACCGCGGCCGGATTCGTCATCGGGCTCCATCTCATGAACTCGCCGGCCCGGGCCAGGCACGGTAGCCGGGTATCGATGGCTGCCATGGCCGTCGCAGTAGCCACCACCCTGGCCGTGATCAGCCACAATGGCACGACCCGCGCCGCCGGCTGGGCCGCTCTGTCGGCCGGGACCGTGCTGGGCGGGGGGGCCGGGCTGGTCATGGCCCGCAAGGTCAAGCTCACCGATATCCCCCAGCTCGTCAGCCTGTTCAACGCGGTGGGGGGAGGGGCCGCGGCCGCGGTCGCGGTGAGCGAGCTCGTCCGGCTGCACAGCGGCAGTGGCTCGGGGCTCACCCCCCGGGTCACCATCACCTCCATGTTCGACGTGATCATCGGCGTCGTCACCTTCACCGGCTCTCTGATTGCGGCCGGCAAGCTCCAGGGATGGCTGTCCGGCAGCCCCATCACGTTCAAGGGGGGTCGACTCGCCAACCTCGTCGCCTTTGCCGCGGTGCTCTCGCTCGGGGGGCTGGTGCTCGCCCCCGGCCACAGCCTCTTGGCCCTCGGCTTGGCCGTCGTCGTGCTGGCCGGGCTCGGCGTGACGTTGGTGCTGCCCATCGGCGGGGCCGACATGCCGGTGGTCATATCCCTGCTCAACGCCTTCACCGGCACCGCAGTGGCGATGGCCGGATTCGTCATCGACAACTCCGGGCTCATCATCGCCGGAGCCCTGGTCGGAGCGTCCGGCACCATCTTGACCAAACTCATGGCCGATGCCATGAACCGGTCGGTCCTGGCCATCATCGCCGGCGGGTTCGGGACCGGCGACTCCACCGGGACCGCGCCCTCGACCGGAGCCGGCGTCCAACCCATAGGCGCCGACGACGTCGCCATCCAACTGGCCTATGCCAGCAGGGTCGTCGTCGTACCCGGTTACGGCCTGGCCGCGGCGCGCGCCCAACACGAGGTCCACGCGCTGGCCGAGATGCTCGAGCAGCGGGGTGTCGATGTCTCCTACGCCATACACCCCGTCGCCGGACGCATGCCCGGACACATGAACGTGCTGCTGGCCGAAGCCAACGTTCCCTACACCCAGTTGGCGGAGATGGACCGGGTCAACCCCGAGTTCCCCCTGACAGACGTTGCGCTCGTCATCGGCGCCAACGACGTCGTCAACCCCGCCGCCCGCCGCCCGGGCAACGCCATCTCCGGGATGCCCATCCTCGACGTCGACCGGGCCCGCAGCGTCATCGTCATCAAACGCTCGATGGGTCACGGCTACTCGGGACTGGAGAACGAGCTCTACACCGACCCCCGGACCCACATGTTCTTCGCCGATGCCAAGGCCGGCCTGGCCCAACTGATCGCTTCCATCAAGGATCTGGTCGGGACATGACGAGCACCGGGCAACTCCACCCCCGCGCCTTCGCCGACCGCACCGAGGCGGCCCAGGAGCTTCGCGGACCGCTGGAGAGACTCGAGCTCCGACGTGTCCTCCTCCTGGCGACCGACCGCCACAGTATGGTGCTCGCCCATCACCTGGCCGAGCACCTGCACGCCGACCGCGAATACCTGCCGGTGGAGCTCGTGTACCTGACCGACGACACCCACCCCTGGACGGCCGTGGGAGCTGTCACGGGTCGCGAACAACGCCAGGTCGACGTCGACGCTCTGACCCACTTCCGCCTAGCACCGGGCCAGCTCGACGCCGCCGTCGCCGACGCCGAACGACGGCTGCGGCAGTCGGATCTGGTGACGGACACGAACTCGTCTGTCACCGGCCGCGACATCGTCTTGGTCCACGACGGCACGGATTCCCTCCAGCCGCTGGCGTGGGCGGCGCGCTCGCTGCGTTCGCGCCAGCCGGGCCGGATCATCCTGGCCATCGCGCTCGCGCCGGACGAGGCGGTCGCCGGCCTGGGCCGTCTGGCCGACGAGGTCGTCTGCGCCCGATCCGCGGCGTGGTACCCCTGGTACCAGCTCCACGGCCGGCTCTACCAACACGACGGCCAACACGACGGCCAACACGACGGGCCGCATGACGGGCCGCATGACGGGGATCGCTAGCTGCGCCGTCTGGTACCGTTCGCGGCGGTGACCGCACCCGCCGAGGCTCAGCGTCACAGAGGAAAGGTGGCGCTGGTCGCCGGGGCCAGCCAGGGCGGTACGGGCACGGGCACCGCGATCCGGCTGGCCGCCGAGGGGGCGCGCGTCGCCATATGCGCCCGCTCCGAAGCGAAGATGCGCGACACCATGGCGCAGGTCGAGGTGGTGGGCGGCGAGGGTGTCATGTTCCTTTGCGACCTGGCCGATCCCGATGGCGGCCGCGACACGCTGGTCGCCCGCACCGAGGAGGCCCTCGGACCAGTCGACTACCTGGTCTACGTGGCGGCCTACGGTCCCTACGCGCCGTTCGCCGAGCTCGGCCTGGAACAGATGCAGAAGGCCATCGAGGTCAATCTGAAGGCGCCGATGCTCCTGTGTCAGCAGGTGGTTTCCAGCGTGCGAGGACGGGGGGCCTGCGGAGCCATCGTCAACATCGGTACCAAAGCGGCCCGGCCCGTCGTCGGCCCGCCGTTCCCCGAGACGCCGCCCTCCAAGGCCGGATCGGTCTATGGCCCCACCAAGGCGGCGCTGCACCGCTACACCCAGAGCGTGGCCTCGGAGACCCACGGCCACGGCATCTCGGCCAACGTCTTGTCACCGCAATCGGCCATCGGCACCCCGGCCCTGCGCGCAGGTGGCTGGATCCCCGAGGACATGTTCGAGCCGGTCGAGACCATGGTCGAGGCCGTGCTGGCCCTCCTCGAAGGCGACCCCGACGAGATGACCGGCATGGACGTGCTCAGCATCGACCTGCTCCACAGCCTCGGTCGGCCGGTCTACGACCTGGCCGGGCGGTCCCTGGTCGAGGGGTGGCAGCCGGCGGACATGCCCGCCTACATCGCCCGGCGGGCCCAGCCTTTCACCCTGGCCCCACCGACCGACCGCCGCATCTGACCCGCCGACCGCTCGGCCGCTGGCTCACAGCACCGGCGAGGTCAGGTAGCTCGGCGGCCGCCGCTCGACGATCGACCGGTAGCGCTCCTCCACCTTCTGGTCGGATGCCTCGGAGGGGACATACAGCCAGAACTGGTCCGTGGTGACACCCACCACCACCTGATCGGCCACCTCGTCGAGCGGGGTGAACTGCACCTCCCGGCCTTCCTTCTGGGCCTGCTCCACGAGGATGTCCAGGCCGCGGCGGAGGGGCCGGTCGCTGGTCCGGGCGTACTCGGCGGGGCGCTCCCGCTGGTTCCAGATGCCGGTGTTGAGCAGCCCCGGGGTGTAGCCGCTCGGGAAGAGCACCGACACCCAGCTCATGGTCCTGGCGTCGCGCAGCTGACCCCACAGGCATTCCGAGTACGTCGTCATGGCCGCCTTGGCTACGGCATACGTGGGCGTGCGCGGGATCGGGTACAGACCGCCGTTGCCCGACGACGTGTTTACGATGTGCGCCTCTTGGTCCTGGGCCAGCATGACCGGGACGAACACCTCGCAGCCGTGGGCCACCCCGAGCAGGTGCACGTCCAGGGACCACCGCCAGTCCGAGTCCTCCAGCTCCCAGATCTGGCCCGACCCCTGGTTGGCGATCCCGGCGTTGTTGCAGAGCAGGTGCACTTCACCGAACCGCTCCAGGGCGGCATCGCGCATCGCTTCCACCGAGTCCCGCTTGGTGACATCCACCGGCACCCCGATGACCTCCACCGACCCGTCGGTCAGCTCCTGCACCGCCGAGTCGAGCAGGTGGGCGTCGTAGTCGGCCAGGACCACCTTCATCCCTTCCTGGCCGAACCGGCGGCCCATGGCCCGCCCGATGCCGCCCCCCCCTCCGGTGACGACCGCGACCTTGCCGGCCAGCTTCTGCATGCGCCTCCACCCCCACGAGATATTCTTACTAAGCTTTACTGTACAGGCCGCGAACCGGGGGGTGGTCCATGACAGATCAGATGCAGGCGTCCAGAGCTGGAGCAGCCCCGCTCCCCGGCTCCGAGCGCTACACCATCATCTCGGCCGACTGCCACGCCGGCGCCGAGATGTACGAGTACAAGGGTTATCTGGAGCGGCGCTTCCACGACGATTTCGATGCCTGGGCCTCGACGTATGTCAACCCGTTCGCCGATCTGGTCAGCAACGAAGCCGATCGCAACTACGACAGCGATCGGCGGATCAGGGAGCTCGAGTCCGACGGCATCGTGGCCGAAGTGCTCTATCCCAACACCATCCCGCCCTTCTTCCCCACCTCCAGCCTGACCGCCATCCCGCCCACGAAGGCCGACTACGGGCACCGCTGGGCCGGCCTCCAGGCCCACAACCGGTGGCTGGCCGACTTCTGCTCTCTCACGCCGGGCCGGCGGGCCGGGATCGCCCAGATACTGCTCTACGACGTCGATGACGCGGTGAAGGAGATCCGGTGGGCCGAGGAGGCCGGCCTGACCGGAGGGATCATGCTGCCTGGAGTGCCGCCCGACTCGGAGCTGCCACCTCTCTTCTCGGATGTCTACGAGCCGATCTGGGCCACGTGCGAGGAGCTCGGACTGCCCGTCAACCATCACGGCGGCAACGCCTCACCGATGGGGCTCACCGTCGGGGGCGTCTCCGGGGCCATATTCCTGGTGGAGCAGGGGTGGTACTCGCACCGGGCGTTGTGGCAGCTGATCTTCGCCGGGGTCTTCGAGCGTCACCCGAACCTGACCTTCGTCATGACCGAGCAGGGGGGATCGAGCTGGCTGCCCGGCCTCCTGCAGTTCCTCGACTTCTACTACCACCGCTTCCGCGAGGACGGTGAGACCGTGGAGGCGGTGTTCGGTGGCCCGGCGGCCTCCGCCCTATCGCTCACCCCGTCGGAGTACTGGCACCGGAACTGCTTGATGGGCGCCAGCTTCATGCGGCGGGTGGAGTCACCGCTACGGCACCAGATCGGCGTGGACCGGATCATGTGGGGGGTCGACTACCCGCACAACGAGATGACCTACCCGTACTCGACGGAGTCGCTGCGCTGGACCTTCGCCGGGGTGCCGGAGGACGAGATGCGCCAGATGCTCGCCGGCAACGCGGCACGCGTCTACGGCTTCGACCTCGACCGGCTGACGCCGATAGGTGACCGCATCGGGCCCAGGGTCGCCGACGTCGCCCAGCCGCTCGACCGGCCGCCGGCCGACTCGATCAGCCTCGGCTTCACCCAGGAGACGTTCCTCCGCCCGTGGTGAGCACCACCGCACCGAGCCGGCGCACCACCGCACCGAGCCGGCGCACCACCGCACCGAGCCGGCGCACCACCGCACCGAGCCGAACACCCAGCGTGACCCGCTACGCCGACCATATGGAGCGACCCGCATGACTGACACCACCCAGGACCGTTACCTCATCATTTCGTCGGACACCCACGCCGGGCTCCCGACCGAGCAGTACCGGCCCTACGTGGACCCGGGCTACCGGGACGCCTTCGACGACATGATCCGCCAGCGCCAGGGCGAGAACCTGGCCTCCTCCATCTCCGATCCGGAATTCGCCGACAAGTGGCTGGAAGAGCAGAAGGAGGGCATCTCGGGCGCCTGGGACGTGGCCAAGCGGGACAAGGAGCTCGACACCGACGGGGTGGTGGCCGAGGTGATCTTCCCCGACGGCGACGCGGTAACCGGCTTTACCGGGGCCCCCTTCGGCGCCGGGCTGTCGAGCACGGGAGCCCTCGAGCCGGGCCTGGCCATGGCCGGGGCCCGGGCCCACAACCGGTGGCTGGCGGAGTTGTGCGCCGAGAGCCCGGCCCGCCGGGGCGGCGTGGCCATAACCCCCGTGCTCGACGACCCGGCGGCCGCAGTCGAGGAGGCCGAGTGGGCCGCCGAGCACGGTCTGCGAGGCGTGCTCATCCCGGCCATGACCGCCCCCTACCCGCACTACCACGACGCCCGCTACGAGCCGTTCTGGGCCGCCTGCGCCGACCTCCAGCTCCCCGTGCACACCCACTCCGGGGTGGCCCCCCAGGACGACTACGGCGGCCACCTGGCCCTTTACCTGATGGAGGTCCGCTGGTGGGCGGCCCGGCCCCTGTCGTTTCTCATGTGGACCGGCGTGTTCGAACGCCACCCGAACCTGCGCTTCGGGGTGACCGAGAGCGGCGCCTACTGGGTGCCGGACCTGCTGTGGCTGATGGACACCCGCTTCCACCACGCCCACACGTCGAAAAAGATCAAGCACGGGGCCATCATCGGCGAGCTGAAGATGCCGCCCTCGGTGTACTTCGATCGCAACTGCTTCATCGGGGCCAGCACTCCCGAGCGCTTCGAGATCGAGCGGCGCTACATGATCGGGGTGGACACCTTCTTGTGGGGCAACGACTTCCCCCATCCGGAGGGCACCTGGCCCCACACCCGGGAATGGCTCCAATCCAGCTTCCACGACGTACCCGTCGACGAGACCCGCCGCATGCTCGGCCTCAACGCGGCCCGCGTCTACGGGTTCGACCTGGACCAGCTGAGCGGCCTGGCCGACCGGATCGGACCCACCCCGGCCGACCTGGGTCAGGCCGACGACACGGCCAATCAGGCCAAGTGGAAAGAGGCCCGTGACAGCGGGCGCTTCTGGTTGAAACAGTACCGCGAGCAGCGCCAGGGGGTGCCGGCATGACCGCGTGGTTCCGGCAGTTCTGCATCTACGTCAGTGACATCGACGCCACCATCCGCTTCTACGAGACTCTCGGCCTGAGTTGCACCAGCCGGACCCAGATCACCGACGACATCGAAGAGGCCATGATCGAGAACCCCGAACGGGGCGCCTGGATCCAGCTGGCCCACGACCGGTCGAAACCGGACTCGGTCCAACCGGGAACGTCGGTCTGGAAGCTGTACGTGTACACCGACGACTGCCAAGGTCTCTACGACAAGGCGATCGCGGCCGGCTACAAATCCTTCATGGCACCGGAGCGGCTGGAGCGCTGGCCGGTGCTGATGGCCTACATCGAGGACCCCGACGGCTATCTCGTCGAGCTGTTGCAGCGCGATACCCCGGCCACGCCCGGGGGCGCGGGCGGATCCGTACGCGACCAGAACGTCTAGGTCCGATCCTCTCCGGTCGCCTCCGGACACCTCAGAAGGAGCACCCAGTGGAAGTCCAGTATTTGATAAAAGGGGGAACCCTGGTCGACGGCACCGGGGCCGCGCCGGTCGAGGCCGATGTCCGGGTCCGCCACGGTCTCATCGACTCCGTCGGAGCCGGATTGGTCCCGGAGGGGCGCGAGCGCGTCGTCGACGCCTCGGGTTGTTACGTGACGCCGGGCTTCATCGAGGCCCACAACCACTGGGACGGCGCCATGTGGTGGTCACCCAACATGGAACCGCTGTCGGCCTACGGCGTTACCACGTCCATCAACGGCAATTGCGGCTTCTCTGCCGCCCCCGCCCCGAGCGACCCACTGGTCCGGGAGGGGATCGTCGACATCTTCAACTTCTTCGAGGACATCCCGGAACAGGCCATGCTCCACATGCTGCCGTGGGACTGGCGGACCTGGAGCGAGTACAAGGCCTCCCTGCAGCGTGGGGTCAAGGTGCCGGTCAACTTCGCCTCGTTCTGCGGGCACATCCCGTTGAGGCTGACCGTGATGGGGCTCGACGCGTGGGAACGGGCGGCCACACCAGTCGAGATCGACGAGATGGCCGGCCTCCTCGACGACGCGCTGGCCGCCGGCGCCCTCGGCCTGTCCTCCAACCTGCTCGACTACGACAAGCACGACCGGCCCATCTGCTCGATGCTGGCCGACGACGCCGAATGGGCCGCCCTCATGGCCGTGATCGCGCGCCGCCCGGGGGCCACGCTGCAGGTCATCGTGGACAACTTCATGCGCATGACCGGGCCGGAATCAGTCGAGCGGCTGGGTCGGCTGGCCCGGGCCGCCGGGGTGCGGATGCAGTGGCTGGGCGTACCCGCGCTGAAGTTCCAGAACCAGGTCCTGGGCCCGATCGAGGCCATGCACGAACGCTTCAAGTCGCAAGGGCTCGACTTCTGGACCGGTTACCACCACGTCTCGCCCACCTCGGTGATCAACTTCGAGCGCACCCTGGTCTTCGCCCAGAACGGCAACCCGGTCTGGCACGAGGTCATCGAGGCCAAGAAGGAGGACGAGAAGCTGGCCATGCTGGCCGATCCGGCCTGGCGGGACCGGGCCCGGGCCAGCTGGGACGGGCAGTACCCCCACTCCTATCTCAACTTCCCGGAGCACATGACCCTTCGAGAGAGCGAGACCGGCTATGGACCGATCGGTGTCACCCTGGCCGGGTACATGGCGTCGTCGGGGATCAACCACGCCTCGGATGCCATGGCCGAATGGGTGCTGGTCAACGGCATCGGATCGGTCATCCACAAGAAGTCGTGGGAGCTCGACGAGGACGTGCTCCTGCGCCTACTGCGCGACCCCCGGTCGGTCGGCAATCTCTCCGACTCGGGAGCCCACGGGAAGCTCTTCTGTGGGGCCGGGGACAATGTGCTGCTCCTCACCGACTTCGTCGGGGACCGGCACCTGCTGCGGATCGAGGAAGCCGTGCACGTCATGACGGGGAAGCTGTCAGAGTTCTTCGGACTCTCCGACCGCGGCGTGATAGCCGAGGGCCAGGCGGCCGACATCGCGGTGTTCGACCTCGGCGAGATCGAGCGCCGACCCGAGGAGAAGATCTGGGACGTGCCCGACGGCGAGGGCGGACGGACCTACCGCTACTCGAGGGCCGCCGCTCCGATGAGGCTGACCCTGTGCAACGGGGTCGCCACCTTCGATCACGGAACTTTCGCCGGGAAGTTCCCCGGCCGCTACATAGGCCCCGGTCGAACGGGCTGACGTCTCCGTCGACACGCCGCCAAAAGGCCCGTCACTGCTCGGCGCGGCGATACTCCTCGTCGGTGACGTGCGGGCCCCAATGGGGGCCGCCCTCGGTGATCGTGATGTGGGTCATGAAATGATCGGGCGCCGCGCCATGCCAGTGCTCCTCCCCGTCGGGCGTGTGGATCACGTCCCCGGGCCGGATGCGCCGCGCCCCTTCGCCCCGTGACTGGACCAGGCCCCGCCCCTCGGTGACATAGAGCGTCTGTCCGCCGTCATGGGAGTGCCAGGCGGTACGGGCCCCGGGTGTGAAGTGCACCGCCCCGACGCTCAGTTGCGAAGGAGCCTGACCCTGGGCGACGGGGTCGATCCAGACGTCCCCGGTAAACCAGTCGGCCGGGCCTTTGCGGGTGGGCTGTTTGGGACGCAGTTCCACGTTGGTTCGCCTCCTGGCGGGCCGGGCCGGTCCACGGCGCTGACTGCCGACCACCCTACGCGACCACCCTACGCGACCACCCTGGGACTCCGGGCCGGCACCCGAGACGAGGTGACGCAGGGACGGCCCCGATGTCTAGGGTCGTGGAGGTGCAAGATGACGCGAGCCACGCCGGCGCGCTGGCGGCCGCCTTCCGGGCCTGGACCGGCTCGCCGCCGGAGGGAGTGTGGCGGGCCCCCGGCCGGGTCAACCTGATCGGTGAGCACCTGGATTACAACGGCGGCCACGTCCTGCCCTTCGCCATCGACCGCTCGGCCTGGGTCGCGCTGCGCCGGCACGCCGATCCCGTGCTGCGGGCCCGGTCGCGCCAGTATCGCGATCCGGTGGCGATCCCCCTGTCCGAGCTGACCGCGGCCCGGGGATGGGGGGCCCACCTCGCCGGTGTGCTCTGGGCCCTCGGTACCGAGACGACCGGAGGGGGCGGGGTGGACATATTCGTGGACAGCGACGTGCCGCCCGGCGGTGGACTGTCGTCGAGCGCGGCACTCGAGTGCGCCACGGCTCTGGCCCTGGCCGACCTGGCCGGGGCACCGACGGGCTCAGCCGATGGGCGGCGATGGTTGGCCTCCGTCGCCCAGCGGGCCGAGTCCACCGTGGTCGGCGCACCGATCGGGATCATGGACCAGACTGCGGTGCTGCTGGCGCAGGCCGACCACGCCATGTACCTGGACACCCGGACGCTCGAGGCCGAACAGGTACCCCTGCGGCCGTCCGAGCACGGCTATCGGCTCCTGGTGGTCGACACCGGCAGCCCCCACGCCCATTCCACCAACGGCTACGCCCAACGGCGGCGGGCCTGCGAGGCGGCCGCCGCGGCCATCGGGGTGCCCGGGTTGGCCCTGGCCAGCCGGGCCGGGGTGGAGGGAGCGGATCTGCCCGAGGATGTACGAATGCGGGCCCGCCACGTGGTCAGCGAGGAGGCCCGGACCAGGAGGGCCCGCGACGCCCTACGGCGGGGCCGCTACGAAGTCCTGGGCCGGCTCATGACCGCGTCCCACCGGTCGATGCAGCACGACTTCGAGAACTCGACCGCCGCCATGGACGCAGTGGTGGACGCCTCGTTGGCGGCCGGGGCGGCCGGGGCCCGGATGACCGGCGGCGGCTGGGGCGGGGCGGCCATCATTCTGGCGCCGACCGCCGCCGTCGCCGCGGTGACCGCAGGTGTGGAGGACGCCCTGCAGGCCGCCCCGGGGGCCCCCGACCCGGTCCGGGTGCTGGAGACCCGCCCCTCGGCCGGCGCCGAGCGGGTGGGCTAGTGGCCCCCACCGTCCACTCCGTGGTGGCGCTGCTCCTCGAAGCTGAAGTCAGCCCTGCTCGGGGTCGGGGCCGAGGGCGGCCACCACCCTCGACGGGCTGGGCCGTCCCAGGTGGCCGGCCATCCACCGGCTGGTCTGCACCAGCTGGCCCAGGTCCACACCACTGTCCACGCCCAGCCCGTTGAGCATCCACACCAGGTCCTCGGTGGCCAGGTTGCCGGTGGCGCTGCCGGCATAGGGGCAGCCCCCGAGGCCCCCCGCGGACGCGTCCACGATGGTGACTCCGGCTTCGAGGGCGGCCAGCGTGTTGGCCAACGCCTGGCCGTAGGTGTCGTGGAAGTGCACCGCCAGCTGCGCCAGCGGGATGCCTGACGCCACCAGGGCACCGAGAAGATCGTGCACGTGACCGGGAGTGGCCACCCCGATGGTGTCACCGACCGACAGCTCGGCGCAGCCCATCTCCATCAGGCGGCCGGCCACCCTCACGACCTGCTCGACGGGTACCCGGCCCTCCCAGGGGTCGCCGAAGCACATGGAGACGTAGCCTCGGACCCACATACGGGCCCCGACCGCTTCGCTCACCACCGGGGCGAACATGGCGAGCGCCTCGTCCAGGCTGCGGTTGAGGTTCCGCCGGGAAAAACTCTCGGTCGCGGCGGCGAACACCGCCACCTGCGAAGCACCCGCGGCGCGCGCTCGGGCCAGGCCGGCCCGGTTGGGCACCAGCACCGGGAACCGCAAGGCGTCGCCCTCGGGCAGGAGGGGCAGGAGGGCCTCGGCGTCGGCGAGCTGCGGGACCCATTTGGGTGATACGAAGCTGGTGGCCTCGATGGTCCGCAGGCCAGCCCCCACCAGCCGGCGCACGAACTCCGCCTTCACTTCCACTGACAGGATCACCGACTCGTTCTGCAGCCCGTCCCGGGCGCCGACCTCGTAGACGGAGACCGATTCCGGCAGGCCGGGCGGGGGATAGCGGACCGGAGTAGGGAAGCTCACCGAGCGGCCTCCATCACCACCAGCGGCTGGTCCAGGCGGACCCGCTCGCCCGGTCCGACCAGCACCTCGCTCACCGTCGCGGTTCCGGCTGCTCTGACCGTGTGCTCCATCTTCATGGCCTCCACCACGACCAGCCGGTCGCCAGGCTCGACGGTCTGACCGGGCTCGACGTGGACACTCAGTACCGTACCGGGCATCGGGCTGGTCACCCGGCCGGCACCCGGGCCGGCGCCGCCGCGGTGCATGAGCACGGTCGTCTCTGCCACCAGGCGCCACGTCGATCCGTCCCGGCCCAGCCACAGGGCGCCCCCGGCCGCCGGCCCGGGGGGCTGCACCGCCCGGTCGAAGGCCGACAGGTGCCCGCCGGCCTGGACCAGCACCCGGCCGGCCGCCGACCAGGCCTGCACCGGGCCGAGCGGTCGACCGTCGAGCGCGACCGTTCCGTCGCCGACCGCCACCTCGACCACGTCGGGCCCGCAGCGCCAGCGGCTGACCCGGGGTGCGGCGGCCCCGACCCGCCAGCCGTCGGCGACCTCCCAGGGGTCCGAGGAGGCCGGGCGGCCCATCTCGGTGAGGAGGGCGGCGGCCGCCCATACCACGTCTGGCACCGGGACCGGGTCACCCTGGGCCACGAGGCGCTCCACGAGCCCGGTGTCGAGGGCACCCGTCTGCACGTCAGGGTGGCCCAGCAGGCGCCGGAGGAACCCGACGTTGGTGGTGACCCCGAGCACCACGGTGCCAGCCAGGGCGGCGTCGAGGCGGGCCAGCGCGCCCGGGCGGTCCTCGGCCCAGGCGATCACCTTGGCCAGCATCGGGTCGTAGCCGGTGCCCACCTCCATACCGGTCGCCAGCCCGGCGTCGACGCGCACCGAGTCCCCGACCGGCCGGCGCCACTCGAGAACCGGCCCCGATGACGGTAGGAAGCCCCGCTCGGGGTCCTCGGCGTACACCCGCGCTTCGACCGCGTGACCCGAGGGGGTGGGCACCTCGGCCGTCGACGACCACGGGAGCCGCTCCCCCGCCGCCACCCGCAGCTGCCACTCGACCAGATCGAGTCCGAGCACCATCTCGGTGACCGGGTGCTCGACCTGCAGGCGGGTGTTCATCTCCATGAAGAAGTACTCGTCCGGCCGGTCAGCCGACACGATGAACTCCACCGTCCCGGCCCCCACGTATCCGCACGCCATGGCAGCCGCGACCGCGCTCTCCCCCATGGCCGCCCGGGTCCCGGCGTCGAGCAGCGGGGAGGGCGCCTCCTCCACGATCTTCTGGTGCCGCCGCTGCAGGGAGCACTCCCGCTCCCCGAGGGCCACACAGCGGCCGTGGCTGTCGGCGAAGACCTGCATCTCGATGTGGCGCGGTCGCGCCACGTAGCGCTCGACCAGGAGGGTGTCGTCGCCGAACGCCCCGCTCGCCTCGCGCCGCGCCGAAGCGATGGCGGGGGCCAACTCCGCCGGGTCGCTCACCAGCCTCATCCCCTTGCCGC
>JAKBAX010000521.1 GCA_021808785.1 Actinomycetes bacterium | reverse complement strand
CGGCGCCAGCGGCGGCGGCGGGTCAGGCGGCCCGGCGCCGGCGGCGGCGGCGGATCAGAGCGGCGACCAGGGCGGCCCCGCCGCCCGCAGTGATCGTGGCCCCCACGATCACCAGTACCAGGTTGAGGTTCTGACGCCGGCCCGGAGGTAGATCGTCCCAGTGCGAACGCTCGTCGGTGGCCACCAGCGCCTCCTCGCTCGAGTACTCCGGCACCCACCCGGCCCCCTTCAGCCGGTCGGGCGCCACGGCCCACGGGTGGATGGCGTAGGCCTGGGCTTCGACCGGCACCCCTTGGCGCCAGAGCCGCCATCCGAGCGCCGCCAGGCGAGCCGCCAGACGGTCCGGCACCGACACCTTGGCCACCCCGCCGGCCAGCGCCCGGGCCTGCTCCTCGGGGATGCCGCCGTCGGGGGCCACGTTGAACACGCCCCGCAGATGGCGCTCCCAGGCCAGGACCACCGCCCCGGCCAGATCGTCGACGTGAAGGTACTGCACCGGGCGGCCCTCGTCGCCGAGACGGGGCGAGCGGGTTACCCCGAGAGCCTGGTACAACGGTCGCCCGTCGGCCCCGACAGTCACCGTCGGGCGCAGGACAGCCACCGCGACGGAGGCGTGGCCGTCGGCCCATTCGGCCAGCACCCGCTCCGACTCGGCCTTCGAAACGGCGAAGTTGAACTCCGGGTTGGGGCGCAGGCGGGCGTCTTCGGTTAGAGGGATCTTGTTGTCGGCCCAGGCGCCGTAGACGGTGGCACTGGATATGTGGACCACGGCCGCGACCCCCGCCTTGTCAGCCGCATGGAGGACCCTGGCCAGGGAGCGATGATTCGCGGCGGCCGCCGCTTTGACATCTTCTTCGCTCACCCCTTTCCCGTCGGACACGCTCCACGCCAGGTGCAACACCGCGTCGGCCCCGTGGAAGGCTCGTTCCAGCTGCAGATCGATCGGGGCCGGCCGGGCCGCCAGGTCGACCACCCGAGCGTCGAGGCGCCCGTCGCTCTCGGCCACCGGAACCAGATCGAGACCGACCACCCGGTCGATGTCGGGGCGGGCCAGCAGCCGGGCCACCACCCTGGAACCGAGAGACCCGGCCACCCCGGTGACCACTACCGTCGACACGGCCCTACGATGCCCCAATGGCCGACTCACGAACCAGACGGTGTGAGGCGTGAGCACACCCGAGGGCTTCGGCGCCGGCAACCCCTTCGAAGGTGGCCCCCTGGGCGACCTGATGAAAAACCTGGCCCGCTTCTTCACCGGTCAGGGCCCGCTCAACTGGGAGATCGCCCGCCAGATGGCACAGTGGGCCGCATCGGGGGGCGCGCCGGAGTCCAACCCGGACCCCCTGTCGAGGGTCCGCCTCGAGGAGCTCATGCGCGTCGCCGAGATGCACGTCTCGGAGGCTACCGGCCTGCAGGTGACCACCGCGGGGGTACTGACCGTCTCGGCGGTGACCCGGACCGAGTGGGCCCTGCGCACCCTCGATGACTGGAAGCCGCTCCTCGAGCGGCTGGCCGCCCGTATGACACCCAGCGGTCCCAACCAGGGTGGGTGGCCGCCGTGGTTCGGCGGATCCCCCGGCCCGGCGGGCGGCCAATCGGGGGACGAGGGTCCCGGCGGCGGTCCCGGCGGCGGCTTTGCGGGTGACAGGCCGGGGGGCGGTCCCGGCAGCGGGTTCGGGGGTGACCCGATGGCCCAGCTGTTCGCCAATCTGCCCCAGGTGCTGGGCCCGTTCCTGTTCGGCCTGCAGTCCGGTTCGATGGTGGGCCAGCTGGCCACTCGGGCCATGGGGCAGTACGACCTGCCCATGCCCCGCCCACCCCGCGCCGAGCTGCTCATCGTCCCCGACGCCATCGATCGCTTCGCGGCCGACTGGAGCCTGGCCCCCGACGACGTGCGCATGTGGATATGCCTGCGGGAGACGACCAATCACGGCGTGTTCGGCCGGCCGCACGTGCGGAGCCGGTTGGACGATCTGATCGGGTCGTACGTGGCCGCCTTCTCCCCCTCCTCGCAGTCCATCGAGGAGCGGATGGCCGATATCGACCTCAACGACATGGCCGGGTTGCAGGCGGCCTTCGGTGACCCGGCCACCCTGCTCGAGGAGATGCAGAACGACGAGCAGCGGCGCATCCAGGTACCCCTCCGGGCCCTGCTGGCCACCATCGTCGGCTACGTGGACCACGTAATGGACACGGTCGGACGGCGCCTCATCTCCTCGTACGGTCCCCTCACCGAAGCCCTCCGCCGGCACCGCCTCGAGGAGAGCGACGGGTCCAAGGTGCTGGGCCAGCTCTTCGGCGTCACCCTCGACGCCGCCGGCTACGAACAGGGCCAGGCCTTCGTGAAGGGGGTGCTGGAGCGGGCCGGGGAGGAAGGCTTGTCCCGGCTGTGGCGCAGCGAACGGGAGCTGCCCACGCCGGCCGAGCTGCAAGCCCCCGGGCTGTGGCTGGCCCGGTTGGAGTTCGACGACGACTGACCCGGGCCGCACCGCTGCGGTCCGGCCATCTGCGGCGGGGTTGCGGGGCGGCGGTGCGGCGGGGCCGCGGTGCAGTGCGACCCCCTCTTCCCTCCCTCCGGGGCCGGCGCGACGGGGACCCGATTCCGTCCGGCCGGAAATCCGGACCGCCCACTGCTGAAACCAAGCGGGACCCC
>JAKBAX010000520.1 GCA_021808785.1 Actinomycetes bacterium | reverse complement strand
TACCGCGACGGGCATTGGACTTCCGACGCCAGGCTGGGCGCGCCCCAAGGAGGTACCGCGAACTCCTCCTGGCTAGCACCGGTGCCCGGGACGGCCATATCGGTCGCCGACCCCACCGGAGACGGGCGCCCCGACTTTCTCATCCCAGAAAGCACCGCTGACAACATCCCAGGTGCCGTGTTGTCGGAGGACGGCCCCACCGGGCAATGGCGCTTTATCCCATTCACAGGCCCGTTTCCAACTTCCACCACCGTAGGTAAGAACCCCCAGTTCCGAGGCGAGGCACTGATCAGCACGTATGACGACTGCACACCGGACGGCGCCCGAGGCACCAGCTACACCGTCACCTGGACCTACGAACCGAGCTCCGGCACCTTCTGGGCACCGGATCCTCCCGGCTGGACAGCACCACCAGGAGCCACCAACCACACATGATTTCGATGGTGGATGAGGAGGTGCGGTTGGTCCCGTTTCACGTGAAACAGGAGCGGCGTCGATCAGAAGAGCGGACGCTTGGCCGGAATCCCGACTCGGCGGGGATACCGGTCCGGGCAGGGTGCGACCTGCTCGAGCACCTGGAAGGCGGACGGCTCGGTCACCCGCCGCCCGGGTGCCAACCCCAGCTGCGCCAACCCGTCTGCCGGCCATCGGGGCTCCTGGTCGGGGGGCTCAGCGACCACCATGCGCCCTCCGACCTCGAGAAACGGGGCGCCGCACTCGGCAGTCACCGCCGGCGGTCCGAATGAGCGCACGACCACCAGGTCGAAAGCAGCCCGCAGGTCGGCCCGGCGGGCTGCATCCTCGGCCCGCGCCTCCACCACCCGCACCCCTCCACGAGGGAGCTGACCCGGCCTGACTTGCGCCAATTGGTCTGCAGCTTCCCGTAGGAAGTGGCCGCGGGTCACACTGCCGTCCAGTAGGACCCAGTCCAGCATGGGGCGAGCCAGCACGAGCGGCAGGCCGGGTACGCCCCCGCCACTGCCCAGATCGAGGGCCGAGCGGGCGGCGGCCGGTATCAGGGGGAGCAGGTCGAGAGCGCGGTCGATGTGCCGGCCGACCGGCCCGGGGCCGAGGAAGCCTCGCCGACGGGATTCTTCGAGGACGCGAAGAAGGGCCCCGTAGGGCCCTTCTCCCAGAATGTCGATCGACGTGCCCAGGGCCGTGTCAGTCCGGTAGCACCACGACCCGGCGCCGCGGCTCCTCGCCCTCGGAGATGGTGTGAACCCCCTCGATGGTGGTGATGGTGTCGTGTACCACCTTGCGATCCACCGCCGACATGGGTTCCAGCGCGGTGCGGTTGCCGCTCGACTTCACCTGCTCCGCGACCTCCGCCGCGAAACGGGCCAAGGCCTGGGTGCGCTTCTGGCGGTACCCGCCCACATCGACGTTGATGTGGCCGTTGTGGCCGCCGGTCTCGTTGAAGACCACGGTCCGGGTCAGGTTCTGCACCGCGACCAAGGTGGCGCCTTTGGGGCCGATGAGGATGCCCAGGTCGGAACCTGACAGCTGTACTTCGACCGTCTCCTCGTCGGGGCGGGTCACGGCGATTTTGGCGTCGAGTCCCATCTCCGCGGTCAGTTTGGTGAGGAAATCGGCAGCCACCTCCCCCTGACGGTCCATGTCTACTTCCACCTCGGGTCCTTTCCCTCTTCGGTCATAATCGTCGTCATCCAGCCACGGGTGCTCGGATGAGCTCCCGCCGCCGGCGGAGCGGGCGGCGCGGCCGGTGCCGGCCGGTCGGCCGGATGCCGCCGTATCGGCCCCCTCACCAGCGCGCCTTCCACCAGCGCCCCCCTCAACCGCACGGCCCTCGCCGGTGCTGCCGTCGCCGGTGCTGTCGCCGCTCCGCTTCCGCTTCCGGTTGCGCTGGCGCGCCGGACGAGGGCTGCCGCCGCTCTCCGGTCCACCTTCGCTCTGGAGGTCATCGGCCTCGCCGGCTTCCAGGGCCCCTCCACTCCCGTTACCCTCGGAGGACCGCTCGTCTTCCCCATCTCCGTCCAATTCCGGTCCGATCGACGCCGAGGCGGATCCGGGAGTCGACGTGCCTCTTCCAGAGGACGCCGCCCGGCCCCCGGCCCCGGGGCTCGCCCGTCCGCCGTTGCGTCCATCGCCTTGACCCTCGGCGGTCACCTCGCCGGGGGCGGAGGTGCCGGCACCGCGTCGTCGTCGGTCACGGCCGCGACGGTCGTCCTTGGCCCGCGGCGCGGTCGGTCGGACCCGAGCCCGAACCCGGGCTTCGCTACGCAACCGGCCGAACAGCCCGGTCTGCGCCTCGGCCAGCACTTCGAACTCGGCTTCCGCCTCATCCACGCCCAACTCGTCGAGGGCGGCTTCTTTGGCATCTTGCACCGACCGCCCGGTCGTCTCGACCCACTCCATGTCAGCGCCCCCGCCGTTTGCGATTGGTGCGGCTGCCGGCGGGCCGGTTGGTGGTCGGCCGCCCGTCCGCTCCGCCGCTCGGCCGGCTCGTGCCGTTCCCGTTGGGGCTGGACGCCTTTCCCTTGGCCGCCCCCCCGCTCGCTCCGGTGGAACCCTTCCTGCCGCCCGCGGGGGCGCCCCCTCCGGCCGGGCCGCCACCGCCGTCTCCGGGGCCGCTACCGCCGCCGCCACCGCCGCTACCGCCGCCACCGCCGCCACCGGGGCCGCTACCAGGGCCGCTACC
>JAKBAX010000519.1 GCA_021808785.1 Actinomycetes bacterium | reverse complement strand
CATGTCCACGTGTCGCCCAACACCCCGTTAGGGCCCTCACCGCCGAAGAGGACATCGACATGGTGGCCGGTATCGTCGGCCAAACCGGCGAACCCCCGCGGTGAGGGCATCGACGCCGGCTGCGCCAACGTCCAATCCGGACCTCGGGTCACATCCGCCGGCGTCGACCCAGAAGCCGCCTGAACCCCAGACGACGTCCCCGCCGGGGCACTGTGCACCGGCACCGAGCTGTGTGTCGGGACGATACCGTGTGCCGGTAGGGAGCTGTGTGGCGATGCCGGTCTTCCCTGCGACACCGTGACTGTCGTCGGCTTGCCGTCATGCAACATCGACACCGACCGCAGCGCCGGCATCGACAGGCGCACCCCTGCCGGGTTGACCGGCCGTCCCCCCGCGTTCACACCCACCGACACAGGCGCCGGCTTCGACACCGTCGACGCCCGCACCGGAGTCGTCGCCGCTGCTGCTGCTGCTACCGGCGACGCCAAGGCGGCCACCAACACGCTGACCGTCAACGCCGCCGTAGCGGCGAAACCCCAGCCGCCTCGCCGCCGTATCCGCCGCGCCTCGACGTTGGCATCACCGGACAAGCCCATCGTGACCACCCTCCCGCCCAGGCCACACAAGCCTGACAAACCCCGGGTCTACGGCGACTGTGAGTGGCCGCGCAATGCCTCAACGTGAATTTCTCGGAACAGCCCATTCGGGAAGCCGACAATCTCCGCGTCGCACACCAACACCGTCACCGACTACGTCACGGTCGGCGCCGGCCGCCCGGATCGGCTTCGCCACCGACCGGGTGGCGGCTTCGGGTCCGGGACGACCGTAGCGCTCCAAGGACCGGATCGAGGCGTGACTGGACCGGGCCAGCAGCAACCGAGGGGCGGCGCCGTCCTCCGCCGCGGTGAACAGCCGGGCGCGGGCCCGTTCCTGGCCTTTGGCACTGACCGGGTGGCAGCTTCCGATCAAGGTATGCACGTCGAGCTCTGCGAGCCGGCCAACGATCTCCTGGCGGCGCGGCGCGTTCTCGTCGTGCCAGTGCACCACCGTGCTCCTCGAAACCCGCAGCTTCTCCATCGCCTCACGCACCCCGACCCTCGTCGCTGATGGTCGCGGCTGGCTGCAACGACATTGCAGTAGCCCATTCAGCCGGGAGGGTCAAGAGAGCTCGCTCTTGAAAAGGTGTCATGGCGTACGGGTCAGGGGCGTCGGCCCGTTCGAGCGCGTAGAGACGAAGGTTGATGCGTTGCAAGGCGTGCTCATGAACCTGCTCCTCGTCCAGCTAGGCGGCGAGGTCGCCGACGACCAGGCAACGATCGAGCTGCTCGCAGGCCCTACCCGTCGCCGAGCTGCCGCCTGACGAGCGAGTTGCCGCAGCTCGCTTCATGGACGCCTTCTTCAGTGCATACTCTTTCGACGAGTTGGCCCGTGCCGCCGAGCACGCGCCGCTCGATGAGCTGCGAGCCGCGATCCCGGTGGTGGCGACCCTGGTGGAACTGCTGCCTCCGGCGCTTCGCGCGCTCGTCCCCGGCACGGTCGCCGACCTGCTCCCGCCCCTGCTCGCACCGTTGGTCGTCCAACTCGGTCGCATCGCCTCTGCCGTCAGCGTCTGACCACGACCGCAAAGCGAGGAGCGCGTGAGTGCCCAACTGGAGGACCTCGTTCCCGGCTCAGTGACCGGCGGAGTCGTCCCCGCCAAGGGCGTCACGTCCGTGGCGCTCTTCCTGAAACGGTGGTGCGGCGGTCACCCTCACCTACCGTGACCCGGACGGCCGGGTCGGCAAGCGCCTCCTCTACCGCTCCGACGAGGAAGCTCTCTAAGACAACTACCGCGAGGCCCGCCGCTGGAGGGCCAGAAACCCTACTTGAGCAGGGATCTGGCGATCACCACTCGCTGGATCTGGTTGGTCCCCTCGTAGATCTGGGTGATCGGCACCCTTTGTCCGTTGCTCCCTCTCAGGCCGCTGACGTGGGGTTCAATGTCCACGGTGTGCGCCCGGAGCGTCCAGATCGTGTTCGTTGTAGGGATGATACTAGGGATGATCCAAGCGTCGCGCTCGCGTCGGCGGCCGCCAGATCTTTCGCCCGGGGCCGCCCCGAACGACAGGCTACGGCCAACGGCCCCACCCAGGCGGACGGCGCCGCGCCGGTGAATCCGGGCTCCGGCTGCTGCAAGGCACGTCGGAATACCCACCACGATCTCGTGGACGCCGTAAGCAGCCGCCTGGCAGCGTCACATCCGCCCGACCCACAACTCGTGGTCGTCCCCCCACCCCGCGACCGAGCGCCAACCGTTGCGCGTCAGCATCCGCTGGCTTCCGTGGTTGTCAACGTGGACCAGGCCGGCGAGCACGTCGCCGTCGCGCTCGACAGTCCGAAGCTCGTGGACCACGATGTCGTACACCTCTTGGCCGTTGCCGCCGTGCTGCGCGGTCGCCGCGACAGCGAGAACCTCGATCCAGATCCCTTCGAGATCGACCCGAACGATGTCCTGCCACGCCGCCACAGCCACCACAGCACCGGCGTCTTCGAGAACCACGAGCTGCCGGCGCTGGAAGACCGCTCTCGGCGTGTCGTTCAGCCAACCCACGGCGTAAGTTCGGATCCACTCCTCGACCTCGTCCTCGAACCCCGGCCCTGTTGAGCATGCGAACTGCTCGAGAAA
>JAKBAX010000088.1 GCA_021808785.1 Actinomycetes bacterium | reverse complement strand
TTCGTGTTCGTGCAATCAGCCTTTCCGCCCGGCTGCATGACGCCGGACGACCTGCACCTGAGGGAGTGCCTGGTTGAGGTATGGGGCGGCATGGTCTGGATCAATCTCGACCGAGGCGCCCGACCTTTACACGACGCGCTCTGGCCTGTGGCTGAGCTCCTTGAGGGGGTGGGTGTCGGCGACATGCGGGTGAAGTGGTGGAAGCAGGTAGTCCTCGATGCCAATTGGAAGCTAGTCCAGGAAGCATTTTTGGAGGGCTACCATGTGATGCAAACCCATCCCCAGCTGCTTATGGGTGCTGACGTGGATATCGCTGCGTTGCAGGCATTAGGTACCGAGTATACGGCTTTCCGCAACGGGCACGCGCGGTTCCAAAGCGGAGTCGCGGAACAGACGCTCGAGTCAGATGCTTGGGATCCGGATTCGTTCATAGAGTTCAACCGGTTGCTGGCCGACGGCCAGGATGCGATGGCGATCGACCGCGACGTCAAGGTGTTCCAGGGGGTCCGCCGGAAAGCAGAGTCGGGCAACTTCGCGTCTGTCGCCCTCAAAGCGCTGTACGACTACTCCAAGGGGGCCGGCATACCGATGGCGCCCTATTCATCCGAGAAGATGAGGCTCTGGGGCGGGGAGATTCTCATGTTTCCGAACTACTTTATGCTGCCGATGTACGGGAATAGCCTCGCTTACCGGATGCGGCCCTACGAGGATGATCCCGAGCGGTGCCTTTTCGACGTTTGGTCGCTGACAACGTATCCGGAAGGCGAGGAGCCGGAACGGGCGAAGCTGCTCGGCGTGTTCGACAAAGACGATGAAGACCACTGGGGCCTGATCCCGCGTCAAGACTTCAGCAACATCGAGCGCCAGCAGAGAGGGCTTCACTCAATGGGCTTCGAGCACCACCGGCTCTCGCCGCTCTTCGAGAAAACGATTCTTAACCTCCACCAGGAGTTGGACCGGGTGATCGCAGCGAAGATGTGACCAGCTGAAGAAGGAGATAGCGGTTGCCCGGGACTGGGGATGTCACTAAGCGCGTCGCCGGCAGATCGCCGGCCCGATAATGGGGGATATGTGTCTAATTGGGATGAATCATTTGACTTGGTGATCGTCGGCAGCGGCGGGGGTGGCCTGGTGGCAGGGTTGGCGGCAGCCGATGCCGGACTCCGGCCGGTCATCTTGGAGAAGCAGGGAATCGTGGGGGGCTCAACTGCAATGTCGGGCGGCATCATCTGGCTACCCAATAACCCGCTGATGAAGGCGGATGGCGTCGAGGACAGCTTCGAGGATGGCTTGGCCTACCTCGAGGCGGTGGTAGGGGACATCGGTCCAGCGTCCTCTCTCGAACGTCGTGAGATGTTCTTGTCCGCTGGGTCAGACATGATCCAGCTGCTGCTCGATAAGGGGTTACGCCTTGTTCGCTGCCCGGGATATAGCGACTACTATCCGAACCATAAAGGCGGCAACGCCGACGGCCGTTCTCTCGAAGGGGTACCCTTTGACCTGCGGGAGCTGGGTGAGTGGCACGACAAGCTTCCACCCGCGTTCTCGTCCTACTACGGGCTGGTCTTCAAGACGAATGAGATCCGCCTCCTCCCTTACTTCAACCGCGCGCCGGCGGCATTCGCCGTCGCAGCTCGGTCGTGGTTGCGCACCAAGCTGGCCAGGGCGCGCCATCAGGAGTTGGTGGCCAACGGGGCCTCTCTCGTTGGTCAGCTCCTCAAGGCGGTTCTTGCCAACCGGATCCCGCTGTGGCTCAACGCCACCTTCGACGACCTGGTAGTGGAGGAGGGAGCCGTGACGGGCGTGAGGATCATGCGCGACGGGTCACCTGTGTTTATCCAGGCTCGGAAGGGTGTGCTCCTGTCGGCCGGTGGATTCTCCCGCAGCGCCGAAATGCGCAGGGAGTACAGTGGTCATCAGCCTAATGAGGCCCAGTGGTCGCTCTCGAATCCGGGTGATACGGGCGAGGTGCTGTCGGCTGCGATGCGCCTGGGTGCCCGAGTGGACCTGATGGACGAGGCGATCTGGAACCCGAATCCGGCGCCGGAGTTCGGACTCTCCTCTATAGCGCTGGCTCGCTCGCGACCGGGAGCAATCCTGGTCAACCAGGCCGGGCTCAGGTTCTGCAACGAGGCGAACGACTATATAGAGGTAGGACGGGCCATGTACGCGAACGATGCTGTTCCTGCATGGCTTATCTTCGACGACGGCTACCGTCGGCGCTACAGGAACACCGCGAAGGATTACCTGCCGACTAAGTTTCCTCAAGAGTGGCTCGATCGGGGCCTTCTGAAGAAGGCGGACTCCCTTGGAAGCTTGGCCCAAGCGATCGGGGTGGACCCGGGGGCGTTGACCGCCACCGTGAAGCGATTCAACGACAAGGCAGCGCTGGGGTTAGACCCCGAGTTCGGGCGCGGGCAGTCAGCATTCAACCTCTGTTGGGGTGATCCCGGTTACAAGCCCAACGGGGCCCTGGGTCCACTCGACCGTGCTCCCTTCTACGCGACCAAGATCTTCCCCGGGGATGTGGGGACTTGTGGGGGAGCAGTGACCAACGAGTACGCGCAGGTGTTGAAGGAAGATTTCTCGCCCATACCTGGCCTCTACGCAACAGGCAACACGACCGCAACCCTGATGGGTCGCCGATACCCGGGCGCGGGCGCCAGCATCGCGAACACCACGGTGTTCGGTTATGTAGCTGCCCGGCACGCCGCCGGGATCCTAACGAAGAAGGGATCAAGTCGATAAATGAGCAGGCTCCGGGTTAGAAGGGGTACCAAGCTGGTTGCAGCCGCAACGGCGATCAGCGTGGCGGCGTTGACCGGTTGCTCCAGCGGCAGCAAGACAGCTGGCAGTTCGACCACATCCGCCGGCGCAGGTTCGGTCGCGACAGCAGGGGGTGGCAGCAGCAGTGGTGGTATCACCGCCTCCGATATTCAATGGGGCGCCAGCTTCCTCGGCCAGAAGGCAGGTGCGGCCAACCCGTCACTGTCCCCGGTTGCCTTCGGCTGGGTCAACGCGCAAGGAGGAACGCTGTCGTTCCCGGACAACACGTCAGCTATGCAGGCGGCGGTCGACTTTGTCAACAAGGACCTCGGAGGGATAGGGGGCCATCCGCTGGTGGCCCACTCGTGCTTCGGCGCCGTCGCGAGTGATTCGCTGAAATGTGGAGAGCAGATGGCCAACGACGGCGCGGTGAAGGCGGTCACCAGCTCCGAGTTCGAACTGGATGATCAGGCCTTCTTCAACGCGCTGGGTGGCAAGAAGCCGTACTTGGACGGGCAGCTGGTGTACCCGGTGGACTACACGACACCCAACGTATACTCCTACTATCAGAGCGTGGCTGACGCCTCGGCGCAGGCTATTGACGCAGCCCAGCAAGTGCTCCACGCTAAGCGACTGATCGTCATCAGGACCGATAATGCACCCGGGCTGGCCGCATTCCAGGGTCTTTCAGCCGAGGCGAAGCTTGCTGGCCTTAACACGGTCCAAGTCCCGGTACCGGAACCGGGTACCGACCCTCAATACACCGCTGCCCTTTCTGCGGTGAATCCGGGCCCGGGAGATGTCATCCTGCTTTACATCACAGCTATCGGTAGCACTTCTGTATATGACGCGATGAACTCGCTCAACCTCACAAAGATTCCGGTGTTGGGCGGCGGCCTTCAGCTGTTGCCCCCGATGCCCGGTCACCTGCAAGCTCTGGGCTTGAAGGACACCGTGTTTCCCACCGGTTGGTACTTTCAGGATGGTGGCTTCTCCGAGTTGAAGCCGACCTCCAACTCCAACGGGGAGAACGTCTATGACGCGACGATGCAGTCGTACTTCCCGAGCGCCAATGTTCATGGGGCGGCGCCGGTGGCGTGGGGTGACACCATGATGATGGCCAAGCTTCTGATTGGGGCAGGCGGTGCGGCTGCCACCTCGAATGCGCTCAGTCAAGAGATGAAGGCGTACACCGGGTTGGCTCCATTGAATGCCGGGAACACCAATTGCGGGGCCCTGCCATCCACGCCCAATGCCTGCTACTTCGGGGCGGGTCTGATGCAGCGGCTGAACGGGCAGTGGGTGTCGGTTGCGGACGGGTACAACGGCAAGGCGCTGGATCTACTTCCGGTCCTGCAGAAGATCTCGGGTTAGCCGATGATGCCGTTGGCTAGCGGTGCTAGTCGGCCCCCGGCCGGTCTAGGGCACCGGTGACCGCGCCCGCCAGATCTGGTCGGGGGGTGCCGGCGCTGGGGCGCGGTTGGATGCCGAAGCGAGGGCAGCTGCTCTGGGCGAGCGTGGTGGTCTTCTACGTGGCGCTGTACTTATCCAGCAGGCAGTCCGCTGATGCCCTGTTGTTCGGGATCGCGTCGGGAGCATTGGTCTCGGCCATTGCTCTCGGCGTGGTGCTGACTCACAAGGGATCCGGTGTGGTGAACTTCGCCAGCGGAGCGCTGGCTATGTACATCGCCTATGTGTACGCGGATCTCCGAAGCAGTGGTCGCATCTTCATCCCGCCGCTACCGAATCCGCTGGCTCTGGTTGAGGGCGTGGCTCACAAGGCGGGTGCTCACGGTCTCAAGTTGCCCCACTGGCCGACCGAGGTGTCGCTAGGGGGCGGTCACTGGGGGTTCCTGCCCGCTCTACTGGTCGCTCTGGCGGTGGCTGTACTCATCGGCCTCCTGTTGCACGTGCTCGTGTTTCGGCCCTTGCGAGGCGCGCCGCCGCTCGCGAAGGTGGTGGCGTCGGTAGGCCTGCTGGTCCTCACGCAGGGCATAGTGGTGGACCGGTTTGGCACTTCCCCGATCGCCTTGCGGGCGGTGTTGCCCAAGCGGGGTGTGACGTTGCCCCGGAGCTTGATCGTGCCCGAGGACCAGCTCCTGAGCGTCGCGATCGTGCTTGCACTGACCCTGGTCCTGTGGGCGGTGTACAAGTTCACGCAGTTCGGCATTGCGTCGCGGGCCAATGCCGACAACGAGAAGAGCGTGGTGCTACTCGGTCACGCTCCGAACCGTCTCGCGGCCGCCAGTTGGGTCCTCTCCACTGTTCTTGTGGGGCTGATGGGAATCCTCGTCTCGACGGTGAACACCAGCGTGGACCCCAATACCGTCGTGTTGCTGATCGTCCCGGCGCTGGCCGCAGCGCTTATCGGTGGGTTCAGCTCGTTCGGGGTAACAGTGGCGGCTGGTATCGCCATTTCCATGGGTCAGGGCTTGATACAAAGATGGAGCCTCGACAGCTGGTTCCCGCACCTGAGGGGCACTCCGCTGCCAGGGATCCAACAGCTGGTGCCGGTGGTGGTCATTGTGGTCGTGCTATTCGCCAGGGGCTCCGCACTTCCGAGCCGGGCGACGGTATCAGCACTGCGGATGCCGTTCGCTCCAAAGCCAGGTTCGGCGAGAGCTATCAGCGTCAAGATGGCGGTGGTGGCCGCCATAGGCGTCGTCTTACTTTTGACCTTGCACCCTGATTGGCGCCTCGGGATCGCCAGCAGCGCCGTGTGGGCCGTACTGGCCATGTCGCTGATCGTGGTCACGGGCTTCGTCGGCCAGGTATCGCTCGCCCAGATGTCCTTCGCAGGCGCCGCCGGCTTCGCCCTGTCGAAGGTGACACTCCACCAGGGGCTGCCGTTCCCGCTGGGTCCGATCGTAGCCATACTGATCGCGACGATTCTTGGTGTGGCCGTCTCCGGGGTGGCGCTTCGGGTAAGGGGGGTGGATCTGGCGATCGTGACGTTCGCTCTGGCGGTGGCTGCAGAGAACATAATCTTCAACAATCCTAGCCTGGCCGGCAACAACTTTGGTGCGAATGTCCCGCCGCCGCGACTAGGTCCGGCGCATTTCGGGCCAAACGATTCGACAGGCTGGTCCCTGTTTGGATACCACGGAGACGGGAAGATACCAAACCCGTGGTTCGGGGTGTTCTGTATTATCGTTGCTCTGCTCGCAGCTGCGGTCGTTCTCAACTTTAGGCGGTCACATTCGGGGCGCCTGTCGTTGGCGGTGCGGTCGAACGAGCGGGCCACCGCCAGCGCAGGGGTCAGCGTTACCAGGGTAAAGATTGTCGCCTTCTCTATCGGAGCATTGTTGGCCGGCACCGGTGGGGTCCTGTCCGGATACTTGAACGGATCTGTCACGACTGACACGTTCAGCTCAACGGCGAGCCTTACACTTCTTGTCTACGCGTATTTGGGAGGTATCGCCAGCGTGGGGGGCGCCTTTACAACCGGGATTGTCTCTGCCGGGGGTCTGGCTGCAGTAGCGACTACCTCTTGGTTTCATCTGAACAACTCTTATTTAATCCTACTGGGGGGCGTCGGCGTTGTGATCACCGTAGTGCTGAATCCAGAGGGGATCGCTGGTGAGACGAGAAAGAATGTCAAGCGTCTGGGCAGGTACCTAGGGCGCGGTAGGGGAGCCTCTGGCGAGATCGGCTCGCGGCCGGCGAGTACCCCGGAGCCCACGGCCGTGCCCGCCCCTATGCATCGGTCAGCTGATGCGATGAGGGGGGAGGCGGAGCCTAGTGGCACCACTGCTTAGCGCTACCGCGATCGGGGTGCGATATGGCGGGGTTGTCGCACTACGGAACGTGTCGCTAAAGGTAGAGGCAGGGTCCATCGTGGGCCTCATCGGGCCGAACGGCGCCGGGAAGACCACCCTCCTCGACGCGATCACGGGGTTCGCCCGTTGTAGCGGGCGGATCGAGATGGACGGATCGGTGATCAGCGACACGGTGGCGCATCGGCGGGTCCACCGCGGCCTGTCCCGAACATTTCAGTCCCTGGAGCTTTTCGAGGATCTGACGGTCCGCGACAACCTGTTGGTGAGCGCGGATCCGGGTCGGTGGTGGAGCATTTTCGTCGATGTCATCCGGCCCGGTCGGCGGATCGCGGAAGACGCAGTCGACGAGGCGTTGGGACTGCTGGGCCTTGCCGAGTGCGCGGATTCCCTCCCTCCCACGCTGTCGCATGGACAGCGCAAGCTCGTCGGTGTCGCGCGCGCTATGGCCTCTCGACCGCGCGCTCTGCTTCTCGACGAGCCGGCGGCCGGACTCGACTCGGCAGAGAGCACGCTATTCGGGGAGGAGCTGAGGAGGTTGGTTGCGGCGCGGGACGTCGGCGTCCTGCTCGTGGACCACGATATGGGTCTGGTGCTCAACGTGTGTGACTACATCTATGTTCTGAATTTCGGTCAGGTCATCGCGGAGGGGACCCCGGCATCCATCCGCCAGGATACGGACGTCGTGGCCGCCTATCTGGGGGAGCAGGCAGAAGGACCAGACGCGGGTGCTATCGCCGCCGCACGGCGCGGCGACGCGACTGGCCGGCAGGTGGTCGTCACGCCGGCACTCGAACCGGTCGCCGGTCATCCCGCCAGCGCGCGTCGGCCCGGGCTCAACGAAGGGAGCCGAAAGCCCGCCCTGGTTGTGCAGCATCTGGTGACCGGTTACAGCGGGGTTCCCGTCGTGAGGGATGTCAGCTTGTCGGTCAGCCGTGGAGAGGTGGTCGCGCTGTTCGGGCCGAACGGCGCCGGAAAGACGACCACGCTGCTAACTATCTCCGGGCTGGTGGAGCCGATCAGTGGCAGCATCGAGATCGAGGGACAGGAATGTGCGGGGGTTGCGCCCCATGTCTTGGCTCGCCGAGGCCTGGCCCACGTGCCCGAAGACCGAGGGATCGTCCCTTCGTTGTCTGTTCGCGAGAACTTGGCGCTGGTACGCAAGCACAACCGCCGGCAGGTCCTCGGGGTGGTCACTAGCTATTTCCCGGCATTGGAGGGCCTGCTCGACCGACGGGCATCCACGCTGTCGGGTGGAGAGCAGCAAATGTTGGCCATCGCCCTCGCGCTCGCCACGTCACCGAAGGTGCTGATGGTCGACGAGATGAGCCTCGGCCTGGCGCCCGTGATAGTGGAAAGGCTCCTGCCGATCATGCGTGCCATCGCCAACGACACCGACACGGCGGTCTTGTTGGTCGAGCAGCACGTGCATCTGGCCCTCGAAATGTCTGACCGCACCTACGTGCTGAGTCACGGCGAGCTAGTGCTCGAAGGTCAGTCGGCCGACCTGAGCAGCAATCGTGAGCTGCTGGAAAGCAGCTACCTGGGCACGCGGGCCCTATAGGGCCCCGACGAGCAACCACACTTAGAGGAGAGCGTTATGACGACTTCAACCAAAGCCGCGCCACCGGGCGCCGAGGAGGTCGGAAGGGAGCTTTACACGAAGATGACCTTGGCCGCGGCCTGTGATGAGCGGCTCAGGCAAGGTATCGCCCGAGGAGAGTTCGCTGTCACGATCTGGCCATCACGTGGGCAAGAGGCAATCGCGGCTGGCTTGGGAGCGGCGTTGCGCAAGGACGACCGGCTAGTGACAACGTACCGGGGACTGCACGACATGATCTGTAAGGGCGTGCCGCTCAAGGAACTGATCGGCGAGGTGCTGGGGAGAACCGCGGGCGCCTCCCGGGGCAAGGGTGGGACGATGCACATCACCTGCCCCGAGGTGGGTGTCATGCTCACTACCGGGATCGTAGGCGCCGGAGTCCCGGTGGCCGTGGGCCTGGCCCTAGCAGCTCGCCAGGAGGGCAGTGACCGGGTGGCGGCGGTGTGCTTCGGTGACGGAGCCACCAATACCGGCTCCTTCCACGAAGGCATGAACCTGGCGTCGACTTGGCAACTGCCCGTCATATTCGTATGCCAGAACAATCTGTTTGCCGAGATGACCCCCATAGCGGAGACGATGCACATCGACAAGGTGGCAGATCGGGCCCTCGCCCATGCCATGCCCGGCTACCGTATCGACGGCAACGACCCCGAGGCGGTGTATCAAGCTGTATCGGAGGCTTCGGAACGCGGTCGTAGCGGAGGCGGACCCACCCTACTGGAGTGCGTGACGTTCCGGTTCAAGGGCCACTACATGGGTGACCCGCAACGCTACATGCCCCCGGAGCAGCTATCCGCGGCAGAGGCAGCTGACCCCATCCCGAGATACCGTCACAGGCTGATCGGAGCGGGCGTCCTGACCGCCGACGAGGCGGTCGAGCTCGAACAGTGGTCTAGTCGCCTGGTGCAGGAGGCGATCGACGAGGTGCTGGCCTCCCCCGGGCCTGACCCCAGCGAGCTCGAAGTGGATTTCTTCGCTGACATGAAAGGCATACCGGCATGACCGTCACCGCCGATACCAGCACCATGACGATGGCGGGCGCCATCAACGAGGCCCTCGACGAAGCGCTGTCGGCGGACCCACGGGTGTTCCTGCTGGGCGAGGACCTGGCTGACCCGGCAGGGGGGGTCTCGGGCGTCACCTCTGGGCTGTCCACGAAACACGGACGAGAGCGAGTGCTGGACACGCCGATCTCGGAAGCGGCGATCGCCGGTGCGGCAATCGGCGCGGCCCTCGAAGGTCGGATCCCCGTCGCGGAGATCATGATTATGGATTTCATCACGATAGCCCTGGATCAGATCGTCAACATCGCCGCCAAAGCACGGTTCATGTCGTCAGGTCGCACCGGCTGCCCCATAACGGTCCGTACGGCCAGCTTCGGCGGCCTTGGCTCCGGGGCAACTCACTCACAATCGCTCGAGGCGTGGTTCATGCACGTCCCAGGCATCAAGGTCATCGTGCCAAGTACACCGGCCGATGCCAAGGGACTTCTCACGGCATGCATCTTCGATCCCGATCCGTGCCTCTTCCTCGAGACGGTGGCTCTCTATGGCGCTCGAGGCGAGGTTCCGTCGGGCACTCACGTGGTCGAGCTGGGCAAAGCGGACATCAAGCGCCCAGGCCGAGATGTCACCATTGTCTGCTACGGACGAGCGGTCATCGATGCGCTCCAGGCGGCGGACCAACTTGCCGGCGAAGGGATCGAAGCGGAGGTCGTGGACCTTAGGACCCTCGTCCCGCTGGACGTGGAGACGATCATGGAGTCGATCGGTCGGACCAGGCGGGCCGTGATGGCCCATTACGCGGTTGAGTACGCGGGCGCCGGCGCCGAGATAGCAGCGCAAATTAGTTCCAAGATGTTCGGGCGCCTAGATGCTCCTGTCCGAAGAGTCGGAGCCCGGTTCCGCCCTATCCCCTCCGCCAGAGAACTCGAGGCAGCTGTTTTCCCTAGCACAGAGCGCATAGCGGCTGCCGCACGCGAGACGGCCAGGTATTTCATATGAGCAAGGGTGTCTCCGTCAACATGCCCAAGCTGACGATGGCCGCTGTCGACGGCACGTTCCTCCAGTGGCTGGTTGCAGACGGCGAGAGGGTCGAGGAAAACCAGCCGCTCTACATGGTGGAGACCGAGAAGGTCGAAACCGAGGTGCCGTCCCCGGCCGCAGGGATTCTCCGTTACGGAGCAGCCGAGGAGCAAAAGATGTATCCCGTCGGAACGGAGCTCGCGGTCATAGAACCGGACGCGTAATGAGAGGATGGCCATGACTGATATTTCCACCCAGCTGCGCGAGTTGCTCGACCGCCAGGCGATACGAGACTGCATATACCGATATGCTCGGGGCATTGATCGCCACGATCCCGACCTGGTCGCGTCCTGCTACCACCCGGACGCGATCGACGACCACGGCTCCTATGTGGGACCTGGTCGCGGCCTGGCCGAAGATGCCATCGCTAACCATGCTGGCCTCCTTCGCACCCAGCATCACATCACGAACCAGGTGGTCGAGCTCGACGGTGACACGGCACACTCGGAGACCTATTACTTGGTGGTCCATCGGGCAAAGGTGGGAACGAGCGAGTTCTTCAGTGGCCGCTACGTCGATCGGTTCGAGCGGCGCGACGGAGAATGGCGTATAGCGGCGCGCGTCTGCCTGTTGGAAGCCGGTATTGACGTTCAGACAACTGACATGGAGCTCTTAGATCAGCTCTTCGCTCCTGGTAGCAAGGATAGCTCTGATATTTCGTATCAGCGACCGCTGCGTGTAGCGCGGACTACCGCTGGAGACCCTCACCTGACTCAGTAGGAAGGGGCTCCTATCAAGGTAGGGCATGGGATGATCTGAAGATTCGCCAAAGTTGGGGCGGGGACAGCCCGGTACAGGGTCAATCCCGGGATAGGATCGCTGCGCTGCGCCCGGCGGACACCAGCGCGTGCTGCGGGCTCAGAACCTGGTTGGCGGCGGTCCCTCGCAGTTGCCGGACGGCCTCCACGATGTTGTTCATCCCGTGGATATACGCCTCGCCGAGCAAACCTCCGTGAGGGTTCACCGGGATCGTGCCGGTGAGGCCGATGTGGCCTTCGGCGATGAAGTCCCTGGCCTCGCCCGGTCCGCAGAACCCGAACGCCTCAAGCTGGTAGAAGACGACCGGACTGCTGTTCTCGTAGATCAGGGCGACGTCCATGTCGGCGGGTCCGAGGCCGCTGCTGCGCCACATACGCTCGGCGGCGTTCTCCGCCTCGGCGAAGCGGGTTAGGTCGCCGGCGTAGTAGTTGAACGACATGTCGCCGTCGACGACGCTGCTCTGGGCGGCGGCTTCGATGGTCACCGACGGATGGCGGAGATCCCGGGCCCGGTCCGTCGACGTCACCACCAAGGCCACGCCTCCGTCGCTCTCCTGGCAGCAGTCGAGGAGCCGGAGGACGGGCTCGACGATCCAGCGAGAGTTCTGGTGGTCGTCGATGGTGATGGGGCGGTTGTAAAACCAGGCGTTCGGGTTCGTGGCCGCGTTGCGCCGTGCAATAACGGAGTACATGCCGAAGTCGGCGTTGGTCACTCCGTAGGCGTGCATGTAACGCTGGTACCAGAGGGCGTAGACCTGCGGGGGGGTGAGGAGGCCGTACGGTTCGTGCAGGTTGGTTCTGGCGGACGGCGGCCGCTGCATCGGCTGGCCAAACCGGTGGCCGGAGCGCTCGTTGAACGCTCGGTAGACGAGGACGGCGTCGGCGGCGCCGCTGGTGACCGCGGCTGCAGCCTGCTGCAGGGTGGCGGACGCGCCGGCGCCCCCGAAGGGGGTACGGGACGCCCAGCTCAGCTCGGGGATGCCCAAGCTGCGGATGAGCGCCAGCTCGTCGTTCGTGTCGAGGGTGAAGGTCACGGTGCCGTCGATGTCGGCGGCGGCCAGCCCGGCGTCGACGATCGCACGTCTCGAAGCCTCGCAGGCCAGATGTAGCTCGCTGCGTCCCGAGTCCTTCGAGAACTCCGTCTGCCCGATGCCGACTACAGCAGCCCGCCGATCGGTCACCTCGGCGCCGGCCGGTGCTCGGCCGGTCGGAACTGCGGGAGCCGGACCCCGGCGACGTCGACGAACACGACCTCGACGGGCATGTCGTTGGCGACGTCTGCGGCTCGGATGCCGGTCAGGTTTGACACCAGCCTGGGCCCTTCGTTCAACGCGATCAGGGCGGTGATGCGAGGATCGTCGTCGGGCTGGGTGGGATGTTGTGACACGATCCAAGTGTGAACGCGGCCTTGTCCGGACATCTGCTGGGTGGTCCACTCCAGAGATCCGCACTGCGGGCACATGGGAGACGGCGGGTGCTGGAGCCGCTCGCAGCGGGCGCATTGGTGCAGGAGCAGCCGACCGTCGTCGACACCCTCCCAGAACCAGCGGTCCTCCTCGACGATCACGGGCGGTTGGGCGCGCACCTCTCAGAGATTCCAGACCCGGGCCGCGTTGCCGTAGCAGACAAGGTCACGGTCCTCCTCGGCCACACCAGCGAAGATGCGTTCGACGGTCGACTGCGAGTTGGGCCAGCTCGACACCGGGTGCGGGTAGTCAGACGACCACATGACGTTGTGGATGCCCAGGCACTCCTTCGCTTGGCGGATGACGTTGGGCTCGTCGATGAAGGTGAGGAACACGTTGCGGTGGAAGTAGTCGCTTGGCGAGTGCACGAGGCTCGGGAACTCGTAGCCCTGGCGGGCGGCCATGTCGTCGACGGTGGTCAGCCACCAGGTGACCCACCCGATGCCGGGCTCGACGAAGACCACCTTCAGTCGGGGGTGGCGTTCGAATATGCCGGTGAGGAGCCACATCCCGAGGGCCTCAGCGGTCGACATGGGGACCATGGAGGTGAAAATGGCCCGCTGGGGTGTTGGGTCGCGCCGGGCTAGGTCCTCCATGCTCAGCTTGAGCCCGATATGGAGGCATACCGGGAGATCGGCGTCCTGGATGGCGTGCCACAGGGGGTCGTAGCGAGCGTCCCAGTAGTCCGGCAGGCCGAGCTCGGTGGGGAATACCGGCAGCTGCAGGGACTTGCACCCGTTGGAAGCCGCCCAGCGCACCTCGCCGACCGCGAGGTCGATGTCGTGGATCGGGATCTGGTAGGAGACGACGAGCCGGTCGGGGTCGACGGAGGCGAACTCGGCCAGCGCGGTGTTGAAGGCGCGTGTCGCTTCCGCCGCTCCGTCCTTGACCAGGTACAGGTAGCGAAAGGCGCTGACCTCGCAGTAGCTCGAGGAGGCCTCGACGCCGTCGGCGTCCATGTCCTCGAGCCGGCGGCGCGCGTCGGTGTGGCCGGCGCGGCCGAACGCCGGATGCCGCTCACTGCCGCCGAACCCCTTCGTCTCGGTGGACGGGAGGTCGAGCTGCTGGCGCCAGCGACGATTGATCTCGACGTTGTTACGACCTCGCAGCTCGGCCTCCACCTGGGCGACGGCCGCCTCGTAGCTTTCGTGGTGCCTGGGGTGGAGGTGGGCCTTGACCTTGTCCTGGCTCAGATCGACGTGGTCGTCGGAGGAGATGAGCCGCTGCGCATGGGTGGGGGACACCATCACCTCCGGGCCTGTGTCCTGGCTGGATCGTTCGCCCTCGCCTAGACATTAACCCGCGTCCGAGCGGGGTTGGTAGTACGTTTGCGTCGTGGCTGGGGTGCTGGAGGGTCTCACGGTCCTGGATCTGTCGTGGGGGATCTCGGGGCCGGTGGCGACGATGCTCCTGGCTGACCACGGTGCCCTGGTTACGCGGATCGAGCCGCCGTCGGGGGACCCTTTCCGCTCGTTCTCCGGATCGCGGGTGTGGGCCCGGGGGAAGCGCAGCGCGCAGCTCGACCTGGCCGATCCGGGCCAACGTGACACCTTCCTCGCACTGGCGTCGCAGGCGGATGTGGTGGTGGAAAGCTTCGCCCCCGGCACGACGGCGCTCCTCGGCGTCGACCACGAGACGCTCAGCGCCAGGAACGACCGGCTGATCTACTGCTCCATCACCGGATACGGCCCGGACGGGCGCCACGCCGACCGCCCGGGGTACGACATGCTGGTGGCGGCCCGCACCGGCCAGCAGTGGGAGCACCGAGGGGTACTCGGCGGGACCATCGAGAAGTTGGCGGGGGGCGAGGGAATGATGCCCGGGTTGGTGCCGCCTGATGAGCAGTGCTGGTCGGGCCCCGGCCGCGACGGGCCGCTGGCGTCGGGGGTGCCGTGGGCGAGCATGGCCACCGCCTACCTGGCCACCCTGGCGATCAGCGCAGCGGTGCGCGAGCGCGAGGTCAGCGGTCGCGGCCAGAAGGTGTCGACCTCACTGCTGCAGGGCGTCTTGGCCACCACCATCGCGCCGTGGCAACGCACCGAGCGGTACCGAAGCGAGAACTACCAGTCCTGGCTGATAGACCCCAGGGCCTCGAAGGCCATCTACCGGGCCGCCGACGGCCGCTGGGTGCACCAGTGGGTGATGCTCCCCACCTTCGTCCTCGGGGTCTCCCAGGGTGATCGCCTGGAGCTGCCAGGGCCCGACAGCCCGTGGCAGGTGGCCCAGCCTCGGGACATGCACCTGAGGATCGGCATGGCCGCAGAGAACATGGTCATCCTCCACGAGTTTGACTCGCAGCTGCGTTCCGCCATCGCCAAGTTCCCCTCCGAGGACTGGGCGCGCATGGCCGCCGACCTCGGTGTCCCGTTGCAGATCGTCCGGTCACCCGAAGACGCCTTGGTTGATCCGCTGCTGGTGGCTGACGGCT
>JAKBAX010000518.1 GCA_021808785.1 Actinomycetes bacterium | reverse complement strand
GCAAGACACAAAATAGGGGTCTCCAGCGGTCAACGATGGTCTCGTATGGTAAGGACGAAAGCCCTGGTGAGAGCCCATTTTTGGCCATTTCCGGCGCGGTCCCAAAGTTAGTCGACGCGGGTTCGATTCCCGCCACCTCCACCCGTGATTACGAAGTAAAAGTGCTGGTCAGAGCCCCTCTCCGGAGGGGCTCTCATCGTGCCAGGACGCGTACAGGACGCGGGAAGACGCGGGAAGCCCGGTCCAGCACGGGCAAACAGTGTCGACTGCAGCCACTCTCGGTGGGACCCGCTCGACGTTGCGGCCCAGGGCCGACCGCCTTAAGTGCGACACCCCGGGCGACCACCGAGAGCGGCCACCCGGGACCCGGTGAGGGAGAGCGCGGCCGCCCGTAGCCGTCTGATCTGGCGCGGCCAACCACCTTCCGGTGGCTGAGCGTTGGCAGCGCAGATGAGATAATCGGCGAGTGTCGCAGCCGAAGATCGACTGGACCTCGGGAGTGTTGGTCGATGGTCCTTTCGAGGGCAAGACGGTGTACTGCGAAAATCGGATCGGCGCCACGGTGCACTTCAATGACGACATCACGTACACGGTCGTGACGCTGGCCGCCGGCGGACAACCCGCCGACTTGTGATACGGGCCTCCCCCATCAGGTCCGACATAAACGCGGCCAGCCACGTGACCAGGAGAAGGGTCCACCGCGCCCGACTCGGCGTTCCGCGCTTAGCCCCGGAGCTCTTGGCGATAGATGCCAAGTACCTCGCTCAGGAGTGCGACCGCCTTCGCTGACAACTCTCCGGTGTAGTCAGTGATCACGACCGTCGAGGTCGGCTCGTCGGGCGGGTACCAGACATGCCCCCTACCAGAGGAGCGCACCAGGCCGCGACCCAGGCGGATGGTCTCCGCGTTCGTCAGTTCCTCCGACCGCTGTTCGGCAATGAGCCACAAGTCCACCCTCACATAATGCTCGCCTTCGAGTTGGGGGCCCCTTCCCCAAGCTGACCGACCGGGGGCACGGATTCGGCATGGAGAATGAGATCGTGCTTCTGACCACCATCCCGACCGGCCAGCCGGTTGGGTCGTAGGGTCGGGAGTCCTGGGTCTCGGTCTGACCTGCGAACCGGTTGATGCCGGCTGGCTGTCTGTGATCGATCTGTCGACCGGGACCCAGGGATATCCCGGCATCCACCGGTGAAGCCCTTCTGATCCTCCCTTCCTGTACAAGAGGTCGGGGTTCACAGGGTTCGGCCGGCCAGCGGGTGCATGCCACCCCCTCAACCTTGAAAGGGATGGCCTTGACCATCGTAGAGACACTCACCGTCACTGGCGGTGTGGACACCCACGCCGATGCCCATGTGGCCGCTGCGCTCAACCACATCGGCGGCCTGCTCGGCACGAAGAGTTTTCCGACCACCCCGGCCGGCTACGCAAAGCTGCTGGCCTGGCTGCGCGGTTTCGGTCCCGTCGGTCTGGTCGGGGTGGAAGGCACCGGCAGCTACGGCGCCGGCCTGACCCGCCACCTGACCGCGGCCGGGGTCAAGGTGGTCGAGGTGGACCGCTCGGACCGCCAGGCCCGCTACCGCTCGGGCAAGTCCGACCCCCTCGACGCCGAGGGCGCCGCCCGGGCCGCGCTGTCGGGCAAAGCCAAAGGCGAGCCTCGGGGCCGGGACGGCACCGTGGAAGCCATCCGGGCGTTGATGGTGGCCAAACGCTCCGCCCGAGGAGAACGCACCCGCTGCGTCAACCAGGCCAGAGCCCTTGTCGTTACTGGCCCCGACGACATCCGCACCCGGTTCGAACACCACGCCGCCAACAGCCTGGCCGTCGAGCTGGCCGCCCTTCGGCCCCGCCCCGGCGACCAGGTCGGCTACGCCACCCGCATCGCACTACGTGAACTGGGACGGCGGGCCGAATACCTGGCCGCCCAGATCGACTACCTCGACGGGCTCCTGCTGCCACTAGTCGAGCTGCAGGCCCCCAGCCTGCTCGAGATGTACGGCACCGGACCCCACCTGGCCGCCATTCTGATCATCGCGGCGGGTGATCATCTCGACCGGCTGCGCTCCGAAGCGGCCTGGGCCCACCTCTGCGGCGTCGCGCCCATCCCGGCCGGCTCGGGCAAGACCAACGGTCGGCTCCGCCTCAACCCCGACGGCGACCGCCAAGCCAACCACGCCCTATGGCGCATCGTCTTCAGCCGGCTCGGCAACCACCAACCCACCCAGGTCTACGTCGAACGACGCCTCAAAGAAGGCAAGACCAAGACCGAGATCATGCGCTGCTTGAAGCGCTACGTGGCCCGCGAGGTCTACCACCACCTCCTCTGGACTGCCGCCTAAAGCCCCCTTCTCGGGGACGGCCTGACCCACGAATCGGCTGTCGCCATCTGGCTGACCTGCGATCGACCCGTCGGCTGTCCCCGAGCAACACCCCGGCTGGACGCGACCTAATAAGAGTCTGCCCTCCACCCAAGGAGGAACCCGCCGACGTACTTCCGTTTTCGAGTCGTCGACTTCTTCCACGCGGCGTTGAAGATCATCGACCCTTACAAGCTCCAAGTTCTTCGTGCCCCGGCCGGTTCTGAGTTTCTGATCGGCGATGCCCCCGTCATTACGGCCGATGCGAGTGGGAATCGTGCGGCGTTCGCAATGAAATCGCGATAGGTGGGGGGCTGAC
>JAKBAX010000087.1 GCA_021808785.1 Actinomycetes bacterium | reverse complement strand
GTCCGGATGACTCTGACGGTCAGGAAGAGCCAGGCCGAGGCGCGAAGCCGTCAACAGACCATCGAGGGCCGCCAGCAGGTGCTACTCGAGCTCGTCACCGGGGTGGCCGAGAGTGCTGACTTGTTGGCGACGGCATCGCAGCGGCTGACCGCTACCGCTCAACAGCTCAGCGACGGGGCTGATGAGACATCCAGCGCCTCGGATGTGGTGGCGTCGACCAGTAAGGTCATCTCCACCAACACCCAGAACGTGGCGTCGGGCGCCGAAGCGATGGCTGAGACGATCGCTCAGATCACCCAGAATGCCCGGGAAGCGCTGGCTGTGGGAACAGATGCCAAGGCGGCATCGGAGCAGACCAGCGACAGCATCGGCCGCCTCGCCCGGTCCTCGGAGCAGATCGGCACCATCTTGGAAGTGATCGACCGGATCGCGCAGCAAACCAACCTGCTGGCGTTGAACGCCACCATCGAAGCAGCCCGTGCGGGGGAGGCCGGTAGAGGATTTGCCATAGTGGCCCACGAGGTAAAGGAACTCGCCGGAGAGACCGCCAAGGCCACTCAGCAGATCGCCGGGATGGTCGCCGCCATTCAGGCCGATACCAGCCATTTGGTAGACGCCATAGAGCGGATCAGCCACACGATCGGTCTGATCAACGACATCCAGACGACGATCGCCGCGACCGTGGAACGTCAGACCGAGGCGACCGCCGTCGTGACCGACGGTGTAAAGGAGCTATCGGACGGCTCCGATCGGATCAGCCATCACATCGCCACCGCCGCCCACGCCGCCCACGTGACGGCCACGGGCTCGAACGATGCGCTCTCGGCCTCGTCTGAACTGGCCGATATGGCGGCCAAGCTTCAGCGACTCGTCTCCCAGCACACCGACCTGGTCAACGTCTGAACCCGATTCCCCTTGACGACCGGCCTGCGTTGACGATCCGCGTCTTGATTGCCGACGACCAGGAGCTGGTGCGTTCTGGGCTAGCCATGATCCTGGCAAGCGATCCCGAGATCGAGGTGGTCGGCCAGGCCCACGACGGCGCCGTGGCCGAGGAACCTCGGCCAGTCGGGTGGTCATGCTTACGACCTACGACCTCGACGAGTACCTATTCGGCGCACTGCAGGCAGGGGCGGCCGGCTTTCTGCTCAAGGGTGTCTCACCTGAGGAACTACTCGAAGGAGTACGCCAGGTAACCAGCGGTGACTGCCTCCTCGCGCCCTCAGCTACCCGGCGGTTGATCGACGAGTTCGTTGCGTCTCGCCGGACCGACCTGCAGTCCGGAGCCGAGCGGGGGCCACGTCAGTCGCCGCGGTCAGGCGAACACGGCGACCGGTACCACGCACTCCTCGGGGGACGTCCCGCCGTGGCGGTAGCGGCCGTTCGGGCCGTGGCCCCAGTGCGGGTTGGCGGCGAAGCCGTGGTCGGCCAGTACGACCAGGGGGACGCCTGGCGGGACGGCGGAGATGGACGGCAGTACCCGCCGGCCGATTGCGGTCACTGACTCGTCGATCAGGGCGGCCAGCTCCACCGAGGAGTGGTGAAGCCGTTCGTCCACCCCGGTGGCTACCGCCACCGCCAGCGGCGGCCCGGCCGACCACAGCTTGCGCAGGCGGTCCGCCTCTCGGTCGGTGTCGGCGCCGAGGAGCATCTCTGACTCGTAGCCCAGATGGGCGAACGGCACCGTCCCGCCGCCGCCGAGACGAGCCCAACCGGGAGTGGCCGCCCCGCCTGGCACCGGTCGGCCCAGGCACATGGCCGACACCGACTCGGCGGTGCGGGTGGGGGCGGGGACGACCGCCCAGCGCAGGCTGGTCAGCCGGCGGGGCACGGCCGCCAGCACCCGGTCGGCCAGGTTGGCCCGCATGGCGTCGACCAGCAGCACCGCCACCCGGCCGTGCAGGGCCAGCAGCGGTTCGATCACTTCCCGGCCGATGTCCCAGACGGCCAGGCACCCGGGGAACCCGGCCTCGGCCAGGGCGGCGAAACGGTCGTCCACCGCGCCCAGCACCCGTTCGGCGGTGTGCTCGAGGCGGCCGAGGGCGTCGCCGATCTCCAGGCCGCCCGTGGCCGCGGCCAGCCCGGCCCGGCTGAGCAGTTCCCGGACCGGCGCGTACTGGCGGGGATACGCCTGCTCGACCAGGACGGGGCCGTCGGCGTCGGCGAAGTCCCGTTCCAGGGCGGCAAGATGGGCGGCCGCCCGGGCGGCCAGCCGCAGCGGCTCCAGGTCGGCCGGGCCGCCCAACAGGTGGTCGGCGGCCGGGTTGACCAGCCCGGCCACCGTCAGGTCGGCCGCCATCCGGCGCACCAGCTGGTCGGCGGCCAGCCGCTGCGGGTAGCGCAGCAGCCGTTCCCGGTTCAGCACCTCGGCCACCTCCGCCGCCGAGCGTGATCCCAGGTCCAGGCAGGCGGCCATCTGCTCGCCGGTGAGGGTGGCCGGACCCACCCGGCTGTCCAGATCGGCCAGGTCGGCCAGGCAGCCCAGGTCGGACCGGGCCGCCTCGACCGCCTCGGCCAGCCGGTTGGCGTCGGCCAGCAGCCCGGGCGGCAGCCACGCCGGCGGCTGCGGCCGGCCGGACCACCACGCCGACAGCCAGAAGGCGTCGGTGGACTGGCGGGCCGGGAGGAGGGCGGCCAGGGCCCGGGAACCGTCCGGCCAGGAACGCTGCGGTGGCCGACCCCGACCCCGACCCCGACCCCGACCCCGACCCCGACCCCGACCCCGACCCGTCGGCCCGGACGCCGGCGGCCGGTTCCGGCCGGACGGAGTTGGCGGCGGGACGGGAAGGGTCGGCGCTGTCCACGATCTCCACGAACCCGCCGGGCGGCAGATCGCGGCCGGGATCGATCCAGGCGTCGACGATCTCGGCCAGCTTGCGCCGGGTGTAGCGCCGCCCGATCAGGTCCTCGCGCAGGGCGGCCAGGTCCCGGACGGTGATGATCTGGCTGCCGGAGAGCACCTCGCCGACGGTGCGGGCCAGCTCGGCGGACAGGAGCCCGACCATCTCGTCGCGCTCGGCGCCCGGCAGGCGGGCCAGGTCCCGGGCCAGCTCGTCGCGCCCGAGGCGGGCCAGGTCAGCCGCGGCCGCCTCCAGCCGGCCGGCCGCTTCGGGGCCGCCCAACTCAACCCGGTACTCGTCCACGCCCCGCCGGGCCACCGCCAGCACCTCGTCCGGGTCCCACACCGGGGGCTGGCCGCCCAAGGCGAAGTTGCACCCGCAGACGGGTTTCCACTGGAGCTCCACCGCCACCTGGCGCCCGCAGCGGGCGGGGACGGCGGCGAGGAGGCGGTCCACTTTGATCCGGTCGTCGGCCACGCCGAGCCCGCCGATGGCCGACAGATGGGTCAGCGCCTGGTAGGCCGGGTCGTCGCGCACCGACTGCACCCGGGCCGGGTCGAGGGCCTGCTGGTACTCGTCGTGGGCCTGCTGGTAGACGGCCAGGTAGGAGTATCTGAAGTCCCGGAAGGCGGACAGCAGCACCTCGACCCGGTCGGCCGCGGCCAGCTGCAGCATGTCGTCGACGGCCGCCAACACCTCGGCTCGCCGGGCCGTCAGCGCCTCGTCGTCGGCCGGGAGGGTCAGCTCGGGGTGGGTGACGTAGGCGACCGCCTCCTCCACCCTGCGCAGGTCGTCGCGCAGGAACCGGGCCACCGCGCCGAGCCGGCGGCCCGCTCCGACCACGTCGTCGTGGCCTGCCGCGGCATCGACCAGCGCGGCCAGCCCGGCCGGTGGGGCCGAGCCGGGCTCGACCACGTCGACGACCGTCCCCACCGCTTGGACGTCGGCGGCGGGGCCGTGGCGTCGACCCCGGAGAAGGCCGCCACCTCGGTCATGTACGCCAGGCCGGAGCGGACCTCGGCCAGGTCCTCCCGGCGCTGCGTCAGCCACGCCCGGACCCTGTCCCACGCGTCGCCTTGGACCGCCGCCGGCCACGGCTCGAACGGCCCCGGCCCGCTGAGCGGGCTGAGCTCGGCCACGGCCCGCCGGACGGCCGGGCCGACCAGCTCCCCCGGCCCGAACCGGTCGGCCGGGATGACCGACAGGAACGGCTCCTGGCTGCGCCGCCGGCCCCTCCACATCTCGATCAGCCCGGTCTGCACGCAGGCGTTGAGGACGAGCACCGCTTCGGGTCCGGTCAGGCCGAACGGGCCACCGGCCAACTCGGCCAGCACCTCGGGCCCGGCGACCGGCTCGGCGGAGCCGACCAGGCGGAGCACTTCGGCCACCGCTGGCGCCCGGGCCGGGTCGGGGGCGATCAGGGCCCCGTCGGCGCGCAGCCGGGCCAGCCCGAGAGGGACCAGGTAGCCCTCCACCAGCGGCCGGAGACGGTCGCGGGCCAGGGCGGCGGCGCTCAGCCGCCCAGCGGCGACGACGTCGCCGACCAGCTGGCGCAGCAGGCGGTCGCCGACCAGCTCGCCTCTGGGCGCCACCTCCCGGTGGCGGGGGTGCAGCCCCGCCAGCATCGGGTCGGCGAGCGAGGGCAGCTGGCGGTCGAACGCCAGGCCCGACAGGGCCGGCAGGTCGGTACCGGCGGGCAGCAGCGAACCGTCGAAGTACACCCGCCGCAGCAGGTCCCGGGCCACGGCCCGGTCGGCGTCGGCGCTGCGCTCGAGCACCTCGACCAGCTCGCCCCGCCCCTCCACGCGGGCCGCGTCCAGCACCCGGGCCCGGGCATGCAGCTCCAGCCCGGCCGCCACCTCCTCGGGCCGCCACGGGGCGGTCACCCAGATCGACAGCCGGTCCGACACGAGCCCGGCCGCCCGTTCGACCGCGGCCGGGCCTTCGGTCGGTTCGGCCTCGGCGACGAGCAGGCATCCTTCGGCGCCCACGGCCCGGGCCTGGGCGGCCAGCCCGGCGGCGTCGGCCGGGGTCAGGTCGAGCACCCGTCCCCCCGCCACCAGCACGGCGCGCAGGGTGTTGTGCCAGATGACGTCGCGCCGGCTGGGACCCAGCTCGGAGAGGAGCTGCAACGGCAGCTGGGGCGACGATCCGAGCCCGACCAGGGTGGCCACCATGCGCCGGTCGGACGGGCTGGTCTCGGCCCGGGCCTGCGCAACCCGGTCGCGGGCGATCACCGCGGCGTCAGCCTGGGCCTCCACCGAGTAGGTGCCGTCGTCGGAGGCGACGACGTAGGCCCCCCGTTCGACCAGCGGGACCAGCACAGCCTGCTCCAGGTAGGCGGCGTTGGCCGCCGGGTCGAGATCGCTGGCCCGGACCAGCAGCATGCCGGCCAGCTCCGACGCCCGGCGGGCACGTTCGAGCGGCGAGGCGGCCAGCAGGCACAGCAGCTTGACCGTCCGCAAAGCCAGCCGGGCGTCCTCCGGGTCGAACACGTCGCCGGCCGCCCGCTCGTGGTAGGCGACGACGGTGTCGGCCAGGGCGGCGGTCTCGGGCCGCTCGAGGGCGGAGGTGGAGCGGTAGTCGACCAGTGGTACGGCCACAGAGATGAAGGGGGCGACCGCCGCGGCGGCGGGCCCCAACCGGGCCGGTACAGCCGCGTCGTCGGGCCGGGCCAGGAGCTCTCCGGCGGCGGCCAGGAAATGGGACTTGCCCGATCCGAACGGGCCGACGACGAAGAACCCGGCGCCGTGGTTGCCGGCCGCCGCGCCCAGAATCTGGGTGAGGCTGTCGATCACGTCGCCGGTCAGGACCAGCTCCCCCAGGCGGCCCCCGGTGCCGTCGAGGCGGACGACAGTGTCGACCTCGGCGACGTCGATCACCTCGCCGAGCGTCGCCCCGGCTGGTTGGACGGGGTTCACCTCCCTCCGGCCGTCCCCGGCTCCACCGGGTCGCCCGGACCGCCGCTGTCGTCGGGGGCGCTGTCGTCGGGGGCGCTGTCGTCGGGGGCGCTGTCGTCGGGGGCGGGGAGTTTGCGCAGCTGGCCGAGGTAGGCGCCCCGGCGGCGGGCCGAGGCCCGCTCGAGTGCGGCCGCCAGCGTGGCTCACAGATCCTCGAGCGCCCCCCGCTCGTGCTGCATGCGGACGTAGGTGCGGAACAGGATGACGTTGTCGGGGTCGTCGACCAGGCACGAGCCGAGCGCCTGGGCCGCATCGTCGAGCCGGCCGGCCCGCCGCAAGGCGAAAGCGGCCTGCTCCCGGGCGAACAGGTCGCCGCTGCGGCTGGCTCGCTCCGACCACACCCGGGCCGCGGCGTCGTCGTCGCCGCTCTCTCGTCGCAGACGGGCGAGCACGCCGAGAAGGTGCTCGTTGTCGCGGCCGGTGGTCTTGAGCAGGACCTGAATCTCCCGCTCCCGCCGGTCTTGCGGCAGCCGTCTCAGGCGGACCTCGACCAGCTTGGCGTAGGCCCACCGGTCGCCCGGGGCGTGCTCGTGGGCGCGGCCGTACATGGTCTCGGCCTCGTCCAGCCGACCTTCGCGCAACGCCAGGTCGCCCAGCACCGTCCACGCCTGGGCCGACGCCGGGTCCCATTCGAGCGCCTCGGCCGCCGCCCCCCGGGCGCCTTCGAGGTCCTTGGCGCGTAGCCGGCAGCGGGCCAGGCGCACCAGCGACCAGGCCCCGGTCTCGCCCAGCGCAACCGCGTCGGCGTAGGCCCGGGACGCGCCGGTGTAGTCACCCGCCTTGACCAGCAGGTCACCGCGCAGGCGGGCGGTGAACGCGGTGGTCCCAGTCGCCGCCTCGGCCCGGTCCAGCGCGGCTGCCGCGTCGTCGGGGCGGCCCCGCCGCAGGTGTACCTCGGCCAGGTGCCCGAGGGCGAAGCCGTCTTGGGGCGCCCGGCCGAGCACGCCCTCGAGGGCTATCACCGCCTCGTCGAGGCGGCCCGAGCGCTTCAGCTGCAGGGCCTGGTCGAGCGCCGAGGTCATGGCCGCTTCAGCCTAGAAGGCCCCCACTCGGTTCACCCAACCGTCGCACCTAGGGGGTTCAGGCGGTGCCCTCCAGTCGCTGCTGCACCAGCCCGAGGACGGCCATCTCGGCCGAGGTGCGACCGGCCACCCAGCCGTCGGGGTTGGTCACCGTGGCCCCCGCGAGCGACCCAACTGAGGGAACAGCTCGGGCTAGGGGATCGCCTGAATCAGCCACCCCCGGGTCGCCTCGACGTCGAGCCTGAACTGCACCCCGCCCGGGGTCGGAATGCTGAACGCCTGGAGCACCGACCGGGCCTTGTCGACCCGCTCCGTGATGCCGTGCCGGCGGCTCATCGCCCGCAGCCGCCGCCTTCCAACTCTTTCTAAAGGGAGACTACCGGCCATTAGACCTGGTCAGCCTACGGGCACCTCCCGACTGGTGCTGTCGTTGCCGACCAGATCGTTGACGGCCCTGCCGTCGATTCACGGAGGTGTTCCAGCAGGTGGGAGTCATCCCGCAGCTACCGGTCGGCTCGATCGGAGCTTCGTAGGGTCGGGGTGATAGACAATGGCGACGAGTCGAGGTGACCTCTCGGCTGCCACATCACATCGTTGCCGGCGAGCCCGGTCCAGGAGAGTGAGATGTCCCTTCCCACAGAGCAGGTCGGTAGCATTCCCCGTCCTCGCGAACTTATCGAGGCCGTCCGTGAGTCGGGAGGTGCGGCGACACCGGAGCTTGCCCACCTCTATGAGCGGGCGTTGCGCGACACCATCGAGGAACTCGAGGCCACCGGCTCACCGGTGATCACCGACGGCGAGCAGACCAAGCCGAGTTTCGCCACCTACCCGCTGGTGGGTCTGGCGAACCTCGCGCCTGATGGTGCGGAGATCCAGTTCGAGGACGGTCACATCCGCCAGCTTCCCAGGTTGACGGCCGGTCCCTTCCGCTACTCGGTACATGCCGTCAGCTTCCTTACCCAGGCCATCGCTATCGCCAGAGTGCCCGTCAAGCAGGCCGTGATCGCCCCCTCCGCGCTCAGCCTGCTTTACCCCGCCGACCCGATCGACGGCTACCCGCGCGAGCAGTTCATCGAGGACCTGCTCGACGAAGCAGAAGCAGATATCCGTCGCTGCCTGGACGCTGGCGCATACAAGGTGCAACTCGATTTCACGGAGGGGCGCCTCGCGGTGAAGCTCGATCCCAGCAAGCAACTGCTGAGGCAGTTCATCGACCTGAACAACCGGGTGCTCGAGCGATTCAGCGACGATGACCGTCAGCGCATCGGAATCCACACCTGCCCCGGCGGCGACCAGGATTCGACTCACAGCGGCGATGTTCCGTATCACGAGTTGCTTCCCAGCCTGCTCGAGCTGAAGGCAGGCAATTTCTACATTCAGCTGGCGAGTGAGAAGGACCCCCGTTCGGTGCTGAAGGTCATCGGCGAGCACGCGAAGTCGAACCAGCGGATCTTCGTCGGGGTGATCGACCCGATCGCCACTGAGCTGGAGACGGCCGAACAGGTCCGCGACCGTGTCCTGCAGGCCGCGGAGTTCATAGCCCCCGACCAGCTCGGTACGACCGATGACTGTGGCTTCGCCCCGTTCGGCGACGACACCTCAACCCCGCGAGAGCTGGCGTTCGCCAAGATCCGGGCGCGCGTGGAGGGGACGCGGCTGGCCTCCGAGGTACTGCAAGCTTGAACCGGTGAAGCGCGCCGGGTTTGATGGAGAGCCTCCACACAACGCCGGACCTCGGCACCGCCGGCTACTACCGGTGCGATCTCGGCTTGGCCCGGGATTACTCCTTCGGTGATGGGGTGGAGCGGAGGCCCTGGATCATCTTGACGAGGACCTTCTCGGCCTTGGCGTCGAGCTCCTCCACCGGTATGTCCAATTCGCGGGCCAGCTGGTCCCTGAAGATGGCGTAGCCGAGGGTCGCCGAGGAGATCATGGCATGGACCGCTTTGATGTCGAGCGACGACTGGACGACCTTGGCCGCCTTGTCCCGCTCGAGCCCGGCGAGTGTCTCGGTGACGCCGGGGAGCATCACGAGGCTGTCGTCGCCGTCGATGGCGAGCAGGGCCTCGATGCGGGCGAAGGCCGGCTGGTCGTTCGACGCCCGGAACACCAGCCGGCGGCGGTCGGTGAGCGGCAGGCCCCGAACCGAGTCGATCAGCGGGCCCCGGCTGGCGTGGAGAGCCTTGAGAGCGGCGCGGACCAGCGAGCGCCTCGACCCGAAGTGCTGGTAGACCAGACCTCGGTTGACGTTCGCCTCGGCCGCCACCTCCCGCAGGTTGATCCCGCCCAGTACCCCGTCCCGGGCGATGATGCGCAGCACGGCCGCTTCCAGCATGGCCTCGGTGGCCCGGCGGTCCCGGGCGCTCTTGGGCTCCGGCACCCCTGGGTGCTCCAGCCCCTCCAAGGGGTTGATATAGCTTTCGACCGGGCTGTCCTTCGCTGCCCGGGACTTCGCCACAGCCATCGGCCGCTCTCCAATCTGCCGTCAACGGTTGCGGTTCAGCGCAAGTATCATAGCGCCAGCAGAGCTATCACAGTGTCGGAGGCATTTTCATGCGTGTGGGGGACTATTCGGGGCAAAGGGCCTTCCACGCCTCGGTAGCGGTGAAGGTGACCCGGGCGGTCGGGACGATGTGGTGCGCCTACGCCTTCGCCATTCTGGCCCTAATCGGGCTCCCATCGGCGATCGAGTCGGGCCGTCTGGTCGTGGTCGTGTCCTGGCTGTCGCAGACCTTCCTGCAGTTGGTGCTGTTATCGGTGATTCTCGTCGGGCAGAACGAGATGGCCGCGGCCGAGGAGGGCCGGGCCCGCGACTCGCACGCCAGCGCGGAGCGACTGCTCGAGGAGCTGGTCGAGCTGAAGGCCCACATGAAGGCCCAGGACGAGATGATCGCCCGGCTGCTCGCCCGCCCTTTCGCCTGATTCCCTATGGCCCACCCGTGGTCGGGACCTCGGCCCGCGGCTCAGCCAGTCGGCAGCTGGGCGGCGGAGTTGCTGACCAGCTCCACCACGTGGATCCGGCCGGTGAACTCGAAGCGGCCGTCGTAGTGCCGGCTCGACACCGAAGGCCCCCATGAGCAGCCCACGCACAGGCCTTCCTGCACCATGCTGTAACCCCGCGGGGCCGACCGCACCCGGTCCTCCCGGAACACCTCGATACCGTCGAGGTACAGGGTCAAGGTGCCGACGCCGGGCTCGAGCGGCTCCCACCCGGCCCGCAGCGCCAGCCGCCGCCCGACCGGCAACGGTGCCGTCTCGGTCACGAAGGTCGACAGCTGCAGGTAGTTGTTGATGTAGAGCGCCTTGCCACCGATCACGCACAGCGCCCACCCGCCCAGGTTGGCGCCCTGGGAGACGAGCAGGCCGGCGTCGTCGGGGCGGTCCATGGTGAAGTGGACGGTGAAGGAGTGCGGGCAGTTGAGGAACACCGGCAGCGACGGGTTCGGTACCGGCGACGTGCCCGGGTAGTAGCGGTAGACGTCGCGGTCCTCGCTGGCGGCCGGCCGGGTCGGGTCGATGAAGCGGTCGAAACCCCGGTCGTCGAGGGGCAGGACGTCGTGGTCCCGGGCCTCGCTCCACCACAGTGCGATCATCTCCGCCAGGCGTTCCGGGTGCTCGGCGGCCAGGTCGTGGGCCTGGGTGAAGTCGTGGCGCTGGTCGTAGAGCTCCCATACGTCGTCGGACCAGTCGGTGCCCGGCCGGTGCCAGGTGACCGCCATCCACCCGTCGTGGTAGAGCGCCCGGCTGCCCAGCATCTCGTAGTACTGGGTGTTGCGCACCTCGCCGGCGTGGGGCCGCCGGATGGTCTCGGCGAAGCTGAACCCCTCGATGGGCTTCTGCTCCACGCCGTGCACCGTGGTCGGGACCTCCAGGCCGGCCAAGTCCAGGAGCGTCGGGTACATGTCGGTGATGTGCAGGTACTGGCCGCGCCGCCCCCCGGGGTCGCCGATCCCGGCCGGCCAGTGGACGATGAGAGGATCGGTGTTGCCGCCCCGGTGGGTGTCGCGCTTGTAGCGGCGGAACGGTGCGTTGCCGGCCATGGCCCAGCCGGCCGGGTAGTGGGGGTCGCTGCCGGGGCCGCCGACGCCGTCGAGCACCGGCTCCATCTCCTCGGGCGTCATGGGCATCAGATTCCGGAAGCGTTCGGTGTTGGCGGAACCGTGGCGTTGCCCTTCCTGGGAGGCGCCGTTGTCCGAGAGGACCATCAAGACGGTGTCGTCGAGGACGCCTATCTCCTCTAGGGCGCCGACCAGGCGGCCGATCTGGGCATCGGCGTGGTCGGCCATCCCGGCGAACGCCTCCATCAGGCGGGCGTAGACGGCCCGGGAGGTGGCGTCGAGCGAGTCCCACGGAAGCACCCCCGGGTTGCGCGGTGGCAGGTCGGCGTCGGCCGGGATGATACCCATGTGCTTCTGGCGCTCGAAGGTCCGTGACCGCTCGACATCCCAGCCGTCGTCGAAGCGGCCCCGGTAGGCGTCGATGTACTCCGCTGGGGCGTGGAACGGGCAGTGGACCGCACCAAAGGGCAGGTAGAGGAAGAAGGGTCGCCCCGAAGCCACCTGCTGCTGATCTCGGAGCATGGCGATCGCGTGGTCGACGAGGTCCTCGCTCAAGTGGTAGCCGTCCCGATCCGGGACCGGGACCCGGTGGTTGTCCTCGGTGAGCAGCGGGTGCCAGTGGTCGGTGGCGCCCGGCAGGAACCCGTAGTAGCGCTCGAAGCCGAGTCCGAGGGGCCACCGGTCGAACGGTCCGGCGGCGGTGGCCTCCGAGGTGGGAGTCAGATGCCACTTGCCGGTGCAGTAGGTCGAGTAACCGTTGAGACACAGCACCTCGGCGATGGTCGCCGCGCTCCGCGGTAGGAAACTGTTGTAGCCGGGGAAGCCCGACGCCATCTCGGCGATGGCCGCGAAGCCGACCGCGTGATGGTTGCGGCCGGTGAGCAGGGCGGCCCGGCTGGGTGAGCACAGAGACGTGGTGTGGAAGTTGGTGTAGCGCAGACCCCGATCGGCCAGCCGGGTGATGTTAGGTGTCCGGCACGGGCCGCCGTAGGCGTCGAGCTGACCGAAGCCGAGGTCGTCGAACATGATCACCACCACGTTCGCTGCGCCCCCCGGGGGCCGGACCGGGTCCGGCCAGTCCGGCTCGGACTCTCCGTAGGTGCGACCGACCCGTCCGGCGAAGGGTTGGGGCGGGTGGGGGAGGGAGGTCATCGTGCTCTGGCGAGTGGGCTCATTGCTAGCATATTGTTTGTTGTAACAACGCGGTGTCAACACCTAGGGGGTGGGATGAGCACGCTCAGCAGGCCGGCCTGGCCTCAGCACGAGAGATCCGGTTCGTGGCTCACAGACGACTCAGGTAACCGGCTGCTGGCCTGGCACATCTCCGGGGGGGTGTTCAATCTCGGATTCGCCCACCGGCAGATGGCCGAGGCAGTGGCCGATGTCATCACCGGCCACGACGCCGGATTGTGGTCGATGCGCTCCCAGCGGCGCACCGATGGAGAGCAGCGTTTCTCCCGGCTGTTCCCGCCGCCACTCGACGACTCCGTCTTCACCCCGAGCGCCTCGGAGGCCTTCGAGGTGGCCTGCAAGCTGGCCAAACGCCACACCGGCCGGCACGGCCTGGTGTCGGTGACCGGCGGCTACTACGGGGCGGTCGGCTTCGCTCTGGCCATGGACGACCCGGCGCTGCACCCAGAGATCTACGGGCCTCTGGCCGGACCGGTTCCCAAGGCCCGTTACGGCTCGGTCGAAGACATCGACGCGCTGGTCGACGGCTCCACCGCCGCGGTGTGCCTGGAGGCGATCCAGATCCCCACCGGGGTGAGAGAGCCGCCTCCTGGATACCTGCGGGAGGTGCGCCGCATCTGTGACGAACGGGGGGCGCTGCTCATCTGCGACGAGGTCCAGGCCGGCCTGTACCGCAGCGGGGACCGGTGGGCCTTCGAGCGCCACCGGATCCTCCCCGACGTCGTCGTCACCGGCAAGGGCCTGTCGGCGGGCTACTACCCCATCGGCGCGCTCACCTTCCCGAACGACCTGCGCCGGCACTTCCTCGAACGGCCGCCGCTGCACCGCTCCAGCTTCATGGGAGGCGAGATCGCCGCCCAGATCGCCGGACTCGTCGCCGACCGCTACCAGGACCCGGCGCTGGGCGCCAACGTGCTGGCCCAGGCGGACCCGCTGGGCTCCGGCCTGGAGACGATCAGGCGGGACCACCCCGACACGGTGGTCGACCTGCGGGGGCGCGGCCTGATCTACGGGCTGCAGCTGTGCCGGCCCGTCGCCTCCGAGCTGGTCTCGCGGTGCTGGGAGCGGGGCCTGTTCCTCCATGCCAGCATCGACCCGACCACCGTGATCGTCATGCCACCGCTGGTCAGCACCGCCGAGGAGATCGAGACCGGGCTGGATCGCTTGGCCGACGCCGTATCAGAACTGTCCCGCGCCGCGGGACCCGACACAGGGGGAAGCCGCAATGGCTGAGTCCAAACCGAACATCGTATTCATGCTGCTCGACAACCTGGGCTTCGGGGACCCAGGCTGCTACGGCGGCGGGGTCCTGCGCATGGCCCCCACGCCGAGAGTCGACGGCCTCGCCGACGAGGGACTGCGGCTCACCAACTTCAACGTCGAGCACGCCTGCACCCCCACCCGGGCCGCCCTCATGACCGGTCGTCTGCCGATCCGCTCCGGTTGCGAGCGGGTGCGCTTCGGGGTGAAGAACGGCCTGGCCCCGTGGGAGTACACCATGGCCCGGATGCTCAAAGATGTGGGCTACTCGACGGCGATATACGGCAAGTGGCATCTCGGCAATGTCGCCGAGCGCCACCCGACCGCTCTCGGATTCGACGAGTGGTACGGCATACAGGACAGCACCGACCCGGTGTTCGACCTGATGCAGGCGGACAAGGGGGCGCTGGTCCGCCAGACCAAGATCTGGGAGGGTAAGGCCGGCAGCCCGGCCGTCCCGGTGGCCGATTACGACCCCGAGTCGCGACCGTTCATCGACGCCGAGATCACCGACCGGGCCTGCCAATACATCCACGACCGAGCCGCCACCGGGCAACCCTTCTTCCTCTACATCCCCTTCACCATGATCCACCATCCGGCGCTGCCCCACCCGGAGTTCAAGGGCCGGTCCGGCAACGGTCCCTACGCTGACTGCATGCTCGAGGTGGACAGCTACACCGGGCGGGTCCTCGACGCGTTGAACGAGGCCGGAGTGCAGGACGACACCATCGTGGTGTGGGCCAGTGACAATGGTCCGCCCTCCCACGGTACCCTCGGTCCCCAGGGCGACACCGGCCCGTTCCGGGGTTGCCTCGGCACCGCCTACGAGGGCCAACTGCGGGTGCCTTGCATCATCCGCTGGCCGGGGCATGTCGAGGCGCGGACGGTGAGCAACGACATGGTGTCGGTAACCGACTTCTACGCCACCTTCGCCCGGATCTGCGGTGGGCGGGTCCCGACCGACCGGGCCATGGACTCCATGGATCTCACCGGGTTCCTCGAGGGCAAGGAGCCCTCCCCTAGGGACTGGCTGCTCGCCTTCGTCGGTGACAGCCTGGCTGCTATCAAGTGGCGGCAGTACAAGCTGCATCTGATCGAGTACGGCACCCAGCCGGGACACCGCTACAAGCTGGACCTGGCGTTCCCCCAGCTGTACAACGTGGCGTCGGACCCGAAGGAGGAGTGGGACATCTACGGAGCCAACCTGTGGGTCAACGAGGCCATCCAGAGGATCGTCTTCGATTACCGCAAGAGCGTCGAGGAGTTCCCCCACGTACCGGTCGGCGGCGACGGCCCGAGCGACGCGCCCCGGCCCAAGAAGCTGCTCGCCAGGGAGTAGAGGAGTGACCACCGACCCCGACACCGCCGCCAGAGGGCCGGGTGACGACCGCCCGGTTCCCGACGTGGGCCGCGGGTTCGGCGGCCGTATCGCCAGGACCATCCGCGAGTCCACGCCGTGGTGGCCGGCGCCGCCCACCCCCCGGGAGCAGGCCCCGAACGTGGTGGTGGTCCTGCTCGACGACATGGGATTCTCCGACTTCGGCTGCTTCGGCGGCGAGATGTCCACCCCGACCGTCGATCGCCTGGCCGCGCA
>JAKBAX010000517.1 GCA_021808785.1 Actinomycetes bacterium | reverse complement strand
CTGCGCGCCGCTCACCACGACTCGCCGACCCCCTCGCTGTATTCGGTCGTGGCCCAGCTCTCGCCCGAGGAGGCCTCCGAGGCCGCCGCCCTGGTGCCCTATTTCGCCGCCATGGGTGACCGGGCCGCGGAGCTGGTCATCTCGTCGGTGCTGGCCGCCGTCGAGGGCATGGTGGCCGGCCGGGTCGCCGTCCCGAAGTCAACATAAGCCATCTAAACCCTGTTTTTCAACAAATCACTCAATCGTGAAGAGTGGAGCACGTCGGATGGGATGGGGTACCGTCACGGGCGGTCAACTGACACGACGGGTGAGCAAGAGGGGCTTCGCATGAGTATTCGATCCGACGGTGGTCGGCCCACCACCACTGGGGGAGTGGCGGGAGCGGCCGGGGCGTTGCTCCTCGTCGGCGGCGCGGTGTTGATCGTCACCGGGGGACGGGCCGAGGCCGTTACCGGGCTGCCCGCCAACTGCAGCCAGCCCCAGGCTGGTGGCACGGTGACCTGCACCTTCTCCTACACCGGAGCGGAGCAGACCTTCGCCGTTCCGGCCGGCGTCACGTCCCTGTCGGTGGACGCAGTCGGCGCGTCGGGCGCGGCGGTGCCACCGCGGTCGCCGATCTACGCCGCTGCCCGGCCCCTGGTAGGAGCCCAGGTCAGCGGGGGACTCGGTGCCGACGTCACCGGCACCCTCACGGTGACGGGAGGATCGACTCTCTATGTGGAGGTCGGCGGCCAGGGTCAGGGCGCTACGGGCGGCTTCAACGGTGGCGGCAACGGCGGGACGGGCTACTCCACGACCGACGGTGGCGCGGGCGGCGGCGGCGGGGCCAGCGACATCCGGACTGTCAGCAGCGCCAGCGTCTCGGCGAGCTTGGCCTCCCGGCTGATCGTGGCGGGCGGCGGCGGCGGTGGTGGGGCCTACGGCTTTGGGGGGGATGTGGGTCCGTCGCCGGGAGGTTCTGGCGGTAACGCCGGAGCGCCGGGCAACGAGGGTGGCGCCGCCTTGGAGTCGGGCGGTTCGGGCGGCCAGGCCGGCGGTCTCGGCGGCGGCGGGACGGGCGGGTCCGGCAGCGCGTCCAACGCCAACTTCTACCAGTCGGTGGCCGGCCTGCCCGGATCGAACGGGACCTCCGGGGCGGGCGGGGCCGGCTCCTCCCGGTCCGACGGTGGTGGCGGGGGCGGCGGCCTCTACGGCGGTGGTGGCGGGGGCGGCGGCGCGTCCGACACCGGCAACTGGGGGGGTGGCGGCGGCGGGGCCGGAGGGTCCTCCTACCTGGCCGGGGCGGTCGCCGGGGCGTCGGCGGCTACTCCCCTGCTGCACAGCGCCGGGATCACCACCGCTGCGTCGGCCGGCAACGGGTCGGTCGTCATCTCCTACGCACCGCCGGTGGTGGTGGTTACCACCACGACGGTGGCTCCGGCCACCACGGTGGCTCCGACCACGACGGTGGCGCCCACCACGACGGTGGCCCCGGCCCACGTGGTCGCGGCATCGGCCACGTCGAACCCGGCCCCGTCGGGCCTGGCTTTCACCGGCGCCGGGGACACCACCCCGCTCACCGTGGGTGGGGTGGTCGCGGTGGGGACCGGTGGCCTGTTGGTCGCCGCGTCCCGTCGTAGGCGCCGGCTTCCGGGCCGCCACTTCCGCCCCTAGCGGCCGGCCGACCGGACCTGGTCGCAGCTGCGACCGGTGCCGGTGGGCATCAGGGTGCTTTCGGGGCCTTCGGCCCTGTCGGAGGGGTCCTCGCCGACAGATGCTGGAGGACACGGCCGGCCGTCCGGGTTGGACCACCCGGACGGCATCCCGACCGGTCGGCTCCCCGGCCGGTATCCCAGGAGGATCACACCATGTCTGATATGACCGTCGAAGTCTTCGAAGCGGCCCTGGCCCGACACGCCTCGGCCGACGGGGAGGTGTTCCCGAGCGCCCTCGGGTTGATCGAAGCCGAACAGGCCCGGCAGGGGCGTCTGTGGGCCGTGGCCAAGGTGGTGATGGCCGATCAGGAGCGGATGCGCTACCTCGCCGGCGGCAACCGTCTGACCGAGGTCGTGGCGTGCGTGGCGCAGTGGTACGAGTCCGAGCTCGACGTGGCTGACCTGGACCTCGTGGTGTCCGCCGGTGGATACGACCCCGAGCCCTTCGAAGCGCTGCAGCGGGCTGGCCTGTTGCACGAGGCGCTGCGCGAGGGTGACGGCACCCGCTGCATCGACGGCGAGCGGGCGGGGGCGTGGATCAGTGACCAGATGGCCGAGACCAACGACTCCGAGACTGTCGCTCGGGTGAGGGCCAAGCTAGGGGCTTCGGCGGCGGCCGCCGGGGCCGGCGTCGCCCCAGGAGCTGGGGGCGGATCATAGGGGACAAGGGCGAAAGATCGGGACGATCGCGTCGCCGGCCGGTGAGGGCACCCCGTCGGGGCGGGCTACGGTTGACCTGACTGTTGGGATGACAGGGACGGACGTCTATGGAGCCAAGCAACGAGGCGCTCCAGCGTGGACTGGAGGCCCTCAGATCGGAGATCGCAGCGGCGCGCGCCGAAGCCGAGCGACGGGCCGAGACGGTCGAGCGAGCCGAGGAGGATTCGACGGTGGCCCGCCGGCGCGCCGCCATGGCGGCCGTCGGAGTGGTGGCAGTAGGGGCCGCGGTCGGGGGCGGCTTGGCCGGGCGGGCCGCCGGGCGGGCCCATCCCCAGTCGGT
>JAKBAX010000516.1 GCA_021808785.1 Actinomycetes bacterium | reverse complement strand
CCCGCCTGCGCGCCGCTGACGACAAGGCCCTGTCGCACTAGGGGCCACGAGCGCCCGGGTGCCGGCGGGGCGCCGGATGCGGGCCGGGGCGCCGGATGCGGGCCGGGGCGCCGGATGCGGGCCGGGGCGCCGGATGCGGGCCGGGTGCCGGATGCGGGCCCGGGCGCCGGTAGTGGTCACTTTTGGCTACTTCGGAGTAGGGTCTCTGCGCTTCGCGCCGAACCGGCGGTGGCATGTGGAGGAACCCTTGTGACCGTGGATGTACGTATAGCTGTCGGCCTGGCCATCACGGTGATCGGCCTGGGTTTCGTGGCCTGGCGGGCCCTCTTCCTCTTCCGGCTGGTCACCAGCGGGCAGCCCGCGCCCGGCCGTTTCGCCGACATCGGCGCCCAGGTGAAGGCGGAGATCATGGACGTGTTCGGGCAGCGCAAGCTGCTCAAACGACCCGGCCCCGGCCTGGCCCACTTCTTCACCTTCTGGGGCTTCATCGTCTTGACCCTGACCATCATCGAGGCCTATGGAGACCTCTTCGACGTCACCTTCTCCCTGACCACCTGGCCCGGTCTGGGCTTCATCGAGGACTTCTTCGCGGTGGCCGTGCTGGTCGCCATCATCTCCTTCGCCGCCATTCGCATCCGCCAGAACCCGGCCCGGAGGGAGCGCCGGAGCCGCTTCTACGGGTCCCACACCCGGGCCGCCTGGTACACCCTGGCCATGATCTTCGGTGTCATCGCCACCCTGCTCATATACCGGGGGGCCCAGGTGGTTACGGGCGACTTCCCCTACGGCAAGAGCTGGTGGGCCTTCGCCTCCCGCTCGCTCGGGGCCGCCTTCACGGGCATGGGCCACGGTGCCGCCCTCAACCTCGAGACGGCCATGATCCTGGGTCAGATCCTGGTCATCTGGGCCTTCTTCGTCTTCGTGCTCAACTCCAAGCACATGCACATCTTCGTGTCGGAGCCGAATGTCCTCTTCTCCCGGCGCCCCAAGGCCCTCGGCCCCCTGGCCACCACCCCGGACCTCGATCCCGAGAAGATGACCGAGGACACGGTGTTCGGCACCGGTCTCATCGGTCACCTGACCTGGAAGCAGCGGCTCGACCTCATCAGCTGCACCGAGTGCGGCCGCTGCCAGGACCAGTGCCCGGCGTGGGCCACCGACAAGCCACTGTCGCCCAAGCTCGTGATCATGGACCTGCGCGAGCACATGTTCGAGTCGGCCAGCGAGCTCCTGGCCGGGCAGCCGTTGCTTCCCAAGCCGAACGAGGTGCCGGTGGCGGTGGGCGCGGCCGTCTCGGACGGTTCGTCGGGCGCCACCGCAAGTGACGGGGCGGCCGAGCCCGTGGCGCTGAAGCCGCTCGTGCCCAACGTGATCGCCGAGGACGTACTGTGGTCCTGCACCACCTGCGGCGCCTGCGTGGAGCAGTGCCCGGTCGACATCGAGCACGTCGACACCATCGTCGACATGCGCCGCTACCAGGTCCTCATCGAGGCTCGGTTCCCGAGCGAGGCCAACCTGATGCTGCGTAACGTGGAGAACCGGGGCGATCCCTGGGGTCTGGGCAGCTCCCAGCGCACCGCCTGGCTGGACGGCCTCGACTTCGAGATCCCGGTGGTCGACTCGACCATCCCCGACGACGTCGAGTACCTCTTCTGGGTCGGCTGTGCGGGGGCCCTCGACGAGCGGGCCCGGCGCACCACCCAGGCCATCGCCCGGCTGTTGAAGCAGGCCGGGGTCAGCTTCGCGGTCCTCGGCCCGAAGGAGTCCTGCACCGGCGATCCGGCCCGCCGCCTGGGCAACGAGTACCTGTTCCAGACGCAGGCCCAGCAGAACATCGAAACGCTGCAGTCGGCCAACGTCAAGAAGATCGTGGCGTCGTGCCCCCACTGCTTCAACTCCATCGCCCGCGAGTACCCCGCCCTCGGCGGCAACTTCGAGGTGTACCACCACACCCAACTCCTGGAGAAGCTCCTCACTGCCGGCAGCCTCCGCCCGCAGGCCCGTATCGAGCAGAAGATCACGTATCACGACCCCTGCTATCTCGGCCGCCACAACGAGGTCTACGACGAGCCGCGCGGGGTGCTCAACCACGTCCCGGGCGTACAACTCGAGGAGATGCACCGGTGCCGCAACCGCGGGTTCTGCTGCGGGGCCGGCGGGTCGCGCATGTGGCTGGAGGAGAATATCGGCTCGCGCATCAACGTCAACCGCACCGACGAGGCGCTCGCCACGGGGGCCGACGTGATCTCCACCGCCTGCCCGTACTGCCTGATCATGCTCGACGACGCCACCAAGAGCCGCCAGGCGGAGGGCAGCGTCTCGGAGAACATCAAGGTGATGGACGTGGCTCAGGTGCTCGAGCAGTCGCTGGCCGGGGTCGGAGCCCGGGGGGGGTCCCCCGCACCGACGGCGGAAGAGACGAAGGGCGCCGGTGGGCTGGCCGGCAGCGAGGGGTTGGCGGCCCCCGACCCCGCGAGCCCGCCGGAACCAGGCGCCTCGTAGCACCGCCGGGGCGGGGCCGACCACCCCTCGTCGCACCGCCGGGTGACACACCGCCGAGTGGCAACGCCGGCCCTATTGTGCAGAAGGGTTGACTATTTACTCCCTTCTGCACAATAGGCCCGGTCCATCGGGCGACAAGGCCCTGGCAACCGGCCCATCGGCCGACAAGGCCCTGGCAACCGGCCCATCGGCCGACA
>JAKBAX010000515.1 GCA_021808785.1 Actinomycetes bacterium | reverse complement strand
CGACGACAGAGCCTGCGTCGGATGCCGCCAGTGCGAGCGCACCTGCCCGTTCAGCGCCATCAAGGTGCACGGCGCGGCAATAACGACCGAACGCCGCCCCGTCCGCTTGTCCCACCCGGCGGACCTGTTCGGCGACACGAGCGAGATCCGCCGGGGGTTCGCCTCGCTGGGTGAGGCGATGGCCGAGGCCTCCCGCTGTCTCAACTGCCCCGATCCCACCTGCGTACGCGGGTGCCCCGCCCACAACAACATCCCGGCCTTCGTGGAAGCAGTCGCGGCCGGCGATCTGCACGGAGCGTATGGGATCCTTCGTGCCACCACGGTCATGCCGGACGTGTGCTCGCGGGTCTGCGACCAGTCCACCCAGTGCGAAGGTGCTTGCAGCTGGTCCCTCGCGGGAGCGATGCCGGTAGCGATCGGGGCCCTCGAACGCTTCGTCGCCGACTCGGTCGGCACACCCCCGCTGGAGGTCGACTCCTCGATGGGAGAGGGCATGTCGATCGGGATCGTCGGGTCCGGGCCGGCCGGGATGGGCGCCGCCTTCGAGCTTCTCGCCGCCGGGGCCGATGTCACCGTGTACGAGGCCGACGACCACCCCGGCGGCCTCCTCCGATGGGGAATCCCGGACTTCACGCTCCCCGCCGCAGTGGCGGAGCGGCCCTGGAGCACCCTTCTCGAGGCGGGTGCCAAGCTGCGATGCGGTGTAACGATCAGCGCTGGATCGCTCGACGACCTCGCGTCGCGCCACGACGCCGTGATCGTCGCCCACGGGGCGGGGGTGGCCCTCAGCCTGGCGGTGCCCGGCGCGGATCTTCCAGGGGTCGAGGACGCGACGGGTTTCCTCCACCGGGCCAAGAACGCTCTCGACGACGGCGGTCGTCTGGACGACCTGATCGGTCGCCAAGGGCAGGTGGCGACGGTGCTCGTCCTCGGGGCCGGCAACACCGCGATGGACGTCGCCCGCAGCGCGGTCCGCCTCGGCGCCCGGGCCGTGTGCGTCGACTGGATGGACCGGCGTTTCGCCCCGGTGCGCCCGGACGAGCTGGCCGAAGCCGAGTCCGAAGGGGTCGAGGTGCGCTTCTCCACCACCCTCACCCGACTCGAAGCAGGCGAGGGCGGCCGGGTCGGGCACGCAGTGCTGGGACGGACCACCCAGAAAGAGGCAGGAGTCAGACCAGAGATCATCAAAGGTGCGGAGAGCACAGTGGAGGTGGACCTAGTCATCGCAGCAATGGGCTACCGAAACGATCCCGAGTTCGTAGCCGCCCTGCCTGGAACGCCGGTGCGCAAGGTCACAGACGGCGTTGCGGACCGTCGCTGGCAGGCCAGCGGCATCCTGTCGGACCGGCGGTCGACGTTCGCCCATGGTCGGCCAGTTGGCCGGATGGCGCTCGGCCGGGAGGTGACCCTCGCCGACTCCGCCCACCCCTACCGAGAGCGAACCTGGGTCGCCGGCGACGCGCTGGCCGGCCCCTCCACGGTCGTGGAGGCGATGGCCCAGGGCCGGCGTGCCGCCCAGGCGATCCTGGACCACCACCCACGCCGCCCGGCGCAAGCATGAAGACCGGAACAGGAGCGGTCGGCTAGACCTTCAGCTGTGGACATGACGTTGTCTCGGCGCGGCGACTACGTGATGCGCGCGGCCATCTCGCTCGCCCACGGCTTCGAAGCCGGCGTGCCGAGGAAGATCCGCGAAGTGGTCGCCGACACCGAGGTGCCTCAGAGCTTCGCCTCGCAGATCCTCGCCGATCTGGTCCGTGCCGACATTGCCACCTCCCGAGCCGGGCGGTCAGGCGGCTACCGGCTCGCCCGGCCGCCGGAGGACATCAGCGTCCTCGAGATCGTCGAGTCGGCGGAGGGCCCGCTTCGCTCGAGCCGGTGCGCCCTCGGCGACGGACCGTGCCGGTGGGACGCGGTGTGCCCGCTGCACGAGACCTGGACCGAGGCCACCACCGCGCTCAGGGACCTTCTCGCCCGGACATCTCTGGCCGTCCTCGCCAGGCGCGACGCCGAGCTCGCGGCAGGGACCTACACCGTGCCCTCCGGAGCCCACCGGTCGCACCCGGTCAGCGTCGGCGTCGTCGACGCGGTCCAGGTCGAGCTGCCGGCCGCGGCCCTTGACTCGGCCATGAGCTGGACCCGGCGTGAGCTGCTCGGGCTGGTGCGACGAGCGGTGGCGGACACGGCGACCACGCCGTCGCAGGGACGAGCCGGCCGCCCCCGCGTCGTCGACGCATCGCTCGGGCCGCCGGCCGGCAAAGGCCGACCACCGGCGCGCCATCAACTCGGTTTCCTCCTCGCCCACGCCGGCCACCGGGAGCGCGCCGACCTGGACCTCACCCCCGTCGCGATCGATCCCCAGCGCACCGAGCTCCAACTGGAAGGCACCTGGCACCAGGAATCATCCGGGAGCGACCTCCTCTCGGCGGCCGAGCTAGAGGAGCGGGCCCGCCTGGTCACCCGGTCGCTGTTACGCACCCTCGCCCGAGCACTCGAAGTGCGGGCAACGGCGGTCTGACCAGCCCGCCGGCGTGGGAATGCGTCCGAGAGCCCGAGAGCGGAATCGAACCGCTGACCTACGCATTACGAGTGCGTTGCTCTGCCGGCTGAGCTACTCGGGCCTACCAGCACTTTTGCGCTGACGGAGATACCGTAACACGGGTTTGGTCAACTTTGGCTGGCCAAGTCCGGGAGTGGACGGCGATGCG
>JAKBAX010000086.1 GCA_021808785.1 Actinomycetes bacterium | reverse complement strand
GGGACGGAACCGGCTGGTACTCGAGGGCCGGGCGGCCGCCGCCGCGCCCCGATGGCGGCGCCGGGTCAGTGACTACCTGTCCCACGATCGCATCGGGGCCGACCTGCTGGATCGGGCGGGCAGCCATCCCGATACCGTGGCGTGGGCCGCCGAGCATCATCAGCCGCCCGAGACCTGGTCGCTCGACCGGCGGGTGGCCGATGCCCTCGAGGCGGCCGACGGGGACTGAACCGGCGGGGACTTGACCGGCGGGGACTGAACCGGTGGCGGCTGGTCCGAGGGGCCGCTCAGCCCGCCGGAGCCGGCCCGGGCGAGGTCGTGCCCGACGCGGCCGCCTGGGCCGCGATGGCCAGCGAGGCGTGGGCCGGCAGCGACAGGCAGCCGGAGCTGCGGCCCAGCCGGTCGAGGCCGGCCCGGTCCCCGAGGCCCAGACCATGGACCCCGTCACTGACCGCGCTCGGGTCCATCACCTGGCCGGCCGCGGTCATCTCGGCCAGCCCGACCAGCTGGCCCAGCTCATGGAGGAGGAGCACTCCGTCGCCGCCGGAACCGAAGCCGGCCGGCAGTGAGGAGGCGGCCGAGCCGATCACGACCGAGCCCGAGACGTAGACCCCCTGACCGGTCGAGCGGTCCTGGGCCATGACCGGCACGGTCCGGGCCAGGGCGTCGGTCTCACCGGGGAAGGCACCGGCGATCTCCGACGTGTCGACGGCCAGGTTGGCGGTCCGGGTCTGCGTCGCCGAGGCCCAGGCGATCACCACCGGCCAGGGGGCCTGGGCGCTGCCGAGGGCGACCGACTGGGAGGGAAAGTGGTTGGTCGGGCCGCTGTAGACGAACGGTATGCCGGTCGCCTGGCTGACGTCGGCGATGGCCCGGGCGATGTCGCCGTAGGCCCACGCCGGGGCCGCCGCCAGGTCCAGCTGGTATTGGATGGCCTGGCACGGGTTCCACCGCACCGGCGTACCGGTCGGGTTGACCCGCAAGAAGGCGTAACCGGGGCCGGCGGGGGCGGCCGAGGCCCGGTCGGCGCCGTCCGGGCCGGCCCCCGAGGTGTGCCGGGCCAGGGCGTAGGGCAGGACGAGCAGCAGCACCATGGCGCCCGACACCACCACCGCCCGGGCCGGGGTCCACGTCGGCGGCGGACGGTCACCCCCGCGGCCCCCCCGGCCCCCGCTACCCCGCCGGCCCCCGCCGGCCCCTGTGGCCCCTCTGGCCCCGACGGCCCCTGTGGCCCCTCTGGCCCCGACGGCCCCTCCAGCCCATCCTCGCGCCGAGGGCCGCCCCTGCCCCGGGCGGGCCCGAGCCCCCGATGGCCCCTCGCCGGGCCCGGACCGCCGGGAGGGCCCGGGGGCGAGGCCCTGCTCCGACCAGTCCCGCCGCCGGCCCCACGCCGACCGCAGCCCGCCCCCACCGGGCTTCCGGAGCAGCCTCTCCCACCACGCCCGGCGGCGGCGGGCACCGGCGCGGACCGCGGCCGAGTCCAGCGGGTCGGGTCCGCCCACCTCGTAGGGGCGGGTGGGGGGCAGCGGGCCCCGGGTGACCGGCGCCGGTTCGGGCGCGGCAGGGGGAGCCTCGCCGGTGCGGAGAAAGGCCTCGATCTGGGCCATCAGCCGCTCCGAATCGGACCCGTTCGCCGAAGGCATGCCACTGTCGAGGGTACCGCCCGCCGACCGGATCGACCCACCGCCCGGCGACTAGCTTGTGCCCTCGTGCCTTCGAACAAAAGAGCCCGCCAGCGCGCCGGGCGGGCGGCCCGCGTGGCCGAACTCCAAGCCGCTCAGCGGCGCCGGCGTCGCAACACCCGCACCATCCCCGTCGTCGTGGTGGTGGTGGCGGTGGTAGTCACCTTGATCCTGGTCACCGGGCTGGGCAGCAGCGGCTCCTCGAAGAAGAAGGTCGCGACCTCCCCCACCACGGCCAAGGCGGCGGCCACGACCACCGCCCCGGCGGGCGGGGCGGCCACGACCCCCTGCCCCAAGTTCGACGGGTCGAGTCCGAAGACCTTGACCTTCGCCCACCCGCCGGCGTACTGCCTGACCGCGGGTAAGACCTACACCGAGACCCTGCACATGAACGTGGGGAACGTCACCGTCCAGTTCGACACCACCAAGACGCCGAAGACGGCCAACAACTTCATCTTCCTCTCGCTCTACCACTACTACGACGGGACCAACCTGTTCCGCACCGACACCTCGATCGGCATCATCCAGGGCGGCTCTCCACACACCGAGAGCGCCTCTGACCCGGGTCCCGGGTACACCATCGCCGACGAGGGCTCCGGCTACAAGTACGCCGCCGGCGACCTGGTGATGGCCCGCACCAGCGCCCCGAACAGCGCCGGGGCCCAGTTCTTCTTCTGCGTCAACAGCGCGTGCTCCAATCTGGACAGCCAGGGCACGTATGTGGTGTTCGCCCACGTGACGAGCGGCCTCCCGGTCCTGCAGCAGATCCTGGCGTCGAACGTCAACAACAACAGTGGCCTCGGTGGCGCCCCGGCCAAGACCACCACCATCGAGTCCACCACGGTCACCTCGTCCTGAAAGGCGGAACCACATGACCTCCCCCTGCCCCAACGCCGACGGATCGAGCCCCAAGCAGCAGCGCTTCGCCGGCCCGCCCCCGATGTGCATCGACCCGGCCAAGCGCTACAGCGCCGAGATGGTCACCGCCAAGGGCACGATGCGCCTGGCCCTCGACCCCATCGCCGCCCCCAAGACGGTCAACAACTTCGTCTTCCTCGCCCGCTACCACTACTTCGAGGGCATCGTCTTCCACCGGGTGATCCCCGGCTTCGTCCTCCAGGGCGGCGACCCGACCGGGACCGGCACCGGCAGCCCCGGCTACCGCTTCGACGACGAGCTGCCCGCCCCGGGCCGCTACGAGCTGGGCTCGCTGGCCATGGCCAATGCCGGGCCCGACACCAACGGCAGCCAGTTCTTCATCATCAGCGGCCCCGACGGCATGCGTCTCCCCCCGCAGTACTCGCTGTTCGGCAAGGTGGTGTCGGGCCTCGACGTGGTCGCCACGATCAACGACCTCGGCACCCGGGGCGGCCAGCCCAAGGAGCTGGTCACCATCGAGTCGGTGACCGTCGCCGAGTCCGAGGACTGAGCCACCGGGGTTGATCGCCCAGGGGTTGATCGCCCAGGGGCTGATCGCTCAGGGGCTGAGCCGCTCGGCCAGCCAGGACAAAGAGATCGGGTAGCGCCAGTCGATGTTGCTGTGGGTCCCGTCGAACAGCTCGAAGTGGACGGTCCCGGTCACCCCGACCTCGGCCAGCGCGTCGCGGAACGCCACCGCGCCCAGTTCCAGGAAGTACTGGTCGCTGCGGCCGCCGTCGACCCAGATGGCGGTGAGGCCCCGGAGGGCGTCGGCGTGGCGGGCCACCATGCGGACCGGGTCCCAGTCCATCCAGCGGGCCCAGACGTCCTCCCGGAGCCGGCCGCTCGCGGTATCGAAGGGCAGGACCGGGGTGCCGTCGTCGGCCGGTGAGAAGCACGCGGCCACCCCGTAGATCATCAGCAGGTCGAGGTCCTCGCCCTGGGCGTGCGCCGGCCGGGCCCCGAAGTCGGCCCACCAGTCGGCCACCGAGCCGTCGAAGCGGCGCAGGGATCGGACCGCCTTGGCGAACTCGGGCAGGTACAGCAGCTCGTAGAGGGCATCCCCGGCGTGGGTGGCCAGGGCACCGAACAGGTCGGGCCTCAGCATGGGGGTGATCATGGCCCCGAACCCCCCGCTGGACTTGCCCTGCAGGGCCCGGTGGGCGGGGGCGGCCAGAGTCCGGTAGCGACGGTCGACGAAGGGGACCACGTCGTCGCACAGGTAACTGTGGTAGCGGCCCGTACCGGGGGAGTCGACGAACTGCGAACCGCCGTAGGTGGTCCAGGCGTCGACGAAGACCACCACGCAGGGTGGCGCCGCCCCCCCGGCAAAGAGCCGGTCCACCATCTCGGGGTACGGCGAGCGGTTCCAGGACCGGTTGGCCCAGGTGGACACGAACGAGCCGTAGCCCTGGATCACGTACACCGTCGGGTAGCGCCGGTCCGGCTCGGCGTCGTATCCGGGCGGGACGTAGACCCACAGCGGGCGGTCGGTCGGGTCGCCCAGATGGTTGCCCTCCAGGGCCGGCGAGTGGACCGTGTGGTGGTCCATGCGACCGGCCCACTGATGGTCCCAGGGAGGCGTCACCGGGCCACGCTACCGAGGGCCCCGGAGGACCTCGAGCGGAGCCGGTCGGGTATCCACGAACACGGTCACCTCGCCGGCCCCGGCGGCCGACCATGTGCCGTCGGGGCTGCGGATGAGGGCGGTGCGCTCGTCGATGGCGGCGATGCGCAGGTGCCCGGTGGCGAGCTGCACCGTGCGGTGGGCCTTCTCCTCCGACCAGGTGTCGTAGTGGGCCATGACGGCCACGCCCGAGATGAGCCCGAGCCCCAGGGTCAAGGCCCCGCCTCTCGGGTCGACCATGGGGTCGCCCAGCACCATGGCCCCGGCCGACGAGCCGGCCAGGACGGCGCCGCCCCGCCAGGCCTCGACCAGGGCCCTCCACGCCGGCGTGTCCTTCAGTACCGAACGCAGGTGCATGGGCGATCCGCCGCCCAGGTAGATGAAGCGCGACTCCCTCAACCGGGCCGCCATCGCGTCGTCCATGGCGTCACGCCGGGAGAGGAGCATGAGCCCCTCGGCCCGGGCTCCGAAACCGGCGAACCAGTCCCGAGCAGTGGCCACCGCCCGCTCCGGGTGCTCGTAGGCCGCGGCGGTGGGCAGCACCAGCACGTCGGACCGGCCGGCCTCTTCCCAGAGGGTCCGGTCGAAGCTGCAGCCCGGGGTCCACTCGGCCCCGCCGATCAGCGCCAAGGGCCCGGGGCCACCGGGGTCGACGGAGGGGATCGCATCTGAGCTCACGGCTGGCCAAGCTAGCTCGGGCCTGACGGGCGCCGAACAACTCCGGCGCCCGCCCAGCAGCCCGGGGTGGAGTCCCCTTCTCCTGGCCGACACCTTAATCGGCACGTTTCCGACGCCGCTTGGCCCCGCCGACCCCCGGCGGCGAGAATGAGGAAAGGATGGAAACCGACCGCGACCGCCCCTGGGTGATGAGGACCTACTCGGGGCATTCCACCGCCCGGGCGTCCAACGAGCTGTACCGGACCAACCTGGCCAAGGGTCAGACCGGCCTGTCGGTGGCCTTCGACCTGCCCACCCAGACCGGCTACGACCCCGACGCCCCGCTGGCCCGGGGCGAGGTGGGCAAGGTCGGCGTACCGGTGGTGCACCGGGGCCACATGGCCGAGCTGATGGACGGCATCCCGCTGGACCGCATGAACACGTCGATGACCATCAACGCCACCGCCGCCTGGCTACTCGCTCTGTACGTGGGCCGGGCCGACGACACCGGCGTCGAGCGCGCCGCGCTCGGCGGCACCATCCAGAACGACATCGTGAAGGAATACCTGTCCCGGGGCACCCACATCTTCGGGCCGGAACCGAGCCGCCGCCTGACCGTCGACACCATCGCCTGGACCGTCCGTCACGCGCCGCGCTGGAACCCCATCAACGTGTGCAGCTACCACCTCCAAGAAGCGGGGGCCACGCCGGTCCAGGAGCTGGCCTTCGCCCTGGCCACCGCCATCGGCGTGGTCGACGCGGTGCGCGACTCGGGCCAGCTCGGGGCCGACGAGCTGCCAGCGGTGGTCGGGCGGATCTCGTTCTTCTGCAACGCTGGCATCCGCTTCATCGACGAGACCTGCAAGATGCGGGCCTTCACCCGGATGTGGGACCGCATCTGCCTGGAGCGCTGGGGGGTCGAGGATCCCAAGCTGCGCCGCTTCCGCTACGGCGTCCAGGTGAACTCGCTCGGCCTCACCGAGCAGCAGCCGGAGAACAACGTTCCCCGTATCACCCTCGAAGCCCTCGGTGTCCTTCTCTCGCGCGACGCCCGGGCCCGAGCCCTCCAGCTGCCCGCCTGGAATGAGGCACTCGGACTGCCACATCTGTGGGATCAGCAGTGGTCACTGCGCATCCAGCAGATCCTGGCCTTCGAGACCGACCTGCTCGACCATGGCGACATCTTCGCCGGCTCCCACGTCGTGGAGGGCCGCACGGCCGAGCTCATCGAGGCGGCCGACGCCGAGCTGCGCCCCATCCTCGACTCCGGCGGTGCGTTCGAGAACATCGATTTGATGAAGTCCCGCCTGGTGGCCAGCCAGTCGGAACGCACCCGCCGCATCGAGAGCGGCGACCTGGCCGTGGTGGGGGTCAACCGCTTCACGACCACCGCCGCCTCGCCCCTGGCCGGCGACGATTCCATCCTTACCGTGGACCCGGCCGTGGAGGCGGCCCTGGTGGCCGATGTGGAGCGGTGGCGGGCCGGTCGCGACTCCGGGGCGGTGCGGGCCGCTCTCGACGACCTCCACCGGGCCGCTTCGGGCTCCGCCAACGTGATGGCGGCGTCCATCGCCCTGGCCCACGCCGGGGGCACCACCGGCGAGTGGGCCGACACGCTGCGGGCCGAGTGGGGCGAGTTCCGGGCCCCGACCGGCGTCTCGGCCACCTCCACCCCGGTGTCGACCCTCCACGATGCCCGGGAAAAAGTGCGGGCCCTCTCTGCGGCCGCCGGTGGGCCACCCCGGCTGCTCGTGGCCAAACCCGGGCTGGACGGCCACAGCAACGGAGCGGAGCAGATCGCGGTGGCGGCCCGTGACGCCGGTTTCGAGGTCATCTACCAGGGGATCCGCCAGACTCCCGAGCAGATCGCGGCCACCGCTCGAGACGAGGATGTCGATCTGGTCGGGCTGTCCATCCTCTCCGGGAGCCACCTGGACCTGGTGGCGTCGGTGACCGGCCTGCTCAGCGACGCCGGGATGGACGTGCCGGTGGTGGTGGGTGGCATCATCCCGCCCGAGGACGCGATCAAGTTGCGAGCGCTCGGGGTGGCCGCGGTGTACACCCCGAAGGACTTCGAGCTGAGCCGGATCGTGGCCGATCTGGCCGGGCTCATCGACCCCTTCCGAACGGCCCGAAACCCCACATAAATAGAGCGGTTCGGTCATCGTTTCTTATCCAATGGTGGGTCAGCGTTCAGCCTTTTGTTCAGGAACCACACCCTGTTGCCCTGTGCTCAACCATTGCATTCCTTTGAGGACCCAATGCTCGGTCCCGAGGGGGACAATTAGGCCCTGTAACTGATCCAAAGATCACGAAAATGGGTGGGCCTGCCGAACGACCGGCGCCGCCCTCACAGGTCCGAAATGCCTTAACGGGGCGGCCCCGTCCGGGGTGCTTGACAGATCCCCAGGCGCGACTCGATGCTCCCTCTTGCTCCTAGGGGCATGCCCAATCACGGGTTCAACAAGGAGGAAGGTAGAGTGCAGTTATCCAGGACAAGGAAGGTGGGGCTGGTCGTAGCCGGTCTCGCACTTCCGATCTCGGGGCTGGCGGCGGCGATCTTGCCGTCCTCGTCGGCCCACGCCACACCGACAGGCACCGGTACGCTCGAAATCTGTAAGAACGTGACCAGCGGCTACGTCAACGGCACCACGTTCAACTTCACCGTCGCCGACTCAGGTGGTACCTCGCATTCGGTCAACGTCGCGCCGAACACGTGCTCCAAGGGCATCAGCGTGGCGGCCGGCAGCGCGACCGTGACCGAGGCCTTCCAGGCCGGGTGGAGGATATCCGGGGTGAAGTACACGAGTGGCAGCTTCACACGTACCGGCAACCACATCGCGATCACGGTGAAAGCCAATGTCGACCAGACGCTCACCGTCACCAACAAGGGTGTAAGGGGCTTCCTTAAGATCTGCAAGACCACGCCGACCGGTAGTGGCCTGGCCGGGGAACCGTTCCACTTCACCGAGAACAACACCAGCACGCTGTTCACCGCCTGGGCCAACAGCGCCTGCTCCAAGGAGACCGGCTGGCCGGCCGGCACGCGGCTTCCGCTCGCTGAGGTCGGCACCACCGGCACCGTCGTGGACGCCATCACCGCCAACACCAGCGGCGCACTGAGCAACGTCAACCTGGGCGCCGGCACCGCCGACGTGACCATCGAGCCGGGTGTCACCGTCGTGACCTACGACAACATCCCGACCCCGCTGTCCACCGCCGGCTACCTCGAGGTGTGCAAGGACGCGGCCGACGGCTACGTCTGGGGCAACACCTTCAACTTCACCGTTACCGGTGACGGCGCCAACACCACGGTGCCCGTCGCCGTCGGTGCCTGCTCGCAGGCCATCGAGATCCCGAACGCCAATGGCGGTCCGGTGACGGTGACCGAGCACGAGTACGCGCCGTTCGCGGTGAGCAAGATCAGCGGTCCCACGGTGATCAGCTCCAACACGGTCGACGCCACCGCTCTGGTCGGGGTCACCGCCGGTAACGTCTCCACCGAGTCGATCGTGACCTTCACCAACAAGACCGTCCTCGGCACCTTCAAGGTGTGCAAGATCGCCGGCCCCGGCATCGCCGCCGGTACGCCGTACGAGTTCTACGTCAGCGGCAACCAGGGTGACATCTGGGTCCCGGCCGGTCAGTGCAGCTCGCTGCAGTCGGCTCCGCTGGGTAGCACGGTCAACGTCCAGGAAGTCGGCATCCCGACCAACGTGCAGCTGACCGCGGTCAGCGTCTCGCCCTCCAGCAATGATCAGGGCAGCAGCGTGGCGTCCGGTGCCAACTTCGTGGTGGGCCCCGGCATCACCGAGGCTGACTTCACCAACACCGCCTTCGGCACCCTGAAGATCTGCAAGGTGGCCGGCGACTCCACCACCGTGGGCCGGACCTTCAGCTTCTCCGCCGCCGGCAACAGCTACAGCCTGACCCCGAGCGGCGTCGGTCTGGGCGGTGCGGCCTGCACCCCGCTGATCAGCGCACCCGTGGGCAATGTGACGGTGACCGAAGCGGCCGCAGCCAACTTCCACATCAGCAACATCTCGGTGCTTCCCACCACCGCTGCAGTCAGCGGTAGCGCCAGCTCCGAGACGGTGGCGGTCAGCCAGGGCGCCACGACCGAAGTTCAGTTCACGAACGACGTCAACCTGGTGCCCGTCGAGCTGTGCCTGGCCAACTCGGCCACCCTGGCCACCAATGGCCAGACGCCCCTCGTCCAGTGGTATGTCAACGGCTACGCCCTGACTGGGACGGATCCGTCACCGTCGTGCACCGACGGGGCCCTGCTGCAGGTCCCCGCCGTCGGCACCTCGATGACCGCTCTGGCCGAGATCACCAGCACCGGTACGCCCTCCCCGGGTAACAACCGTCTGCTGGTCGTGTTCGGTAACTCCGATCAGCTGTCCGGCCTGTCGCCTACCAGCCCGTATGCGGGCGCTAATACCCCGGTAGCGTCTCAGGCCTTCAGCGTCGGCCCGAATGGTGGCAACCTCACCTTCACCACGACCGCCGGGTAGCCATCGCCGACTACACCTGACAGTCAGGTGGAGTAGCACCAAGTAACACCTAGCAGCGAAGGAGGGCCCCCTGGTTCCAGGGGGCCCTCCCGCGCCGAGGAGGGGGCCCGCCCGGTGACCGAGATTGGGCAAAAGTACTGTGTAGAGACCGTGAGCCAAGCCGAACCGGGCGAGCCGGGCCCCGAACCCGCCCCCGAGGCGGACGAGATACCCTTGGAGTACCCGGTGGTGCCGACCAACCAGCGCTACGCGCGCAACGGGAGGAGCGGGCGGCACGCCACCGCCAGTACCGGGGCCCGCCACAGCAGACGGAGGCGGTCGCGGTGGATCGAGGGCGGGGTGGTCGTGGTCCTGGCCGTCGTGGCCGCCCTGCTCATACGGCTCCTGGTCTTCCAGCCCTACTTCATCCCCTCGACATCCATGGTCCCGACCTTGAAGGTCGGGGACAAGGTGTATGTCAACAAGCTGGATTACGACTTCCACAGCGTCCACCGCGGCGACATCGTCGTGTTCAGAAAGCCCGCCGACCTCACCGCTCCCGGTATCACCGACCTCATCAAGCGGGTGATCGGGCTGCCCGGCGAGACCATCTCCGGCCGCAACGGCTCGGTGTACATCGACGGCCACCCGCTGATCGAGCTGTGGCTGCCCCGGGGAGCCAAGACCGGCGATTTCGGACCGGTGGTGATACCGAAGGGCGAGTACTTCGTGATGGGCGATAATCGGGGAGATTCGGCCGACTCGCGGGTGTTCGGCCCCATACCCGCTCGACTGATAGTGGGCCGGGCATTCATGATCGTCTGGCCTCCGTCGCGCTGGCGCGGGCTCTGATCTCTAGAATGCAGAGGTGGCCGTCGACCCCCGTCTCGACACCTGGCTCTCGGTGCTGCACGATTGCGAAGGCACCGATATCCTCCTGACCGCCGGTTCGAGGCCGCTCATGCGCATCGACGGCAGTCTCAGCCCGCTGGAATCGGCTGCCGTCCTGAGTGGTGAGGAGATCGAGCAGATAGCCCGCCAGCTCCTCGACGAGCGGGCCGGCGAGGACCTCAGGGGAGGGGGCGACATCGACCTGACCTTCTCCTGGCGGGAGTCGGACCGCATCCGCGGCAACGTGTTCTACCAGCGCAACACCTGCTCCATCAGCCTGCGCCGCATCCCCATGGACATCCCGACACCACTCGAGCTGGGATTGCCGACCGCCCTCTCCAGCCTGCTGCGCAGCCCGAGCGGCCTGATCCTCGTCACCGGGCCCACCGGCTCGGGCAAGAGCACGTCGATGGCATCAATGGTCGACGTGATCAACCGCAACCGGGCCTGCCACATCGTCACCATCGAGGACCCGATCGAGTATCTGCACCACAACCACCGCTCCGCGGTGAGCCAGCGCGAGGTGGGCACCGACACCGCGTCGTTCGACCTGGCCCTCAAGTCCGTGCTCCGGGAGGACCCCGACGTGGTGCTGATCGGCGAGATGCGCGACCTGGAGAGCATCTCGTCGGCCGTGACCATCGCCGAGACCGGCCACATAGTGATCACCACGCTGCACACCAACGACTCGGCCCAGGCCATCGACCGCATCGTCGACGCCTATCCCTCCGGCCGCCGCAGCCAGATCCAGGTCCAGCTGGCCGGCACCCTCCTCGCCGTGCTCTACCAGCGCCTGGTACCGCGCATCGGCGGCGGCCTGGTCGCCGCCTACGAGCTCATGGTGGGCACGCCGGCGGTCCGGAACCTGATCCGGGAGGGCAAGACGCGCCAGCTGCGCAACATACTGTCGACCCACCGCAGTGAGGGCATGCAGACCATCGAGCAGTCGCTGTCCCAACTGATCGACGAGGGTGTGATCGCCTACGAGTCGGCCCTCGACGCCAGTCTCTACCCCCAGGACATCGTCCGACCGGACCCGTCCAGTCCGCGGCCGGACGGGTCCGTGGCCCCGGTGCGCTGAGCCGTGCCGCCAGGGATGCGGCAGCGCTCGGCGCTGCCCTATCAGATCCTCGTCGGGGTGGAGCCGATCCCGGGAGGATGGCTGGTCGCCCCGGGCAACCTGCAGGGCATAATGCTCGCCCCCCAGCCGGCTTTTCCGGTGCCGACCCTCGCCGACGTGCTGGACTACCGCCCGGCTCCGGCGATCGTCGCCCTGCACGCCCCCGTGGGCCTACCCGAGAGGCCCGGTGAGACCCGCCCGTGCGATGCCGAGGCCCGGGCCCGGCTCGGCCCCAGGGGGGGTTCTGTGATCAAGGCGCCCAGCCGGAGGCTCCTGGGAGCCACGACCTTCGAGGAGGCCAAGCGGGTGGATCCATCGCTCGACATCGTGCGGTGGCGATCGCTGGCCCGGGCCGTCGAGGTGGCCCGCGAGGTGCAGTCCTGGCGGCAGCGCGTCGTCTGGGAGGTCAATCCGGAGTTGGCGTTCAGCGAGATGAACGACGGTCGACCCGTGCCCTACTCCCGCCGCAGTGAGCTCGGTCGCCAGACCCGCCGCCACCTGTTGACGGCGAAACTACCCGGTGCCGAGAGGGTGCTGGCCGAGCGGCCCCGCGGGGTCCGGGAGCAGAAGCTCCTCGACGCCCTGGCCGACCTGTGGATCGCCCGCCGGATCGCCGCTCGGGCCGTCGCCCGGATGTCCGACCCCCCGATATGGGACGAGGACGGCCTCCGGATGGACATCGTCTGCTGACCACCCGGCTGCCGTCCTGTCCCTTTGCCCCTTCAGTGGTGGCTCTCACCGGACCGTCCCGCGAGCGGGACGCTGCCCCTTGCCCGGCGAGAACCACCACTCCCACCTGATCCAGCTGAGCTCTGCCCAGTCCCAGATGCATCAGGTGTTGATGTTTCCCATCATGCTCGTTTCACATCACGTTGCCAGCACGGTCCGAACAACTGCAGGCCAAACTGCCGGGAGGTATCACTACGCCGCCTCACATGCGGAGATGTCGGCGGCGTCGGGGGTCAACGGACCCCCACCGGGCCCCGACCCGACCGGGGGAGCGCTGTAGACCGACACCGTCCCCTTGCCGTCAGCGGATACGACGATCTGGAAGTGCCCCGACAGGTATGGTGCCTCCCTGAGCCAGGCGCCGGTCGGAGCCTTCGCCGGGTCGGCGTAGACCAGCTCCGCCACCGCAGTCGGGTATGTGCCCTGCTCCACCTTGTACGTGTCGACTGCCGACTGGACCTCACGGAAGTCCGTCTGGCAGGCCGCAGTGATGGTGTCGGCGGTCGAATTCCCTATCGCCATCACGACCACGGCGGCCAGGATGCCGAGGATGACGACCACGATCAGGAGCTCGATCAGCGTGAAGCCACTGTCCATTTCGGGATCAGAGTCGCGGCGTCGGGCCCACTGCTCCATGGCATACATCGTGCCAAGACAAGGTCAACGGCCGAGCGCGTTACGCACAACTGCTTCTCAAAGCACCGCGCTGTCCGAATTCGCTTCTACGGATGCAGAAGTGGGACCGGCCCCGATGGACCGGTCCCACGTCTGCGGACTGTCGATGCGATTGCGTTCAGCTGACGGTGCTGCAGTCGGCAGCGCTATCGGCCGGGGTACCTGTCGTAGGCAGCTGGACGCTGCCGTCGGGCTTGTAGACCATCACCGTGCCCTTGCCGTCGTTGGACAGCACGATCTCGTAGTGATTGCTGTTGAGCGGAGCCTCTTTCAGCCAGGGCCCGAAGGTCCCGTTCGGGAAGGTCACGGTGCCCATGAGGTCCTGGATACCTTGGTCCAAACCAGCGCTCTGGGGATTGGTGCTTATGCTCTTCGTGTATGCCGCCGGGGTGCCGCCCGGATTGACCGTACCACCCGGGTAGCCGCCCACCTGGGCCCGGTAGAGCTCGGCCGCGCTCTCCACGGTGCGCACGTCGGATTGGCAGGCGGACTGGGCGCTCTGGCCGCTCAGGTTCTGGACCGCGAACACCACTATCGCGGCGAGGATGCCGAGGATGACCACGACTATCAGGAGCTCGATCAGGGTGAAGCCGCTCTCGGGCTCCTCACCACCGTGCCGTTTGCGCAATCCATCCAACCTGCTTGCCATCTGCCCCACCTTCTCTTCTGCTGGGAAGCTCGTTGATCCAGGTTGCCAGGGCCGTCCCATGGGGGCATCTAGGGTCCAACAACGCAGTCTCAAATTGGCAGCTGCCTGGTCAATCCTTTCCCCGCAGCGTCCAGGACTCGATCTGAATCGACTCTCCGCACTCTGCGGCCTGACCGGACCCGGGTGGACATTCCGGGCCGTCGGTGAAGGAGGCGGTTACCGTGAGGTCCGCCAGTGCGGCCGAGCACGGGTTCACGACACAGACGCTGATGACCGCCTGACGCTGTCCGGTCGGAGACGTCCCGGGCGAGCATTCGATGTGTGCCGGGTTGGAGGCGATCTGGATCGTCTGCGGGCCGCCCGTGCAATCGGCGGGGTCGAAGCGGACCAGCTGGAGCGCGGTAGTGGCAGCTGCATCGAGCGCGTACTCATTCGTGCGCTGGGACAGAACATTCTGGGAATTGAGGATGTCGTCCGACGAGATCCCGATCAGGCTCACCAGCAGGACGCATACGCCGAGCAGCAGAACCATGACCAGAATCAGCGTGATACCCGATTCATCGGCCTCGCGGTGCGCCAGCATCGCTCTCTCACCCACCCGGTGCAACGACATACAGATCCACAGTCACCGAAGCCGAGCCCACGGCATTCGTCGCAGTGATGGTGACGACGTGGTCACCGAGATCGGTGGGGCTGGGCTGTCCCACGATGGCGGTGGATCCACCATCTAGGACGAGCCCGTCGGGGAGAGCACCGGAAGTGATCGACAGGGTCGGGTCCGGAATCCCTCCCACGACCAGTGGTACAACGCTGTGGTCACCGGCCCGCAGGTCGATACGGGGACGCGGGGGTGCGATAGCTATGCTCGGCACGGTCCCGAACGAGATGGTGAGAGTCTGGGTGGCGTCGGGTGACACACCGTTGCTCGCCGTCAGGCAGAGCTGATAGCTGCCAGCCGGTGTGTTCTTCGTCCACGACACCGTCGCCGTACCATCCCCATTGTCCTGCCACGAGATGTGCGACCCGGCGAAGTCACCACCACACTGCGCAAACGTGATGGACGTGCCAGCCGGGTAGCCCGGCAACGTCCGCACCGTGAAACTCCCCCCAGGCGGTCCCACCCTGAACGACACCGACGCCGGCGAGGTGAACTCCGGCGGCCCCATGGCATCGATGGTCAGAGTCTGAGTGGCATCAGGAGCGACCCCGTTCGACGCGGTGAGACACAGCACATACTGACCGGCCGGCGTGTCACCAGCCCACGACACCGTCGCCGTACCATCCCCATTGTCCTGCCACGAGATGTGCGACCCGGCGAAGTCACCACCACACTGCGCAAACGTGATGGACGTGCCAGCCGGGTAGCCCGGCGACGTCCGCACCGTGAAACTCCCCCCAGGCGGTCCCACCGGGAACGACGCCGACGGTGACGAGGTGAACGCGGGGGGCGCCAATGCATCGATGGTCAGCGTCTGAGTGGCATCAGGGGCGACCCCGTTCGACGCGGTGAGACACAGCAGGTACTGACCGGCCGGCGTGTCACCAGCCCACGACACCGTCGCCGTACCGTCACCATGGCCCTGCCACGAGATG
>JAKBAX010000514.1 GCA_021808785.1 Actinomycetes bacterium | reverse complement strand
CGAAGCCGCCGCCGAGCTGGCCCGGCGCATCTACGGCGTCCTCGAGAAGCAGTTCCACAACCTCTACGAAGAGGCCAACCGCCAGCAGGGCATCACCGGCGAGAACCTGCTGCGGATGTTGGAGCAGCGCCTGGACAACGTCGCCTTCCGGGCCGGCTGGGGGGCGAGCCGGTCGCAGGCCCGCCAGCTCGTGCGCCACGGTCACGTGCAGGTCAACGGCAAGCGGGTCACGATCCCCTCTTACCGGGTGCGCAAGGGGGACACGGTGGCCCTCAAGGGCAAGTCCCGCGACATGATCGTGATCCGTCACAACCTCGACACCCTCGAGCGGCAGGTGCCGCCCTGGCTGGAGACCGGCGCCGAGGGGCACCAAGTCACCGTCCTCGATCAGCCACTTCGCGAGCACATCGATGTCCCTGTGCGCGAATCGCTGATCGTCGAGCTCTACTCCAAGTAGGAACCCGATGCTGATCATTCAACGACCGACCGTAGAGGTACTTGGCGAGGCCGCCGGGAACCGGCAGCGCTTCGCCATCGGCCCGCTCGAGCCCGGCTTCGGCCACACCCTCGGGGTGGCGCTGCGGCGCACCCTGCTGTCGTCCATCCCCGGTGCCGCGGTGACACAGGTGCGCTTCGACGAGGCGCTGCACGAGTTCACCACGCTGCCGGGCGTCAAGGAGGATGTCACCGACATCATCCTCAACCTCAAGGACATAGTGCTGGCCGTGTACACCGACGAGCCGGTCACCCTACGTCTCGACGTGCGCGGCCCGGCCACGGTGACCGCCGGGGACATCGTGACGACGAGCGACGTCGACATACTCAACTCCGACCTGGTCCTGGCCACCATCAGCGCCAAAGGTCGCCTGGCCTGCGATCTCACCGTGGAGCGGGGCCGGGGCTACACCTCGGCCGACCGCAACAAGCGGTCGTCCACCATCGGGGTCATCCCCGTGGACTCGATCTTCTCGCCCATCCGGGTGGCCGCGTTCAGCGTCGAGCCGACCCGGGTCGAGCAGTCGACGAACTACGACCGCCTGGTCCTCGACATAACGACCGACGGGTCCATCACCCCGAGCGACGCCCTGGCCTCGGCCGGCGACACGCTGCGCTCGCTCGTCGGCCTGGTGGCCGAGATGAGCGACAATCCGCAGGGCCTCGAGCTGGGCGACGTCGGCGCCGCGACCAGCGGTTCACCCGACCTCGACCTTCCCATCGAGGATCTCGATCTGTCGGAGCGGCCCCGCAACTGCCTGAAGCGGGCCCAGGTCAACACGGTCGGCGAACTGGTTCAAAAGACCGAGGACGATCTGCTCGCCATCACCAACTTCGGCCAGAAGTCCCTCGACGAGGTCCTGCAGAAGCTGGACGAGCGCGGCCTGGCGTTGCGCAACAAGGAGGGCTGAAGATGAGCACCCTGCCGGGCCGGCCCAAGAAGGGACCCCGCTTCGGAGGCGACGCCGAGCACCAGAAGGCCATGGTCGGCAACCTGGTCGCCTCGCTCATCGCGGCGGAGGCCATCGTGACCACCGAGGCCAAGGCCAAGTACCTGCGACCCATCGTGGAGAAGTGCGTGACCAAGGCCAAGAAGGCCCAGGCCGACGAGCAGGCCTCGGTGCACCTCCAGCGCCAGGTGGTGGCCCTCATCCGCGACAAGGACATGGCGTCCAAGCTCTTCAACGACATCGGCCCCCGCTACCTGGACCGGGCCGGCGGCTACACCCGAATTCTGAAGCTGGGCCCGCGCCACGGTGACAACGCCCCTATGGCGCGCATCGAGTTCGTCTAGCACTGAACCCGGGGGCGCGGCCCTGACCCTTTTTTCCGAGGACGCCATCCCCGAGGCGGTCACCGCCGCCCCCACCCGACGGCTGCGCCTGCTGGTCGCCTACGACGGGCGGGGCTATCACGGCTTCGCCGTCCAGCCCGGGCAGGTCACCGTCGGCGGGGCGCTGGTCGCGGCGCTCGAGCGGTACCTTCGCCACACCGTCGAACTCACCTGTGCGGGGCGGACCGACAGCGGCGTGCACGCCTGGGGCCAGGTGGTGACCTTCGAAGCCCGGGCCGACGCCGAGCCGACCGGCCTGCAACGGGCGGTCAACCGGGCCCTCCGGCCGGCCATCGTCGTGCGCCAGGCGGCGGTCGCCGAACCCGGCTTCGACGCCCGCCGCTCGGCGACCGGTCGGGTCTACCGGTACAGCATCTGGAACGATCCGGTGGCCGATCCGTTTACCGCCGGCACCGCGTGGCACGTGCCGGCGCCGCTCGACCTGTCGGCCATGCGCCTGGCCTGCGACGCCCTGCACGGCGAGCACGACTTCAGTTCCTTCTGCCGGCGGCCGCCCGTCCCCGATGCGTCGCTGGTCCGGCGGGTACGAGACGCCCGTTGGTTGGACCTGGGCGGGGGGCGTCTCCGCTTCGACATCGAGGCGTCGTCGTTCTGCCACCAGATGGTCCGGTCCGTGGTCGGCACTCTCGTCGAGGTCGGCCTCGGCAAACGCAAGGCCGGACAAATGACGACCGTCTTGGGAGCCCGTTCGCGCGCCGCGGCGGGCCAGCCGGCTCCGGCCCATGGGCTCTGCCTCTGGCAGGTCCTGTACTGAGTACCTGGCCCGGCCGGGCGCCCCGCAGGCCCGGCCTCCTCCGGAGCGTGGGGGCCCCTGCCCCACGCCCGGCTGTGCTCGGTCGGCCCGGCCGGGCGCCCCGCAGGCCCGGCC
>JAKBAX010000085.1 GCA_021808785.1 Actinomycetes bacterium | reverse complement strand
CCACGGCCTCCGCCACCGGCACCGCCACCGGCTCGCCGCCGTTGCGGCCCTGCTGGCCCTTCTCGGGGGGGCCTGTTCGACCAGCGCGCATGGGCCGGCCTCGACCACTACGTCGGTGGCGTCCCGGGTATCCACACCGGTGCCCACGAGGGCCGGGGCCGGGAACTCGGGCGCCGCGGCCTCGAATCCTGGCTCGGCTTCGGCCCCGCTCGTCGCCACGCCAGAACCCTGGTCCCTGCCCTACCCGGTGTCTCGTCCCGTGGTGCTGCCCGACGGCGCCGACTTCTTGATCCTCGGCGGCCTGGCCTCCGGCGACGTCTCCACCTCGCGCATCGTCTCGGTGGACCCCGTCGCCGGCCAGGGCCAGGTGGCGGGCCAGCTGGCCCTGGCGGTGCACGACAGCGCCGGCGCCCAGCTGCACGGCGAGTGGTTCGTGTTCGGCGGCGGCTCGTACAGCACGGTGTCTCAGGTCCAGGCCTGGGTGGCCGGGCGGGCCACGCAGATCGCTACGCTGCCCGACGCCCGGTCGGACCTGTCCAGCGCGGTGGTCGACGGTACCGCCTACGTCGTGGGCGGTTTCGACGGTACTGCCATGACCCCTGACATCCTGGCTACGACCGACGGGGTCAGCTTCCGGACCGTGGGCCGTCTGGTGGTTCCGGTGCGCTACGCCGCGGTGGCCGCGGCCGGCGGGGCTCTCTGGGTGGTCGGGGGGGTCACCAGCACGAGCGAGGGGGGCACGGCCGAGACCGACGCCATCCAGAGGTTCGACCTCGGCACGGGCCAGACGACCCAAGTCGGGCACCTTCCGCAACCCATGGGCCACGCCACCGCCATCGCCCTGGGCGGCCAGGTGTACGTCCTCGGCGGCCGTTCTGCGACGGTGCCGAGCTCGACCATCTGGCGGATCGACACCGCTACCGGCGCCGCCCAGCCGGCTGGGAATCTACCCCAGGCGCTCTCCGACGCCGGCTCGGTGGTGGTCGGCGGAGTGGGCTATTTGGTGGGCGGAGAGGTGACCGGTCCGCAGGCCCCGCTGGCCACCGTGGTGGCCCTCCGCCCGGCCGGAGGCTGAAACCGCCGATCGCAGCGTCCGGGAGGGGTGGCTGGCCGGCCGCACGCCGAAATCTGTACCTTCTATGCAAATCTGTACCTTGAGCGCCCTTTCTGGCATACGAAGGTACAGATTTCACGAGAGGGTACAGATTTCGACGAGCGGCCACGCGCCCGGTTTCCACCGAGCGGCCACGCGCCCGGTTTCCACCGAGCGGCCGGCCGCCAGCCACCGCCCCCCCCGAACGGGCTCGAGCCGGGCTCGAGCCGGGCTCGAGCCGGGCGCAGTCCGGCCTCAGGGCAACTCGCCCTCGCCCTTCACCTGGGCCCCCCGCTCGGTCATCTCCTTGAAGTCCTTCTGGGTTGCCGATGAAGTCCTACCCGGTGCCGCCTCAGCCTCTTCAACGGTCGGCTCCCGGTCCGCGGTGTGGGCGGCACGCGCGTCGCGCTCCTCCGCTGCCTTGGTGGCCTCGTTCGGCGTGGGTCCGGAGTCCTGTTGGGTCATGAATCCGGTCTTCCCCGAGGATCCGTCGGCCAAACCGGTCAGCCCTGGCTTCTGACCCGTTCGGGCTCGATCTGGAGGATTACCCGCTCGGAGCCGATCGGGTTGGCGTAGGGCCCACCGGTGTATTTCTGGCTCACCTTGTCGATGTGCTCGCGCGCTTCGGTGCCGGTGACCGTGCCGACCACCCGGCCTCGTATCTCGGCGTAACGGAAGGGGTTGGACGGGTCGAAGATCATCACCGCCACCCTGGGGTCGTGGCGGATGTTCTTGAACTTCTGGCGCTCGACCTCGGTGTTGATCAGGATGTAGCTGTCGTCGGCGTCGACCCACATCATCTGCGTCGACAGATGACCGCTCGGCATAACGGTACTGAGGGCGGCGAAGGCCTTCTGGGCCAGGAGCTCCTTGGTGATCTCGTCGAACATGGGGCCAACCTATCGGCAACCCCTCCTCGCGCCGGGCCGGGGTAGCGTGGACGGCGTGATCCTCACCATCTTCGTGGTGCTGGTGCTCCTCTTCGTCGTGCTGCCGCTGATCGGTATGGCGTTGTGGGCGATCGTCTCGACGATCGTTGTCGGTCTCATCGTGGGCGGCCTCGGCCGGCTGGTCGTACCCGGAGCCCAGCCGATCGGCTTCTTGGCCACCGTGGGAGCCGGACTGTGCGGGAGTATCCTGGGCGGGTTCTTCGGGCAGCACGTCTTCCACATCGGCTGGTTCGCCACCCTGCTCCTCGAGATCGCCATCGCCGCCGTGGTAGTGGCGGTGATGACGGGCCGCCTGCGCCGGGCCGGCGTCGGTCCCTCCCGGTGAGCGAGCCCGTCCTCCTGGTCGGCGTCGGTCCCTCCCGGTGAGCGAGCCCGTCCTCCTGGTCGACGTCGATGGCGGGGTGGCCACGGTCACCCTCAACCGGCCGACCACCCGCAACGCGCTGTCGCACGAGTTGCTGGGGGCCCTGGAGGCCACGATGGTCGAGTTGGCCGGCCGCGATGACGTGGGCGCGGTGATCCTGACCGGAGCGGACCCGGCCTTCTGCGCCGGGCTCGACCTGAAGGAACTGAGCGGAAGCGACCGTCTGCTCGACGGGGGCGGAGAGGCGCGGCAGCCGTCCAGCTACCCCTGGGCCCCGCTCGGCAAGCCTCTCATCGGAGCCGTCAACGGCGTGGCCGTGACCGGCGGACTGGAGCTGGCACTCAACTGCGACTTCTTGATCGCATCGGAACGGGCCATGTTCGCCGATACCCATGCCCGCGTCGGGGTGATGCCGGGGTGGGGGCTCACCGTGCTGCTCCCGCAGCGGGTGGGCTTCGCCATGGCCCGCCGGATGAGCTTCACCGGCGACTTCGTCGATGCCCCTACGGCCCTGCGGGCCGGACTGGTCACAGAGGTGGTCGCCCATGACGATCTGTTGCCAGTGGCCCGGCGGGTGGCGGCCACGATCGTGTCCAATAACCGGCCCGGAGTGCTTCGCATCCACTCCATCTACCGTCGCGTCGAGGCGGAGGTCACCGCGCCGCAGCTGGCTGTCGAGCTGGAGGAATCCCTACGTTGGCGCCGTGAGGGCCGCACCGCCGGGCTGGCCGATCGGGTGCCAGGGGTGATGTCCCGGGGCCGGGACCAGTCCGGCCGCACCGGCCGGTAGGGGTACGCCGGCCGGTAGGGGTACGCCGGCCGGTAGGGGTACGCCGGCCGGTAGGGGTACGCCGGCCGGTAGGGGTACGCCGGCCGGTAGGGGTACGCCGGGTGCCTGATTAATACCTTCTTGGTAGGTCTGTACCAGACATCCCCGTATCACCTGGCGGAACGGAATCGGGGTCGACCCCTGCCGACCACCCGCCCGCGGGAACCATTGGATAAGTTCTACGCCCAACGCATCACTCCCGGGGGGGAAGCGCAACAGGGCAATGAACGAGTTCATTTCACTCACTGTCGCCGGAATCGCGACCTACGGGTGCGTGTACGCCCTGACCGCCATGGGCCTGGTGGTCACCTACACGACGTCGGGCATCTTCAACTTCGCCCAGGGCGCCATCGGCATGATCTCGGCGTTTTTCTTCTACGAGCTGTCGCGGGTCTGGCACATCCCGGCCGCGCTGGCCCTGCTGATCGCGGTGTTCATCTTCGCGCCGGCGATCGGGGCCCTCCTGGAGCGGCTGGTGATGCGGCGGCTGGAGAACGCCGCCCTCGAGGCCAAGCTCACCGTGACCATCGCCCTTCTACTCCTCGGCATCGCTCTGGCCACCGCGCTGTGGAACCCCCAGACAGTGAGGAACCTGCCGAACTTCTTCAACGGCCATCAGGTCTCCATCGGCGGGGTCAACCTGACCTACCAGCAGCTGATCGTCGTCGGCGCGGCTGTCGTGGCGGCCATCGCCCTGCGCCTCTTCTTCATCTACACCCGGGCCGGGATCGCGACCCGCGCCGTGGTCGACGATCGGGAGTTGGCCGCGCTGACCGGCGCCTCTCCGGCCCGCTTCGCCCAGCTGGGCTGGGCCATGGGGTGCGGTCTCGCCGCGTTGGCCGGGATCCTGATCGCCCCCCAGCAGGGGGCCCTCGACATCACCAACCTGACGCTGCTGGTGGTCAACGGTTACGCCGCGGCGATGGTGGGGCGCTTGCGCAGCCTGCCGCTCACCTTCGTGGGCGCCATCGTGCTCGGGGTCTTGTACTCCTATGCCCTGGGGTACCTGCCGAGCACCCTGATCTGGAACGACTTCGCCAACATCACCCCGATGCTGTTCCTCCTGCTCGTGATCCTGGTCCTGCCGCAGTCCCGGGCGGTTCTCAACCGGCGGATCATGGTGCGGGCTCCCCGGGTGGTCGGGCTTCGAGAGTCGCTGATCGCCGGCGTGGTGCTGGTGGCGGCCGGCGTCGTGGTCTCCCGCCTGCTGTCGGGCGCCAATCTGGGCTACGCCAACGCCGGAGTGGCGCTCGGGGTGATCATGCTGTCGTTGGTGCTGCTGACCGGCTACGGCGGTCAGGTATCGCTCTGCCAGTTCAGTTTCGCCGGCCTCGGGGCCTATGCCATGTACGAGGTGGGCGGGCGCGGCGGCTCGTTGCTCGGGATCCTGGCCGCGATGGGATTGGCCGGGGCGGTGGGCGCGGTGGTGGCCCTCCCGTCGCTTCGCCTGCGGGGGCTCTACCTGGCGTTGGCCACGCTGGCCTTCGCCCAGGGTATGGACACCTACTTCTTCAACAACTCGCAGTACTTCGGGGCGGCCCTCAGCATCTCGGTCGCCCGGCCGGACCTGTTCGGCTTCCGGCTGGACAGCGAGCGCACCCTGCTCATTGCCCTCACCGTGGTGTTCGCCGTGGTCGCCGTGCTCATCCTGGCGTTGCGTCGTTCCCGGTTCGGCCGGCGGCTGGTGGCCATCAACGACAGCCCGGCCGCGTGCCTAACCGTCGGTGTGGACATGACCCGTTCGAAGCTGGCTGTGTTCACCCTCTCGGCGGCTATCGCCGGCTTGGGGGGTGCCCTCTACGGAGGCGTGCAGACCCAGGTCGGCCCGAACGACTTCCAGTTCATCCTTTCCCTCACCTTGCTGCTCATTGCCGTGGTCTGGGGCATCCGAACCACCGCCGGCATGCTGTTCGGGGGAATCGTGTTCGCGCTGTCGCCGCTGCTCGGCCAGCACCTGACCCATCCGCGGGACATCTTCAACCTGATGGTCGGCTTGGCGGCCATCGGAGTGTCGCAGAACCCGGAGGGCACCTTCGGCGGCAACACGTTGTTGCAGCGGTGGCGCGACTCGCGCCGTCCGGGCGAGCCGGACGCGGTCGCGCCATCCGTGGGTGCCTCGGCGGGAGAGGGGAGGCTCACCCATGCTGCAGGTTGACGACGTCACCGTCGCCTTCGGCGGCATCCGGGCCCTGGTCGACGTCAGCATCGACGTGGAGGCCGGCCGCATCACCGGTCTGATCGGCCCCAACGGCGCCGGGAAGACGACCCTCTTCAATGTCATTACGGGGCTGCAACGCCCGCGCAACGGCCAAGTCGCCCTGGGCGGGGTGCGGATCACCACCAAGGGCCCCCGGGCCCGGGCCCGCATGGGTATGGGCCGCACCTTCCAGCGGTTGGAGGTGTTCGGCTCCCTGAGCGCCTTGGACAACGTCTTGGTGGCCGTCGAGAACCGCGGTGGGCTGGGCCGGTCGGCTCGCCAGAAGGCCGCCGATCTGCTGGCTCGGGTCGACCTCGGCCACGTCGCCCGGGTCCAGGCCGACGTCCTGCCGACCGGTCAGGCTCGGCTGCTCGAGCTGGCCCGGGCCCTGGCGTGCGAGCCGAAGGTCCTCCTGCTCGACGAGCCCTTCTCCGGGCTCGACGCCAACGAGAGCGCCAGGGTGGGTGACCTGCTGGAGCAACTGGCGGGGGAGGGGCTGGCGATCCTGCTGGTCGAGCACGACATGGAGATGGTGATGCGGTTGTGCGCGCGCATTCACGTCCTGAGCTTCGGATCGGTCATCGCGTCGGGTTCGCCGGACCAGATCAAAGCGGACCCCGGCGTGCAGGAGGCCTACCTCGGTGCCGTGGTGAGCGCGGGAGCCGAGACATGAGCGAGCCGGTCCAGTCGTCCGGGGCCCCGTCGAGCACGGCAACGGCCGACACGCCGGCGCTGCAGATCGAGGACATGCACGCGGCCTACGAGCGGGTGGAGGTGCTGAGGGGCGTCAACCTGACCGTCGGAGCCGGCCAGGTCTTCGCGTTGCTCGGGCCGAACGGGGCCGGGAAGAGCACCACTTTGCGCATCGTGAGCGGGCGCATGAAGCCCCTGCGGGGCCGCGTCCTGGTCGACGGTCGCGACATCGCGGGCCGCTCCGCCGACCGGCTGGCTCGGGACGGAGTCTGCAGCGTCCCCGAGGGGCGAGGGGTGTTCCCGAGCCTGACGGTGGCGGAGAACCTACGGATGTGGACCTTCCGGGGCGGTTTGCGCCGCTCCGAGGTCGAGGATGCGGCATACGGGCGTTTCCCGCGACTGGCCGAGCGGCGCAAGCAGCTGGCCGGGACGCTGTCGGGCGGTGAACAGCAGATGTTGGCCATGTCCCGAGCTCTCTCCACCAAACCGAAACTCCTCCTGCTGGACGAGATCTCGATGGGGTTGGCCCCTTTGATCGTCGCCGAGCTGTACGAGGTGGTGGGACAGATCGCCCGGGAGGGTTTCGCCATCCTCTTGGTCGAGCAGTTCGCCTCGACTGCCCTCGCGGTGGCGGAGCGGGCTGCGGTCATGGTGCAAGGACGAATCGAGATGGAAGGAACCCCGGCCGAGATCGGAGCTGCCGCTGGCGCGCTCTACCTCGGGGCCGGGAGCAAGTGATCACCAGAACAGGGGGACGTGAACAGTGAGATTGCACAAGCGACGGGCCGCACTGGCCTGTCTGGTCGGCGTGGCCGGGATGGCCCTGGGTGCCTGCTCGAGCTCCAAGGGCGGAGGCGGCACCAGCTCCGCGACGACGGCCTCGGCCGGCGGGGGGACGACGGCGGCCACGCTGCCACCGAATGCCAAGGTGACCGGCAATCTGAGCGGCCCCGGCGTCACCCCCACCACCATCACCATCGGGCAGATCGCCACCACCACGGGGCCGGTGCCCGGCCTCTTCCAGGGTGCCTTCGACGGCCTCGACGCCTGGGTCGCCTGGATCAACGCCAACGGCGGTATCGATGGTCGGCAGGTGAAGGTCGACCGGGTCGACGACGGCTTCAACTGCAACACCTACACCAACGCCATGAACCAGTTCGCCACCTCCACGTTCGCGGTGGTCGGCAACGTCACCCTGGAGGATACCTGCGGCAAGGCGACCCTCGCCGCCAACCCGAACATGATCGACGTCCAGGCCCTCGAACTGGACCCGACCCTGTATTCCGTGCCCAACGTCTACACCCCGGCGCCGAACCCGCCGGGAGGCATCACCACCGGGCTGGAGTACATGAAGCAGAAGTTCCCCGCCGCGATCACGCACTCGGCCCAGTTGGTCGGTGCGGCCGCCGCGGCCAACGGCAAGGAGGAGCAGCTCACCGCCGAGTCGGTTGGCTACCACTACGTCTACGTGCGGGATATCCCCGATCTGACCACCAATTTCACCACTTACATCTTGGCCATGAAAGCCCAGGGCGTGCAGTTCGTGGACATGACCGATCTTGCTGACACCAGCGATGCCAACTTCCTCCAGCAGGCGGCCCAGCAGAACTTCCACCCGGACGTGGTCTACGGTGCGTCGGCCTACGACGCCAGCGAGTTCAAGCTGCTGGGCGACGCCTCGCTGGCCAACAATGTCCTGTGGTCGGCGCTGCCCACCGCGATGTACCTGGGACAGGACCGGGCCACGGTCCCGGCGGTCAACACGTATCTGACATGGATGGCCAACGCCCACCAAAACGCCCCCTCCACCTTGTACTCGGTGCAGGCGTGGGCGGCGGGGCAGCTACTGGTCAAGGCCATGCAGGAGGCCGGGTCGTCGATCACCCAGTCGTCGGTTCTCGCCGCTTTGAAGGGCATCACCAGCTTCGACGCCAACGGGCTCATCGGTCGTGACAATCCAGGGGACAAAATGGGCACGCCCTGCGTGGTCATGGCCAACGTCCAGAACGGGAGCTGGGTTCGCGCCTATCCGAAGACGGGTTTCGACTGCTCCGGCACCTACCGCCCGATTCCGCTGAGCGAGGTCACCAAGTAGGCCGGCGCGCCGGCCGCTCGGGTCAGAGGGTAGGGAAGTTGATGAACTTGTGGCCCCAGAACTCGCCCTCGGTGATCTCGTACACGGGCTCCTCCTCGGTGATGCGCACGCCGTCGTAGCCGTACTCGACCGCGAAGCCTCCGGGCCCGATCACGTAGAAGGAGACCATCCGGTCGTTGGTGTGGCGACCGAGGGTCTGCATGATCGGGATCTCCAGCTTCTCGGCCCGGTCCCAGGCTCGGCCCACGTCATCGAGGGTGGCCGTCTCGAGCATGAAATGGATCATGCGCCCCGGTCCGGCCATGGGTAGCAGCCCGACCGTGTGGTGGCGAGGGTTGCAGCCCAGGAACCAGAGGGTCTCGAACTGTGGGGTGCCGTCGGCCGCCGGGCCGGCGGGCATCCTCAGAGTGTTGCGGGGCCGGAACCCGAGGGTGCGGGTGTAGAAGGCGTAGGCCGCCGGCCCGTCCCCCACGGTGAGCACCACGTGGCCCATGCCCTGATCCCCGGTGACGAACCCGGACACCTTGGGCGTGCTGACCGGGTTGTGGGCCAGGGCCACACCCCAGAACAGCTCGATCCGGTTGCCAGCCGGATCGTCGAAGGCCACCGCTTCGCTCACCCGCCGATCCCGGCAGGCGGCCTGGTCGAGGGCGGCCACCTTGGTGCCCGTCTCCTCCACCGCGCGGCACATCTCGGCCAGCTCCTCGGCGCTGCCCACCTGGAACCCGATGGCGTCGAGCGCGTTGTTCGCCGCGGGCAGGATGGCCAGCCGGTGCGGGTGGTCATCCATGCGGAAATAGGAGGCTTCGGGATGATCGCCCTTGACGCTCTCCAACCCGAGGAACTCACCGGCGAAGCGGTTCCATGCATCCATGTCCTCGGCGGCGATGCGGATGTAGCCGAGCGAGCGAACCGGCATGTGCGCCTCCTGTAGCGGCGGAAGAGGTGGCCACGTGAATGGCCCGGTCAGCGTAGGGGGAGCCATGGGGGCGATCCCTCCCGTCGTCCCGGCGAGCGGGACGAGGCCCGGTATGGTGAGCCGATGCACGGTGCCGATGCTCCCGACTGGTTCCGCCGGGCCCTCGACATGCAGCCGGAGACCGGATCGGTCGAGGTGTCCGGCTGCCCCATCGCCTTTCGCCGGTGGGGCGAGCGGGACCGGCCGGGCCTGCTGCTGGTGCACGGCGGCGGGGCCAACAGCCGGTGGTGGGACCACGTGGCGCCCTTCTTCGCCCGGGACTGCTGCGTCACCGCCATCGACCTGTCCGGTCACGGCGATTCGGGCCGCCGGCCCGCCTATACCCACGACAGGTGGGCCGAGGAGATCGCCGCGCTGGCCGCGGTCTCGTCGTCCGAGCAGCCTCCGGTCATCCTGGCCCACAGCCTGGGCGGCCTGGCCACGTTCCGGGCGGCCGCCCTCTACGGCGACCGATTCGAGGGGATAGTGGTGATCGACTCGCCGGTGCACGAGGAGCCGCCCGAGCAGGTGGCCAGCCGGAGGCGGGAGGCCTTCGGCCCCCTCCGCACCTATCCGACCGCCGCGGACGCGCTGTCACACTTCCGCACCGTGCCGGACCAGCCGGCGCTGCTGCCCTACGTGCTGGCCCACATAGCCGAGCAGTCCATCCGGCCGGTCGAGGGCGGCTGGACCTGGAAGTTCGATCCCGGATTCTTCGACCACCTGATCGACATAGGGGCCGACACGCTGCGGGCCATCCAGTGCCGGGTGGCCGTCCTGCGGGCCGAATTCGGCCTGGTAACCCCCGACGTCGGGCATCACATGTACGAGCTGCTGGGGCGGACGGCACCGGTCATCGAGGTGCCGCTGGCCTACCACCACGTCATGCTCGACCAACCGCTCTCGCTGGTCACCGCGGTGCGGTCGCTCCTGGCCGACTGGCGCCACTCCTACGCCATCCAGGTTCCGTCGCGCCCCTGACGGCCTGCCGAGCGCCGCTGGGAGTGGTAACCAGGGGGGATGGAGAACGTCGAGGAGGCGCACGCCGCATCCCGCCGGCCGGCCGGGCTGGACGTCGCGGCCGCGCTCGCCCTCGTGGCCACGGTGGTACTGCATGTGGTGGCCATGGCGCCGACCTATTTCACGGCGAGCGGATCGCTCATGTCCCAGGCCGACCAGGCCACCCTGTACGCCATAATGGCCGCATCGTGGGCCCTGGCCCTGGCCATCGGGCTCACCGGGCCTCACCGCACACCGGTGGCGGCGGCTCTGGCCGTCGGGGTGGCCGTCACCGAGATGGGGTTTCGCGCCGCCGACCTGGGGGACGTCTTCCGTTACGGTTCCGCCTCGGTGGGGAGCGGGTTCTGGCTGATGGAGGCAGCCTGGCTGGTGGGGGCGGCAGGTGCTCTGCTGGCGGTCTTGGCGGCCCGGGCCCGGCACCGTTCGCGAACTACACCTGGCGCGAGCGAGCCGGAGCGTGTGGACCTGTCCGAGCTCGCGCTCGGTGTGGACTGGGCGGCGCCGGTCGCGGCCGGAGAGGAGTCCCCCGCGGTGGCCATGGACGACCCGACCCGGGCCCAGCGCCGGAGCGGCGACACGTCCGTGCTCCCGGTGGCCGCCGTGACCGCCTCGGAGGACGCCCACGAGCGCCTGGCCTGGACGCTGCTGGTCGTGATCCTGGCCGCGCTGACGGCGGGGGCGTTCCTTCCGGCCTGGGACCACGCGCAGGCCACGAGCACCATCACCGGCCGTTCTGTCAGCCTCGACCTCGGCAACGCCTTCTCCCACCAGCCGTGGCAGCAGGTGATCGGCACGGTGCTGGCCGCCCTCAGCATGCTGGCCGTGCCGGTAGTGGCCGTCCGCTGGCGCAACAAGGCGGTGGGCGCCGCGGCCACGTGCGGCATGCTCCTCGTGCTGGGCGCCCAGCTGGCTTCGGCCGTGGTACAGGTGGACCAGCCGGTACCGGCCAGCGATTTCGGTATCAACTCGGCTCAGGTCCAGCAGCTGGGCCTGGCCCTGTCACTCAAACTGACCGGCTGGTTCACCCTTGACGCCCTCGCCGCCTATGCCCTGTTCGCCGCCGTCATGGTGTGGGCGACACTGCGCCTGGCTCACGAGAGCTCGTCCGGGACGGCGCAGAGCGCCCCTGACCTGCGCAGCCCGGCGATGCCCTCCGCGTCGTAGCCCGCCTCGGCCAGGACCTCGTCGGTGTGCTGGCCGATCAAGGGCGCCGGCCGGCGGAGGGTCTGCGGTGTGCGGTCGAAGCGGACGGCGGGCGGGATGGAGCGGAACCCGCCGGCCGCCGGGTGCTCGGTCACCGGCAGCCCCTCGACCAGTGAGTCGAGGGACGCGACCGGGGCGGCCGGAACGTCTTGCTCCCGGAAGAAGGCCAGCCACTCGTCGGTGTTCCGCTCGGCCATCATCTGGCCTACGGTCCGGTACAGGAAGGGCGCGTTGGCGATCCGCAGGCTGGCCGTCGAGTAGCGCACATCGCCGACCATGTCGGTTCGGCCGGCCGCCGAGAAGATGGAGTCGTAGTGCTCCTTGGTGTACGGGAGCGCCATCACCCAGCCGTCCCGGGTGGGCCACGGGCCCCGCTCCTGGTTGAGGACACGGGAGTAGCCGGCCGGACCGATGGGAGGCACCGGGATGGCCGCCGCCCCGTGCTCGACCAGGGTGAACGCGGTGATGGTCTCGACCATGGGGACTTCGATGCGCTGGCCCTCGCCGGTCCTGGCCCGGTGGTACAGGGCGGCGCTCACCGCGTAGACGATGGTGAGCCCACACACCTTGTCGGCCATGATCGTGGCCGACACCATCGGCTTCCCGGTCAGGCGCGAGGTGGCGTCGGCGATCCCCGTCTCGGTCTGGACCACATCGTCGTAGGCCGGGTCGTCGGCCCGGGGTCCGCCGCTCGGGAAGCCGTGGGCCTGACAGTAGATGATGTCCGGTCGGCGGGCGGCCACGTCCTCGTAGGCGATACCGGCCCGGGCCAGGGTGCCGGGCCGGAGGTTGGTCACCATCACGTCGCAGGTGGCGGCCACGTCGAGCAGCGCCTGCAGCCCGTCGGGCCGTTTGAAGTCGATGGCGATGTTGCGCTTGTTCCGGAGCAGATTGAGGGCCACGCCCGACAGTTGGGGCAGCGGACCCGGTCCCATCGAGCGGTTGGCCTCGCCTTGCGGCGGCTCGACGGTGATCACGTCGGCTCCGAGATCGCCGAGCACCTGCGTGGCGTATGGGCCCATCACCACCGAGGTGATGTCGAGCACCCGCACGCCGTCCAGAGGGCCCGCGAGAGTCGGGTCCCCACACATCGCCGAAGAGTCGGTCACCGAGAGAGGCTACGTTGAGCGCCGATGAGCGAGGCAATCGGTCCCTTCACCATCTCCTTTGCCCAGTCCGACATCGACGACCTGCACGACCGGCTGGGGCGCACCCGCTGGCCGGAGCCGGCCACTGTCGAGGACTGGTCACAGGGCATGCCACTTCCCTACCTCCAGGAGCTCTGCCGCTACTGGCGGGAGGACTACGACTGGGCCGCCCGGCAGGCCCGGCTCAACTCGTTTCCGCAGTACCGCGGCGAGATCGACGGGCTCGGGATCCACTTCATCCATGTCCCCTCGCCCCACCCGGGCGCGCTGCCCCTGGTCCTGACCCACGGTTGGCCGGGCTCGGTGGTGGAGTTTCTCGAGGTGATCCCGCAACTGGCCGACCCGACCATCGACGGGGGAGACCCGGCCGACGCCTTCCACGTGGTGGTGCCCTCCCTTCCCGGTTACGCCTTCTCCGACAAGCCGGCTGCGCCCGGCTGGGGCGTCGACCGCACGGCGCGGGCCTGGGCCGAGCTCATGGCCCGGCTCGGCTACAGCCGCTATGGCGCCCAAGGCGGCGACTGGGGATCCATGGTCACCACCAGCATCGGCCAGCAGGACGTCGATCATGTGGTCGGTATCCACCTCAACATGGTGATCGGCTTTCCCGGCCCCGACGACGGCGAGATGACCGAGGCGGAGCAGGCAGCCATGGCCGCGGTCCAGGAGTACAACGAGTGGGACTCCGGCTACATGAAGCAGCAGGGCACCCGCCCGCAGACCCTCGGCTACTCGTTGGTGGACTCGCCGGCCGGGCAATGCGCCTGGATCGTAGAGAAGTTCTGGTCGTGGAGCGACACCGGCGGGGATCCGGTGGGCGCCCTGGGTGCCGATCGCATCCTGGACAACGTGATGCTCTACTGGCTCACCGCCTCGGGCGCCTCCTCGGCCCGGATGTACTGGGAATCCATCCGCCACCCACCGCTCGGTCCGGTCTCGGTCCCGATGGGGGCCTCGGTGTTCCCCAAGGAGATCTTCCGCTGCTCCCGTCGGTGGGCCGAGCACCAGTACCAGGACATCCGTTACTGGGGCGAGCCGGAGGTGGGCGGGCACTTCGCCGCTTTCGAGCAGCCCGACATCTTCGTGGAGGAGGTGCGCCGGGCGTTCCGACCCGTGCGCTGACGCGTCGAGGGCCGGGGCGTGGGCCCCGGCCCTCGAGCAGCTGACCGGCGGTCCGGCTAGGAGTTGGCGGTCATGCCCAGCTTGGCCATCTCGGCCCGGACCATGGCCTCATGGGCCGCCTCGTCCTCTCGGGCCTTCCTCGGCGACCACCTGCCCCGCATGAGAGGCACGGTCAGGAGGAAGAAGATCATGCCGCCGAAGCAGATCCAGTACCAGTCCTTCCACTGGCCCGGCGCGTCTTTGGCGGCCTTCTCGACCGCACTTGCGTGCGCCTGCAGATATGTGAGCGCGGGACTCAGCCCTGGGCCCGCAGCTTTGAACATGAGCAGCGTCTTGATGAAGTTCGGCCCGAGGATGGTGTGGGCCTGGGCCAACGCCGCTCCATCAGCCGGGTTCTTCTCGAGCGCGCCCAGGACCGGGACGATCTGCGGGTGAGCCTGGATGACGGCAATCTCTGGTGCGTAGGCCTTCGCGTAGGCCTCGACGGTCGCGCCGTTCTGCACGAGGGGGGTGACGGAGTGGATCACCACCGGGAGGATCATGTAGGCCACGAAGACCACGATCCGGATTATCCAGCCCCAGATGGCCAGGCCGGTGGCGGTCAGGGCCGGGTTGTGATCCTCGACGGTCTCGGTGAAGCTGGCCATCCACGGTACATAGGCCACGCCCAGGGCGAACGAGAGAATCGACACCAGCACGGCCAGGTGCAGGAAGCTGGTGGCCTTGCCGGCCTGCTCCAGGTACAGCACCATCATGACCGCGGCGGCCACCCCGCCGACGACCATGAACGGCTTGCGCACCCGGAAGCGGTCCGAGATCAGACCGAACAGGATAACGGCGGCCACGTTGACGCCCCAGTTCCAGTCACCTAGATGGTTGCCGGTCGTGACCGTGTAGCCGAAGACGGTCGTGAAGTAGATCAGGCCGAAGCCGACCGCGGTGTAGTAGACGAGCAGGAAGATGGAGATCCCGGTGGCCGACACGACCACATCGGGCTTCAGCAGCTGCCGCCACGGGTTGCGCAGCGAGGCTTCGACGTCGATGCCCTTGGCCCGGGCCTCGACCAGCGCCCGGTCGTGCATGGTCACCATGAGCTGGTCGCGCAGCCCGGGCGACAGCTCCTTCAGCCCGACCAGGGCGATGACGAACACGACCAGGCCGGCGATGCCGCAGATCCGATACTCATGGGTCCAAAAGCCCGGATTGTGGGCCGGGGAGATGCTGCTCGGGATGGTGGTGCTACCGACGATGGCGACGGCCAGGCTGCCGAGCACCGGGCCGGCGGTCCAGAACCCCATGGCGGTGCCCCGCCCGACCTGGGGCGAGAAGTCCCGGATCAGGGCCGGGGTGGCCACCAGGCAGATCCCCTCGACGATGCCGACGATGAAGCCGAAGATGGTGAATTCCCACTTGTTGGTCGACGCC
>JAKBAX010000513.1 GCA_021808785.1 Actinomycetes bacterium | reverse complement strand
GGGGGCCACGCTGCACAGCCCGGCGGCCACGCTGCACAGCGCGGCGGCGCCGGCCACCGCCTGCGCAGCGGCGTCTTTGTACGGGGCGGTGACCATGAACCAGCTGACGACCGACTACGGCATCGACTCGCTGTTGGCCGCCGGGCTGACCGGCGCCGGCCAGTCGGTCGGGGTCTACGAGCTGGGCCAGTCCTCGGCCAGCGACGTGAGCACATACGAGACGTGCTTCGGTCTGACCAACCCGCTGAGCGTCGTACCTAGCGTCGACGGCGGAGCGACGGTGGATGCCAACGCCACCGCGGAAGCCGACCTGGACATCGAGCAGGTCGCCACCCAGGCCCCGGGCGCCTCCATCATCTCTTACGAGGGGCCCAACACCGATCAGGCGGCCTATGACCTGTGGAACCAGATCATCACCGCCGACCAGGTGAAGGTGGTCTCGACCAGCTGGGGCACCTGCGAGCCGGACACCACCGGCCCCGGAGTGATGTCGGGTCCGAGCGGTCTCGGGCCCCTCTTCGCCGAGGCCGCCGCCGACGGGCAGACCATCTTGGCCGCGTCGGGCGACAGCGGCTCGGAAGGGTGCGCCCAGGACTACAACATCGGCCCGTGGAGCGCGCTGGAGGTCGGCTACCCGGCCAGCGACCCGAACGTGGTGGCAGTGGGCGGCACCGACTACCTGGGCCCCGGCGACGAGCCGGTGTGGAACGACTGCGGGGGCGCCAGCTCCTCGGCCGCTCTGGCCTGCGCTTACAACGACGGGTTCCAGGCCGCCGGCGGGGGCGGGGAGTCCCTCTTGGAGACCCGGCCGCCGTGGCAGCCCGACGCCTTCGACTGGCCGGCCGCGGCGGGGGCGACGTGCCATCCGTGCCGGGAGGTGCCCGACGTGGCGGCCAACGCCGGGGTCCCCATGGTCGAGTACAGCGGCGGGGCGTGGGGGGCCGGGGTGGGGACCAGCTTCGCGGCGCCCATGCTGGCCGGCCTGGTAGCGGACCGGAACCAGGGTTGCACCGCCCCGTCGGGCGACATCGCCCAGTACGTGTACCAGCTGGCCGGCACCGCGGCCGGGTACGCGGCCGGCTTCAACGACGTCACCCAGGGCAACAACGACATGCTGGCCGACCACGGCGGGTCCTACGGCGCCGGGCCGGGTTACGACCTGGCGTCGGGTCTGGGCTCCCCTCGGGCGGCCGGATGGGCCTGCCCGGAGGTCACGTCGGTCTCGGCCCAGGGCGGGGTGGCCGGGCAGCAGGTGACGGTCACCGGGCTCGGGCTGGAGAACGCCACCATCTATTTCGGCTCCACCCCGGTCACCCCCACCGCCGCCACGGCCACCTCGGCGACGGTCATCCTGCCCGCCGGCAGCGGCTGGTCGACGGTCAGCGCCCGCAACGGGGGGGTCAGCGGCACTCTGACCGCGACCTACGCGTACCAGGCCACGACGATCCCCGTCGCCACCCCGCCGGCTCCGTCCTGCTCCACCGCGGCCGGTCCGGCGCTGGCCGGGGCGGCCGGCATCGCGGCGGTGGACATCAACGGCTGCGACGGCTACTTCGTGGTCGACGCGGCCGGGCAGGTGTCCGCCTTCGGTTCGGCCCGCAGCCACGGCGACCTGGGTGCCTACCACCTGGCCGCCCCGATCATCGCCATCGAGGCCACCCCCGACGGCCAGGGCTACTGGCTGCTCGGCTCCGACGGGGGTGTGTTCAGCTTCGGCGACGCCCACTTCTACGGCAGCACGGGCGGCATCCGCCTGGCCGCGCCGGTCGTGGGAATGGCCGTGACCCCCGACAACAAGGGGTACTGGATCGTGGCCCGCGACGGAGGTGTGTTCACCTACGGCGACGCCCGCTTCTACGGCTCGACCGGGGGCGTCCGCCTGGTCGCCCCCGTCGACGGGATCGCCGTGGCCCCCGGAGGGCACGGCTACTGGTTGGTGGCCGGCGACGGCGGCGTGTTCACCTTCACCACCGACGGTTTCTACGGCTCGCTCGGCGGCGTGCGCCTGGCCCGGCCGGTGGTCGGCATGAGCAGCACGCCCAACGGGCGGGGCTACACGCTGGTCGGCTCAGACGGTGGAGTGTTCACCTTCGGCGACGCCCCGTTCTACGGGTCGCTCGGCGGCCATCCGCCGACCACCGCGGTGGTCGACCTGTCCCCGGCACCGGCCAACAACGGGTACTACCTGGTCACCGCCGGTGGGGCGATCTATACCTTCGGGCCCGGCGCCCGCTACTTCGGCGGCGTCTGACCCGGGCGGCCCCGCTACTTCGGCGGCACCTGACCCCGGCCGGCGCCTGACCCCGGCCGGCGCCTGACCCCGGCCGGCGTCTGACCCGGGCGGCGTCTGACCCGGGCGGCGTCTGACCCGGGCGGCGCTTGACCCCGGCCGCGCCATGAACCTGGCTCGGGGGGCATATACGCCGGCCTGACCCGGCCCGCCGGGCGGGGACAGGCCGGTCACCGTGGCCGACTGCCTGCGGCGCTCCACCCTCGGCCACCCCGGGGTGGCCGAGGGTCGGACCGGCGCTGTCGGCTGCCAGGCCACGCCAAGCGGTCCCGATTTCGGTGGTTTGGAAGTTGGGTCCGGGGTCGAGCGGGGATTCGACAGGGGGCGGTCCCGATTTCGGTGGTTTGGAAGTTGGGTCCGGGGTCGAGCGGGGATTCGACAGGGGGCGGTCCCGATTTCGGTGGTTTGGAAGTTGGGACCGGGGTCGACCGGGGATTCGACAGGGGGCGGT
>JAKBAX010000512.1 GCA_021808785.1 Actinomycetes bacterium | reverse complement strand
GCATCGAGGTACCCTCGGGCACCCAGGGTGCCCTGGAAGTGGCGTTCGGCCAGGCATCGATACCGGCCGTCGGACTGTGGGCCCGGGTGCCCCACTACCTGGCCGCCATGCCCTACCCAGCCGCTTCGGCCGCCCTGCTCGACGGCCTGGCCCGGACAGCCGGGATCGAGATCGATACCACCCCCCTGCACGCGGCGGCGGCCGCCACCAGCCAGCAGGTGGATACGCTCATCGCCGGCAGCGCCGAGCACACCGCCCTCGTCCGGCAACTGGAGGAGCAGCACGACAGCGAGATCCCCCAGGGCGGCGCGGACTTCGGCGATCTCCCGTCGGGGGACGAGATCGCAGCCGAGCTGGAGCGGTTTCTCCGGGGCGAGCCGTAGGCAGTAGCCGGCCCTCCCGCCGGCGCCAGGCCAGCACTCCGATGGTCGGCGCAGGTGAGATCGTCATCAACGGCCTCGACTTCAGGCAAGGGGCCAGCCCGGATTACGCCCTGGCCCCTCGACGTCTGTTACCGGCTGCCGGCCGTGCCTCTCGAGCCCGGGCGCGCCGGGAGCGGTCAGACGACCACGTTGACCAGTCGGGGCGGACGGGCCACCACCCGCCTCGGCTCGCCGCCACCGAGGGCCTCGGCCACCCGGGGGCTGGCCACCGCCAAAGCGACGGCGGCCTCCTCGGTCACGTCGAGGGCGACCTCGATGCGGTCGCGGACCTTGCCGTTGACCTGTACGACCATGGTCACGGTGTCGACCACGAGCATGCCCGGCTCGGCCTGCGGCCAGGCCTGGGCGTGCAGCGGGGCCGAGGCGGGATGGCGCATTTCCCACAGCTCGGCGGTGATGTGGGGAACCATGGGGGCGAGGAGCAGCAGCATGGAGTCGACGGCCAAGTCGATCGTCTCGGCCCGTCCCCCCTCCGGTGACTGCACGTACCTGTAGAGCCCGTTGAGGAACTCCATGCAGGCGGCGACTGCGGTGTTGTAGGACCAGCGGGAGTAGTCGGAGTCGACCCGGTCGATCAAGCGGTGTGTCTCTTTGTCCATCTGCAGGTCGGCGGGCGTCGCTTCGCGCTCCGCGACCTCGGCCGCCACATCCCCCACCGCCAGGCGCCACAGCCGGCCGAGGAACCGGTGGCACCCCTCGATCATCTGATCGGTCTGGGGGCCCCAGTCGAAGTCGTCACCGGGCGGCCCGACGAAGAGGTGGAACAGCCGCAACGAGTCGGCCCCCACCGTGTCGAAGTACTGCTCGGGGGAGATCAGATTGCCCTTCGACTTGGACATCTTCGACCCGTCCATGGTGATCATGCCCTGGGTGAAGAGCCGCCCGAAGGGCTCGCGCACCTCGGCCGGACACAAACCCTGGTCGCCCATGGCCCGTGTATAGAAGCGGGCGTAGAGCAGGTGCAGGATGGCATGCTCGATGCCCCCGATGTACTGGTCCACCGGCATCCAGCGCCGGGCCGCGTCCAGATCGACCGGTGAGGCGGCGTCCCACGGGTCACAGAAGCGCAGGAAGTACCACGACGAGTCCACGAAGGTGTCCATGGTGTCGGTCTCGCGCTCGGCCGGGCCCCCGCACTCGGGGCACTCCACGTTCAAGAAACCGGAGTGATACCGCAGGGGCGACTCGCCGGTGGGGCGGAACTCGACATCGTCGGGTAGCAGCACCGGCAGCTGGTCCTCGGGGACCTTGACGATGCCGTCTTTCGGGCAGTGCACGACCGGGATGGGGCAGCCCCAGTAGCGCTGGCGGGACAGGAGCCAGTCCCGCAGTCTGTAGTTGACGGTGCGCCGGCCCAGGCGGTGCGCCTCCAGCCAGTCGATGGCCGTCGCCTTCGCCTCGGTCACCCCCATCCCGTCCAGCCACTGGCTGTTTACCGCCGGGCCGTCGCCCGTGTAGGCCTCGCCCTCCCAGCCATCGGGGGGCGCCACGGTGCGCACGATGGGCAGGTCGTAGACCTTGGCGAAGTCCCAGTCCCGCTGGTCTTGACCCGGCACGGCCATGATGGCGCCGGTGCCGTAGGTCATCAGTACGTAGTCGGCCAGGTAGACGGGCACCCGCCGGCCGTTGAAGGGGTTGATGGCGTAGGAGCCGGTGAAGACCCCCCGCTTGTCCAGCGATCCCTCGCTCGACTGGCGCTCGATGTCGGACTCGTGGCGCACCCGTTCCACGAACTCCTCGACCCCGGTCCGGTGCTCGGCAGTGGTCAAAACTGGGACCAGTGGATGCTCGGGCGCCAGCACCACGAACGTCATCCCGAAGGCGGTGTCGGGACGGGTGGTGAAGACCCCGATACCGGACCCGGCCCCTTCGCGACCCTCGATGGCCAACTCGAATTCGGCTCCCTCCGAGCGTCCGATCCAGTTGCGCTGCATGACCTTGACCCGCTCGGGCCACTCCAAGGTGTCCAACGCGTCGAGCAGTTCGTCGGCATAGGCGGTGATCCGGAAGAACCACTGCTCGAGGTCCCGCTTCTCCACCACGTCGCCGCTGCGCTCGCAGGTGCCGTCGGCCAGGACCTGCTCATTGGCCAGTACGGTCTGGCAGCCGGGGCACCAGTTGACCGGGGCGTTCTTGCGGTAGGCCAGGCCGGCGTCCAAGAAGCGCTGGAATATGACCTGGTTCCAGCGCATGTACTCGGGGTCGTGGCTGCGGATCTTGCGGCGCCAGTCGTAGCTGGCCCCGAGGCGCTTCAGGCTGGACTCCAGCTCCCGTATGCGGGCGTCGGTGAACTCCCTCGGATG
>JAKBAX010000084.1 GCA_021808785.1 Actinomycetes bacterium | reverse complement strand
TGGCCGGTGACGGTGTCGACCAGAGCGGACATGGCGGGAGGTAGGGGGGTGCCGTCCGCCGAACGGCCGCCCCGGAGGAGGGTCAGCTCCCGGACCACGTTGTCCATGTGGGCCTTGGCGGCCAGAAGCAGGTCGGTCGGCACGCCGCCCAGGCGGACCTGGTGCACCGGGCTGCCGGGCCGCTCGGCCCGGGAGGCGGCCAGGGCCTCGGCCGCGATCTCGGGCGGTCCGGCGATGGTGGAGGCGGCCCGGTCGGCATCCAGCTCAGCCCACACCACCTTGCCCGGACGGCTCCCGGCATCCACCCCCCAGGCGGTCGACAAGGCGCCCACGAGGGCCAGGCCCCGGCCGGTCATGGCGTCGGGATCGTGGATGGGCTGCATCGGCAGGTTCCGGCCCGTGTCTTCCACCTCGATGCGGATGGTGGTGTCCTGGCGGATCAGCCGGACCGCCACCGGGGGTTCGCCGTGGAGCAGGGCGTTGGTCACCAGTTCGGTGACCGCGAGCTGGATGTCCTGGACGGTGCCGACCGGCTCGCTGCCCAGGCAAAGCCCGACGAAGCGTCGGGCTTTGGGCACCGCGTCGGGCTCCCGGCCGAGGGTCAGCTCGGCGGCCGAACGCACGCCGACAAGGCTCTCGGAGGCGGTAACCAGCAGGTCACGGGGGCAATTTACCCGTGACCCGCCCAGTTCCCCGAGGAACGTTGGACCGCCGGGCGCGATCAGGCCGGGGGCCCGGCCTCCAGCGTCACCGAAGCGGTGTGGCTGGCCCCGCTCCCGTCGGTCCAGGTGACCCGGATGGTCTGTCCCGGATGGTCCGGGGATATCAGCCGGCTGATCGATCCGGGCGACGTGACGGCCTGCCCGTCGACGGCGGTGATGACGTCACCCTGGCTCAGTCCGGCGTCGGCCGCCGGGCCCCCGGAGACCACCCCGCTGATCAATGCTCCCGACGATCCCGACGAGTAGCCGTTGGAGCCGCCGAAGTCGGAGTAGGGCGAGGCGTTGGAGGAGATCAGCACGCCGAGGAAGGCGGTCTCACCGACGTGCACGGTCGACGACGATCGCCCCGCCTCGATGGCCTTGGCGATGGATAGGGCCTTGTTGATCGGGATGGCGTAGCCCTGGTTGGTCGCCGCGCCGGCCGATTGCAGGGAGTAGCCCTGGGCGGCCGCGCTGTCCACGCCGACCACCTGGCCGGCGCTGTTGACCAGGGAGCCACCGGAGTCGCCGGCCTGCACGTCGGCGTTGGTCTCGATCAGGTTCGAGAGGTTCTCACTGGTGCCGTTCAGCTGGTCGCTGGCCGTGATGGCCTGGTTGAGGGCGGTCACCGAGCCGCCGGCCGCGCTCGGCTGGCCGCCGGCACCGCCCGCGTTCCCGATGGCCACGACCGTCTGGCCCACATTGACCCGGTCGGAGTTGCCGATCGAGGCCGTCTTCAGGCCCGACGCCCCGACCAGCTGGAGCACGGCAATGTCACTCGAGGCGTCGTAGCCGACGACCTTGGCCGAGTAGGTGCGGCCGTTGCCGATGTCGGTCACCGATATGGAGGTGGCTCCATTGATGACGTGGTTGTTGGTGAGGATCTCGCCGTCGGAGGTCAACACGATGCCGGTTCCGGCACCCTGCGCGCCCTGGTACTGGAAGGTGGTGTTGATGTCGACCAGGGCGGGAGACACCTTGGCGGCGATGGCCGACACCGTCGCCGAGGAGACACTCGAGCCGCCCCCGGTGGATCCGCCGGACCCGGTCACTCCGCCCGACTGCGCCGACGGGGTGGCCGAGGCGGGCCACAACTGATGGGTGACGAAGGTGGATGCGGCCACCGTGCCGACGATCAGGGCCGCGGCCGCCGCCGGCCCGGAGCGTCGCCGGCGCCGGACCCGCATGGGCGCAGGAGGCGGGCCACCGGCATTCTCGTGGGATTGGTGCCAGTAGGGGGGCGACGGCGGGGAAGGCTCCGCACCGTCGGGCTGAGGAATGGAGTTCTCGGTCATCACCCATCAGGATTCCGTCGCTCGCTGAGGCGTCCCTGGGAGCCGATTGAGAACTTGCTTAGAGCCCGGCGGCGACCGCGCCTCAGGCCGGATCGAAGGTGGGCAGGGCGCCTTCCTCGCCGTCGGGCACCGCGTCCGCGGCGGCCCGCTCGGAGGCCGGGGACCGCCGGGTGGGGACCACGAACGACCAGAGGAAGGCGGCCGCCGAAATACCGGAGGCGACCATGAAGGCCCGGCTGTAGCCGTGGGTCTGGGCCTCCGGGAGCGCAGAGTGCCCCTTCACCGCGGCGGCGGTCGCGGCCGCCGCGATCGTGGTCAGTACGGCCAGGCCGAGCGACCCACCCATCTGTCGTGACGTGTTGAGCACCCCCGACGCCAGCCCGGCCTCGCTGTAGTGCACGCCGGCGGTAGCGGCCGACGCCAGCGGGGTGAACAGCAGCCCCAGGGCCAGAGCGACCAGGCAGGCCGGGCCGAACAGGTCGGACCAGTAGCCGCTGTGGGCGCCGATGGCCGACAGCCAGGCGAAACCGACGACCGCCACCAGCGTCCCGACCAGCAGCATGGGCCGGACCCCGATGCGGACCACGGTCCGGGAGCTCACCTGGGCGCCGATGATGATCGCGACCGCCATCGGGAAGAACGCGAAGCCGGTGCGCAGGGCGCTGTAGCCGAGCACGTCCTGCATGTACAGGGTGAGGAAGTACCAGAACGAGAAGAACGCCCCGCCGACGAGCAACATCACCATGTTGGCCCCCGATACCGACCGGTTCCGGAACAGTCTGAAGGGCACCAGCGGGGTCGAGGCGACGCGGGCCTCGATCAGCGCGAAGACGACCAGCAGGACCACCGCCGCCCCCAGCCATCCGAGCGTCTGGGCCGAGCCCCAACCGTGGGTGGTGGTACCCACGATGGCGTAGATCAACGCACCGAGGCCCCCCGTGACGGCGAGCGCGCCGAGGACGTCCAGTCGCTGGCGTGACGCCCCGTCGCGTCGGCTCTCGCTCAGGTAGGCGAGGGCGGCCACGATGCCGGCCACCCCGATCGGGATGTTGACGAACAGCACCCACCGCCATGAGATCTCGGCGGTGAGGATCCCGCCCAGCAGGGCGCCGGCGGCCCCGCCGGCACCGGCCACCGCGCTCCATACGCCGAGCGACCGGGTCAGCTTGGCCCCCGAGAAGGTGGTGACGATGATGGTGAGCGTGGCCGGGGAGAGGATGGCCCCGCCCAGGCCCTGCACCGCCCGGGCGGTGGTCAGCCAGGCCGAATTCTGGGCCAGGCCGCCGGCCAGGCTGGCCCCGGTGAACACCGCCAGGCCGATCAGATATATCCGGCGCCGCCCGAACAGGTCGGCGGCGCGCCCGCCGAGCAGGAGGAACCCGGCGAAGGTCAACACATAGGCGTTGACCACCCAGGTCAGACCGTTCGCGCTGTAGTGCAGGTCGCGGCCCATCGACGGCAGGGCCACATTGACGATGGAAACGTCGAGCACCACCATGAACTGGGCCACGCAGGCTATGGCCAGCACCACCCAATCCGGGACGCGGGCCTTCTGAGTAGTGTCAGTCATCTCGTGGGCTGCCAACACCCGACCCGGCGCGACTGTTCCCGGTGCCGGGCCGATCACCGGTCCGGTCACGAACCGGTGGTACGGTCAGGCGATGCCATGATCATCTTCCGGGCCCGCGTTGGCAGGTGACGAGACGGGCCCGGCGCCGCCGGGTCACCACGACCTATTGAAGCGGGTCCGGGTCCCACCCCCGCTGATCCGGCGTCGCCTGCCATCGGGGCGGGGGGCCACCGAACAGCCCAACGTGACCGGGGAGGGAGACACCCCCTACAGCGCCCGGTTCTGGTTCGGCGTCTTGGTGACCGGGGTGGCCGCCGGCCTCTTCGGGGCGTTCATGATGTGGATCCTCTTCAGCGTCCAGCACCTGGCCTTCGGCGGCGGTCCCGGCGACTTCCAGGATCGGGTGACCCGGAACGGTCCGCTGGGGCGGGTCCTGCCGCTGCTGGTGGCCGGAGCGCTGGGCGGCCCCGCCTGGTACGCCCTCAGGCGGTGGACGGCGGGCGAGCGGTCCGAGGTGGACGAGGTGGTGTGGACCGGCCGGGGGCGCCTGTCGCCCCGGCGGGTCCTGCTCTCGGGCGTGATCTCCGAGGTGGTGATCGGAGCCGGGGCGTCGATCGGCCGGGAGGCGGCCCCCAAGGCTCTCGGCGGCGCTTCGGGCGACGTGGCCGGCGGGCTGCTGCGGATGAGCCCGGCCCACCGGCGGTTGCTGGTGGCCTGCGGGGCGGGGGCCGGTCTGGCCGCCGTCTACAACGTTCCGCTGGGTGGGGCTCTGTTCGCGTCGGAGATCATGCTCGGCAGCATCGCCCTACCCGTGGTCCTGCCCGCTCTGGCCTGCAGCGCCGTCGCCACCGCGGTGGCGTGGGTGTACCTGCCGCACCACCCGGCCTACATCAACATCCCCGACTACCGCTTCAGCGCCACGGTCATGGTCTTCTCCTTGGTGGCCGGACCGGTGATCGGGCTCCTGGCCAGCGGCTACATCCGGCTGATCGGATGGGTGTCGTACCACCGCCTGGAGGGCCGGGCGCAGATCGGCGGACCCCTGGCCAGCTTCGCCGTCCTGGCCGCCCTCGGTGTGGTCTACCCGGCGCTTTACGGCAACGGCAAGGACATGGCCCACCGGGCCTTCTTGGGGGTCGGCTCGGCCGGTCTCCTCTTCGCCCTGTTCGCCCTGAAGCCGCTGGTGACGGCCCTGTGCCTGGGCGGGGGGGCCCAGGGCGGCCTCTTCACCCCCTTCATGAGCACCGGGGCGGTGCTCGGCGCCTTCGCCGGGGTGGCCTGGACCTGGGCCTGGCCCGGCTCACCCGTCGGGGCGTTCGCCCTGGTGGGCTCGGCCGCCATGCTGGGCGCGGCCCTGCAGGCTCCACTGGCCGGCCTGGTGCTGGTGGTGGAGCTGACCGACAGCGGCTTGGCCCTGATGGTGCCCATCCTGGCCGCCACCTTCCTGGCCACGGCCGTGGCCCGACACATCGACGGCTACTCCATCTACTCGGCCCGCCTGCCCCGCCACCACTGAGCTTTCGACCTCTCGGCTTCGGACCTCTCGCCGTCGCGCAACTAACCTCGGGGGCGCGATGAACCTAGCCATGCTTCTGGAAATGGTCGCCGACGGTGCCGGCGACCGGATAGTCCTGGGCTCGCGGGCGGGGGGGCTGACCGGCGCCGGCCTTCTCGACCGGGCCCGTCACGCCGCCGACCGCTTCCGCCGCTCGGGGGCCGAGCACGTGGTGCTCCTCGACCTCAACTCCGAGGCGGTACCGATCTCGCTGTTCGGCGCCGCCCTGGCCGGGCTGCCGTTCGTCCCGGTCAACTACCGCTTGACCGACGACCAGCTGGCATCCATCCTGGGCCGGGTCAGCCCCGGCGTGGTCGTGGCCGGCGAGGAGACGGCGGGGCGGGTCCCGACCGGTTCCGGCCTCACCGTGGTCACCCGGGCCGAGATCCTGGAGCCGGCCGCCGGCGGCGCGGCCCCCGACGCCGAGCTGCCCTGGGTCGAACCGGACGAGATCGCGGTGCTGCTCTTCACCTCCGGGACCACGGGCGAGCCCAAGGCCGCCGTGCTGCGCCACCGCCACCTGGTCTCCTACATCATCGGTAGCGTCGAGTTCCTCTCCGCCGAGGAGGACGAGGCCCAGCTGATCAGCGTCCCGCCGTACCACATCGCCGGGGTCTCGTCGATCCTGTCGTCGCTCTACAGCGGGCGGCGGATGCTGTACATGCCGGGCTTCGACCCGGCTGGCTGGGTGGACACGGTGGAGACCGAGAAGGTGACCCAGGCCATGGTGGTGCCGACCATGCTGGGCCGCATCCTGGACCGGGTGGACGAGACGGGCCGGGACATGTCGTCGTTGCGCCACCTCTCCTACGGGGGGGGCCGGATGCCGGTCGAGACCATCGAACGGGCCATCAAGGTGCTGCCCGATGTCAACTTCGTAAATGCCTACGGGCTGACCGAGACCAGTTCCACCGTGGCCGTGCTCACGCCCGACGACCATCGCCAGGCCATGGCCAGCTCCGACCCGGTGGTCCGGGGCCGGCTGGGCTCGGTGGGCCGGCCGCTGCCGACGGTGGAGGTCGAGATCCGCGACCCCGACGGCCAGCCGGTGGCGGAAGGGGAGCGGGGCGAGGTGTGGGTGCGGGGCGAGCAGGTGGCCGGGGAGTACCTCGGCCGCAGCGCGCTCACCGACGACGGCTGGTTCCGGACCCGCGACGCGGGCCGCCTCGACGAGGGCGGCTTCCTCTTCCTCGACGGCCGTCTCGACGATGTCATCGTGCGGGGCGGCGAGAACCTCTCACCCGGTGAGATCGAGGACGCGCTGATGAGCCACCCGGCCGTGGCCGAGGCGGCGGTGGTGGGGGTCCCCGACCCCGAGTGGGGTGAGGCGGTGGCCGCCGCGGTGGTACTGGAGAGGGGCGCGTCGTGCAGCACCGAGGAGCTGCAGCAGTGGGTGCGGGACCGGCTCCGCTCGACCAAGGCCCCCAAGTTGGTCCAGTTCCGCCAGGAGATGCCCTACAACGAGACGGGTAAGCTCCTGCGCCGGGTGATACGCGAGGAGATAGCCGCCGACTGAGCCGGGCGGGCGGCGGCGACGGTCGGTTCAGGCCGGCGCCGCCAGGACGGCCTTCTCGATCAGGCGGGTGTAGACCGCCGAGCCGGTGGGGTTCGGGTGGATCCCGTCGGAGTACAGCATGGGTGGGGTGACCGTGGCGTTCCAGTCGGCCAGCTTCATCTGGGCCGGGTGGGCGGCCACCCCGGCCGTGATGGTGTCGTTGCTGGCGGCCGCCCATGAGCGGGCCGCGTGCACGTCGAAGACGACGACCCGGGGCACCCCGGCGAGCAGGGCGGTCATCTGGGCGAACTGGGTGGGGGTGAACAGGCCGTTGGTGCCGAGGTCGATCACCACCGTCTTGTAGTGGGCCAGGGCCCCGGTCTGGCGGTAGGCGGTCAGGCGGGTGATCCCAGCCGAGACCTGCCGGCCGACCGCGGCGTCGACGGTGACGGCCGGTCCGAAGGTGGCGTTCATCGTGGGACTGGCGGCGAGCAGCACCGAGTCCCCGATGGCCAGAACGGGCTGGTCGGCCGCCGGCAGCGGGCCGAGGGGCGGGAGGCCGGCCCCGGGCGGGGTCGGCGCCGGGGGCGGCGGGGCCACCGTGGTGGTCGTGGGGGGAGCCGCGGTGGTGGTCACCGGTCGGAACGGGTGCGGGTCGAAGACGGTGTCCTGTGACGGGTCGTCGGGTGCCGTCGAGGGCCGTGGAGCCACCGCGGTGCCGGGCCCCGTCGACGGCGGGGGCGGTAGCGGGGTGTGGGCCGCCGCGGTGGCGCCTTCGCTCAGGATGGCCGGCTCGGCGGCGCCGGGGGCGGTGGCGAGCAGCAGGACCACCAGCGCCACGGGCAGGGCGGCCGCCGCCACCACCTGGGGGCGGGGCAGGCTGGCGGCCCGGACCCGCAGGGCGAACTGGGCCCGCCCGTCGCGCCACGGTTGCTCGATGTAGCGGTAGGTGAGCTCGGCGGCGGCGCCGGTCAGGGCCACGCGCAGCACCACGTCGGGAAGGGTGGGCCAGGCCAGATCCGCTCCGGGTCGGGTCAGCTCGAAGATGGGCCAGTGCCACAGGTACAGCGAGTAGGAGCGCAGCCCCAGCCACCGGAGCGGCTGGCGGCCCAGCAGGGCGCCCAACCGGCTGGCCGGGTGGGCCACCGTGGCCACGACCACCGCGGTGGCCACGTCGACGACCACCATGCCACCGCGGTAGGTGGCGGCGGAGTCGAAGCCGAGGACGATCAGCCCGGCCACCACCACGGCCAGGGCGACCACACCCGAGTACTCGAGCACCTTGCGGGCGGTCGGGGCCACCGCGGCGGTCATCCGCCACGGCGGCACGGCGGCGGCCAGGGCGCAGCCGATGAGCAGGCCCTCGGCGTGGGTGTCGGTACCGAAATAGACCCCCGACGGGTCGCCGGCCCGGTAGAGCAGAGCCATGAGGGCGGCCGAGGCGGCCGCCCCCCCGAGGGCCACGGCGGCGATGCGGGACCGGATGCGGGAGCGGCGCAGCAGCAGCAGGGCCGGTGGCCAGAGCAGGTAGAACTGCTCCTCGACCGACAGCGACCAGAGGTGCTGCAGTAGCGGGGGCCGCCCGAACGAGGCGGCATAGCTGTCGTGGGTGAAGAGCAGGCGCCAGTTGAGGACGTAGAACACCGAGGCCGGGAGGTCCCCCCGCATCGGGCCGAGGGCGTCGCGCCCGACCAGGGCCGCGACCAGGGTCACCGATACGAGAAGGAACCCCAGCGCGGGCAGGAGGCGCCGGGCCCGGCGGGTCCAGAAGCGCCGCAGCGACAGGGTCGACGTGCGGTCGAGCTCCGATATGACCAGGGCGGTGATCAGGTAGCCGGAGATGACGAAGAACACGTCCACCCCCAGGAAACCGCCCGGCAGCCAGCTCGGGTCCAGGTGGAAGACGATCACCGCCACCACCGCGATGGCGCGCAGCCCGTCCAGCCCCGGCAGCTTCCGGAGCTTGGCGGGCCGGGCCGGGGCGGCCTCGGGTCTCCCCGCCGTCAACACCATGGACGACGAGTAGCTGACGGCCCTAGCACTCCACCGCCGATTCGCGCCGTAGCAAGCGATGGTCGTGCGCGTCGAAGGAGAGAGATACTGCGTCCACCCGCGCCATGGCCGCTCAGGTTAACGAAACGGGCGGTCGCGTATCAGTCGATGTGGTGGGCGAACCAGTCCAGGGTGCGCCGCCAGGCGTCCTCGGCCGACGAAGCGTGGTAGGAGTCCCTGGCGTCACAGTGGAAGCCGTGCTCGGCGTCGGGGTAGCGCACGATCTCGGTGGGGACCGGCGCGGCGGCGGTAGCGGTGCGCAGCAGCTCCACCTCGTCGACGGGTATCCCTTTGTCCTGATCCCCGTACAGGCCGAGCCACGGTGTCCGAAGGTCGGCACCCAGCTCGGTCTGGGCCTCGAATCCGAAGCGGCCCTGGGCCACCCCGCCGCCGTAGAAAGTGACGGCGGCCCCGAGCGGGTAGCGCAGGGCGGCGTAGAACGTCACCGTGCCGCCCATGCAGAAGCCCACGATGCCGGTCCGGGCGGGGGCGAAACCGGCTCCCTCGAGGTAGGCGAAGGTGGCGTCCAGATCGTCGTAGATGGCCTGCGCCGACAACGCCCCCATATGGGGCATCACCTGGCCGATGTCGTCGTAGCCCAGCTTCGGATCGCCGCTGCGGTGAAACAGGTGGGGGGCCACCGCCCGGTAGCCCTCGGCGGCGAAGCGTCGGGTCACGTCCTCTATGTGGTGATTGACGCCGAAGGCCTCTTGGATGACGACCACCGCGGCTCTGGCCGACTGGCTGGGGGCCGCGTCGTAGAGGTCCATCGGGCCGTCGGGAGTGGTGACGGAAACGGTTTCGGGCATGGCCAGTGCTTAGCAAGGAAAAAGGGCGGCCTGCACTCCGGTCCCGTCCGCGGCCACCGACCGGGGGGCCGCTACCCTCGCCCGGATGGCAGATCGGCTCGGGCCCGGCATCCTGTCGGGGCCCTTGGACGGCGAGTGGAGGCGGGGCCGGGAGTACCGGGAGGTGGTGGCCGAGGTGGGTCTGCAGGTCACCCACCTGGGCTCGCGTTTCACCGGGCGGGTGGTCGGCTTCGACCAGGGGGCGGTGGTGCTGCGCTCACCCAACACCGGGCTGGAGCGCCTCTTCGCCTTGCATCGGGGCGCCTTCGCGGTCGGGCGCGAGACGGTGACCCTCGTCCGGCCGGCCCCGGCCCGACCGTCGGAGCCGGCCCGGACCGCATCCGGCTCGATCGCCACCGGCCCGACCCGGGCCCGGGTGGCTCGGGCCGGCCGGGTCATGGTGGAGGGCATCCACGACGCCGAGCTGGTCGAGAAGGTCTGGGGCGACGACCTGCGCGAGGAAGGGGTGGTCGTCGAGCGCCTGGACGGGATCGACCACCTGGAGGCGGTGATCGCCGAGTTCGGGCCCGGCCCCGACGCCCGCCTGGGGGTGCTCGTCGACCACCTGGTGCCGGGCAGCAAGGAGTCCCGCCTGGCGGCCCGCATGGCCGGCCCGGACGTAATGGTGCAGGGCACCCCCTACGTCGACGTGTGGCAGGCCATCCGGCCGGCCGTGGTGGGCCTGCCGGCGTGGCCTGACATACCCCCGGGGCGGCCGTGGAAGGAAGGCATCTGCGAGGTGTTCGGCGAGCCGGTGCCCGGTCGCCTGTGGCAGCGCCTGCTCGCCTCGGTGCGCTCCTACGCCGACCTCGAGCCGTCCCTCGTCGGCGCGGTCGAGTCGCTCATCGACTTCGTCACCGCGCCACCCTGACGCGCTGCGCCTACGCTCCTGGCGTGGACACCCTCGACCCCCTGTTCGACCTGACCGGCAAGGTGGCCCTGGTGACCGGCGGCAGCCGCGGCCTGGGCCGGCAGATGGTCCTGGCCTTCGCCCAACGGGGCGCCGATGTGGTGGTCGCCAGCCGGAAGCTGGATCGCTGCCAGGAAGTGGCCGACGAGGTCGAGAAGATGGGCCGGCGGGGCCTGGCGGTGTCGGTGCACGCGGCCCGCTGGGACTCCCTCGACGCCCTGGTGGAGCGGGTGTACGCGCAGTTGGGTCGGGTCGACATCCTGGTCAACAACGCCGGCATGAGCCCGCCGATGCCGAGCCACGAGGTCACCGAGCAGCTCTTCGACAGTGTGGTCGGCCTCAACTTCAAAGGCCCGTTCCGGCTGGCCAGCCAGGTGGCGGCGCGCATGCGCGACGGTGAGGGCGGTTCGATCATCAATGTCTCCTCGTCGGGAGCCCTCATGCCGCTGCCGGGGGTGGTCCCCTACGGGAGCTCCAAGGCGGCCCTCAACGCCATGACCCGCTCACTCGCGGCCGAGTACGGGCCCCGGGTCCGGGTCAACACGCTGTCGCCGGGCCCGTTCCTGACCGACATCGCCCAGGCGTGGACCGAGGAGGCCCGGACGTCCACCCCGAGCGCGCTCGGGCGGCCCGGCCGGCCGGAGGAGATCGTGAGCGCGGCGGTGTTCCTCGCCAGCCCGGCATCGAGCTTCGTCACCGGCGCGTTGGTGCGCGTCGACGGGGGCCTGGAGATAGGCCAGTAGCGGCCGCCGGGTGAGCGGTCCCCACACCGACCACCACGTCCACTTCCTGGCCGCGGTGGCGGCCCGCCTGTCCATCGACGTGAGCGCCGCGGGGCGGGTCGAGGACCTGCTGGCCGCCATCGAGGTCGGGGCCCCGGCCCGGGGCTGGGTGCGGGCCTGGGGCTACGAGGAGTGGCGCCTGGCCGGTGGGCGCACCCCCACCGCCTCCGATCTGGAGCGGGCCCTCCCCGGCCGGCCGGTCGTGCTCCACCACCGCACCGGGCACGCCGCGGTGCTGTCCCCTGCCGCCCTGGTCGAGGTGGGGGCGACCGAGCATGCGGACGGGCTGCTGGTGGACCGTCACGACATCTTGTCCCGGGTGCCCCGCCTCGATCCGTCCTCCATGCAGGCCGCTGCGGCCCGGCTGTCGGCCGAGTGGGAAGCCGCCGGGGTGGGGGCCTTCACCGACGCCACCCATACCAACGGCGCGGCCGAGCTCGACCTGTTGGCCCGCTGGTCGGCGGCCGGGGTGATCCGCCAGGCGGTCACCGCCATGGTCGGCCCGGGGGACCTCGCCTCGCTGCCGGGCCACGGCGCGCCGGTCGGCTCGGTGCGGGTCGGCGCGGTCAAGCTGATGCCGGCCGCCGGCCGGCTGGGGGAGCTCCGCCCCCAGGTGGCCGATGCCCACCGGTCGGGCTTCCCGGTGGCGATCCACGTCGTCGAGGTCGACGTGCTGGCCGCGGCCCTCGACGCCTTCGCCGCTTCGGGCCCACCCCCCGGCTGTCGCGACCGCATAGAGCACAACGCCCTGTCGCTGCCCGAGCAGGTCGACTCCATCGCCGCATCGGGCGCGGTGGTCGTGGTCAACCCCTCCTTCCTTGTTCGCCGCCGGGGCAAGTACCAGGCGCAGCTCACGGGCGTGGAGCGGGGGTGGCTGATCCGGATGGCCTCGCTGGTCCGAGCCGGCGTCGAGCTTCGGGCCGGTTCGGACGCGCCGGTCGCGCCATCGGTACCGGCGGAGATGACGGCGGCGGCCCGGGCCCATCCCTTCAGCGCGGCTGAGTCGCTCGACGAGGCCGGGGCGCGGCGACTGCTGAGCCCTCTCGACGACGCCTGATCAGGCCGCGGTGACCCCGGCCGCCGGGTTCAGGCCGAGCAGGGAGAGCTTGTGGACCAGGGCTTCGGCGGTGAACGGCTTGATCAGGTACTCGGTGGCACCGGCGGCGAGGGCCTGGACGATCTCGTCGTGCTCGTTCTCGGTGGTCATCATCATGATGGCCATGCGTCGCCACGACAGGCGCTCGCGCACCGTGCAGACGAACTGGTAACCGTTCATCACCGGCATGTGCCAGTCGACCAGGGCCACGTCGGGCAGGTCCCCGCCCTCGAGCATGGCGATGGCGTCGCGGCCGTTGTCGGCCTCGACTATGTCCTCGACGCCGAGGGCGTCGAGGATCCGGGTGACGATGGTGCGCATCGAACCGGAGTCGTCTATCACGAGAGCTTTCATCACGTCTGCCAACTATCCGGGGCCGCCGGGTGGAACGGCTCCGCGAAACGGCATCGGCACGCCGGCGTCCCGGTTTAGGGATTGGTGGCGAGACGCTCGGCACGTGGCAGGGACGCGCAGATGAGGGCGATCTTTCGCCGATTTCCGTGGTTTCCGCACGGTACAGTAGTTAGCGAGACGAATGACTTGTCGCTCCGCGAGGGCGGCACCAGCGCACAGGAGGCCCGCAGTCTCTGTAGACGAGCAGTCGCGTCGCGGGGCACCGGTCGCCGAAGCGGCCGTCGCCGACCGGTACAAGTGGGTCGCCCTGTTCAACGTGACCCTCGGGGTCCTCATGGCGACCATCGATGCGTCGATCATGCTCATCGCCATGCCCGACATCTTCCGCGGTATCGGGCTCGACCCGCTGGTGCCGGCCAACAGCTTCTACCTGCTGTGGATGATCCTCGGCTTCTTGGTCGTGAGCAGCGTGCTGGTCGTGAGCCTGGGCCGCTTCGGGGACATCTTCGGCCGGGTGAAGATGTACAACCTGGGCTTTCTCATCTACACCATCGCCTCGCTGCTGCTGACCATCGACTGGATGAAAGGGTCGTCGGGGGCCCTCTGGCTCATCGTCATGCGCATCGTGCAGGGGGTGGGCGCGGCCTTCATCATCGCCAACTCCGCCGCCATCCTCACCGACGCCTTCCCGACCAACCAGCGGGGACTGGCCCTTGGGATCAACAATGTGGCCGGCATCAGCGGCTCGTTCATCGGTCTGGTCCTCGGCGGGGTGCTGGCCCCGATCGACTGGCGGCTGGTGTTCCTCATATCCGTGCCCATCGGCGCCCTCGGCACCGCCTGGGCCTACCGGAAGCTCCGGGACAATGGTGTGCGCCGGCCGGCCCGCATCGACCTGTGGGGCAACGTCACCTTCGCCGTCGGCCTGATCCTGGTGATGATCGGCATCACCTACGGCATCGAGCCCTACGGGAAGCAGATGATGGGCTGGACCAGCCCCCTGGTCCTGGCCGAGCTGGTCTCGGGGGTGGTCCTGCTGATCATCTTCGGGGTCATCGAGACCCGCGTCGAGGACCCGATGTTCCGCCTGCCGCTGTTCAAGATCAAGGCCTTCACCTTCGGGACGCTCTCCACCTTCCTCTCGGCGGTGGCCCGCGGCGGCCTGATGTTCATGCTCATCATCTGGCTGCAGGGCATCTGGTTGCCCCAGCACGGCTACAGCTTCACCGCCACGCCGCTCTGGGCCGGCATCTACATGCTCCCCCTGACCGCCGGATTCCTCATCGCCGGGCCCATCTCCGGGTGGCTCTCCGACCGCTACGGGGCCCGTCCGTTCGCCACCGGCGGGATGCTGGCGACGGCCCTCAGCTTCGTCCTGCTCGAGCTGCTACCCATCAATTTCGTGTATCCGGCGTTCGCCCTGCTGCTGCTGCTGAGTGGGCTGGGCATGGGGGCCTTCGCTTCACCGAACCGGGCCGGCGTGATGAACAGCCTGCCGCCCGCCGACCGCGGCGCCGGCGGGGGCATGAACTCGACGTTCCAGAACTCGGCCCAGGTGCTGTCCATCGGTATCTTCTTCACGCTGATGATCCTCGGGCTGTCGGCGTCGCTGCCGGCCGCGCTGCAGCAGGGGCTGACCTCCCACGGGGTGGCCGCGGCCACCGCCGACCGGGTGTCGCACCTACCGCCGGTATCGGTCCTCTTCGCCGCCTTCCTCGGCTACAACCCCATCCAGCACCTGGTCCCGCCGGCCGCCCTGCAGGCGGTCTCGCGGGCCAACTACTCGGTGCTGACGGGGCGGTCGTTCTTCTCCCACCTGATCTCGGGCCCGTTCCGCTCCGGCCTGCACGAGGCGTTCTTCTTCGCCATCGGGGCATCCGTGGTGGCCGCGGTGGCATCGTGGTGGCGCGGGTCGCGCTACGTGGACGAGAGCACCGAGTAGCCGGTCGTTCCGGGCCCCGCCGGCCGTCCGGGGCCGAGTTCGGGCCCTGGTATCGAAAACGGGCCCGGCTGGGTATCAAGTCGGTCATGACCTCCTTCAGTCCGGCTGACCACGCGATGGGCCTGGAGCTGCAGCTCGAGGAGGTGCTCGAGCAGCAGCATCGAGCCCGCGTGCAGGGTCGCGTCGACGACGCCGAGCGGTTGCAGGCGGAGATCGAGCAGCTGCAGGGCGAGCTGGCGGCCACCTCGGAGCTGCTCGCCTACGACCAGCCCCGGCTCGAGCCACCCGAGTTCCACGACGCCGACAAGCTGAGCGCGCCCGATTCGAAGAGGACGGCAGCGACCAGGGCAAGTGTCCCACGAGAGCTTCCCAGCTCAGGTTGACACTCCGACCGAGTCTGGAGGAGGATGCGCGCCCGCTGCCGAGAGGGAGGAATCGAATGGGTCTGCTGGACGGAAAGGTCGCCATCGTCACCGGGGCGGGGCGGGGCATCGGGCGCGAGCACGCCCTCCTTCTGGCCAAGGAGGGGGCGGCGGTCATGGTCAACGATCTGGGCGGCGACGGTCGGGGCGAGGGCGCCGACCTGACCCCGGCTCAACAGGTCGCCGAGGAGATCCGCGGCGCCGGCGGCCAGGCCGAGGTCAATGGGGCCAACGTGGCCGACTGGGCCGCCGCCGAGGGCATGATCCAACAG
>JAKBAX010000083.1 GCA_021808785.1 Actinomycetes bacterium | reverse complement strand
TTGCTGCACACCACGCTCTGGATGACCGCCGCCCACCGGCTGTACGAGCGCACCGGCTTCATCCGGGTTCCCGAGCGCGACTGGCGCCCGACGCCGTCGGTCCCGCTGCTGGCCTACCGCCGGGCGCTGGGCCCGTCGACGGGGCCCCGGGCCGCCTCCGCCGCCCCCGCCCCCGCTGGCCCCGCCGGCCCCGCCGGCCCCGCCGCCCCCGCTGGCCGCTGAGCCTTGACGGGTCAGCGACCCGGGCGCCAGCTGTAGGTGATCGGCAGGTGCTTGACCCCCGACACCAGGCCGCCTTCGGACCAGCGCGGCGGGCCGGCGAGATCCACGTGGGCCAGCTGGTCGGTGAGCTTTCCGATCATGGTGCGGATCTCGCGACGGGCGAACTGAGCCCCGAGGCAGAAGTGGGCGCCCACCCCGAACGACAGGAGGTTGGTGGTGTCAGGCCGGGCGATGTCGAAGGACATCGGGTCCCTGAAGGCGTCCTCGTCCCGGTTGGCCGACGGGTAGGAGAGGTAGACGCGCTGTCCGGCGGCGATCTTCACGCCGCGGACCTCGGTGTCGTCGGTGGCGTAGCGCATGAAATGGCGCACCGGGGAGGTCCAGCGGATGATCTCCTCGGTGGCGTTGCCGATCAGCTCGGGGTCGTCCCGCAGCTTGGCGAGCTCGTCGGGGTGGGTGATCAGCGCCTCCATCCCGCCGGCCAGGCCGTAGGAGGTGGTGTCGTGACCGGCGGTGGCCACGATGATGTACAGCCACAACTGCTCGAGATCGCCCATGGGACAACCGTCGATCTGGCCGTTGGCGATCACCGTGGCCAGGTCATCGGCGGGACAGGCGCGACGGTCGATGGTCATCTCGTTGAAGTAGTTGACGAACTTCAGCACCGACTCGAGGACCTGATCGCCGGCGTCGTTGGAGGTGGCGAACTCGGGATCGGCGGCACCGAAGACGCCCTGGGTGAGCTCGAGCATCAGGCGCTCATCTTCCTCGGGGACCCCGTAGATGTCCATGATCACCCGGAGGGTGTAGGGCACGGCGATGTCCCGGGCGAAGTCGCAGGTCCCCCCCAGGTCCCGCATCCGCTCGACGAACACGTCGGCGATCTGTTCGATACGCGGCTGGCGGCGCTTGACCGCGGCCGGTTTGAACCAGTCGTTCACGACGTGACGCACATCGTTGTGCACATTGCCGTCGAGGTGGACCAGGGAGCGGGGCTCCATCCCGCGGGCCACCATCCGTTCGTGGTGGGCGTCGGGGCCGAGCACCACGCGGCTGGTGTTCAGCCAGTGACGGCTGTCGCGTTCGATGGCGAAGACGTCCTCGTGGCGGGTGACGGCCCAGAACTTCTCGAACCCGTCCACCTCCACTTCCAAGACGGGCTCCTCCCGGCGGATGATCTCGACCTGGCGGTGCCATTCGTCCATGTCGGCCAGCCGGCGCGGATCCACGAACCACAGGCCACGGTCGTCTCGGTTCCCCATCGCTCCTCCCTGGTGCTCAGTCACAGATTCGGGTGGATGATCCCACACCGCTACTACCCGGGGCGTTGGGGGATCGGGCGGTAGGCCCGCAGCGGGGGGGCTCTGTTGACCCCCGCGGCCACCCGGGCCCCGATGCTCGCCCGGTCAGGGCCCGTCGAGGGCCAGCAGCTGCTCGACCACCCCGGCCAGGTCGGGGCCGGTCACGGTGGGCGGGGTGAACACCGCCGGGTAGGGGCGACCGGTGCGGTTGGCCCATCCACTGAGCAGGCCGGCGGTGGCCGCCCCGTGGGTGTCCCACGGATGGACCGCGACCAGGGCCATCCGCCCGGGATCGACCTCGGCCACGCCGGCGGCCCAGCGGTAGGGCTCGGGGCGGGGCTTCCAGTGTCGAACGGTGTCCACCGACAGGATGTCCACCAGCCTGTCGGCGACCCCGGCGGAGTCGAGGATCCGCCGGGCGAAAGCGGCGGCACCGTTGGTGAGGGCGTAGGCCGCCACGCCCGCTGACGCCAGTGCGTCGAGGGCGGGGACCACATCGGGATGGACCGGCACCGCCCCCATGGCTTGGATGATCTCCTCGGCCGCGCCCTCGGCCAGGTCCCGACCCCGAGCCACCGCAACCTCGTCGAGGGCGACGCCGGCCAGATCGGCGAAGCAGGCCGAGCCACCCGAGGCGGCCAGCGCCATACCGTCGCGCAGGAGCACGGCGAACCACCACCTCAGGTCGTCGCCGCTCAGCCCCAGGCGGGTGAACGCCTCGGCCACCGGTGACAGGTCGGTGAGGGTCTCGTTGACATCGAAGGCCACGGCCAGGGGCCGGACGGGGGTGGCCACGCCGTCCGCCGTCAGCTCTCGGCCTGGCGGCGGTGGCCCTGCTGCCAGTCCTCCTGGCCGCCGACCTGGCCGGGGTCCACCCCGAGGGCGGGCAGCTGCGGTACCTCGCGCAGGCTGCGCTTGAGCTCGGCGAAACCGGGGAACCGGGACAGGGCCACCACGTGCTCCCACAGCTCCAGCGCCTCGGCCGGTGCCGGTAGCCGGCTGATGACCGGACCGAACAGGGCGGTGCCCGACGGTGGCTCGAAGTGCAGGATGGGGGTGCCCACGTCGCGGCCGGTCAGTGCCAGGGCCTCGTCGGTCTCGGCCTGGATCAGCGCGTCGTAGTCGGTGCTGTCCACGGCGTCGGCCAGCCCGACGTCGGCCGATGTTCCCCCGAGGGCGGCCGCGGCCAGGCCCCGGGGTTCGTCCAGGGCCGACCCCTGCTCCGTCGGGCTGCGCTCGAAGATGGCCTCGCCGACGGCCTCGTAGAAGGCGGCCACCTCGGCCGGCCCGGCGCTCTGGCGCACGGCCGCCGCCACCCTGAGCAGACCGAGACCGGCGGAGTGCGACTTCTCGTAGCCGGGCGGGAAGTGGCTGGCGTAGTCCACCCCGGCGTTGACCATCCGCAAGGAGATGAACCGCCACTCGACGGCGTAGGACTGCTGCTTCGCCACCTGGCGCACCCACTTGGAGGTCATCCAGGCGAACGGGCAGATGGGGTCGAAATAGAAGTGCAGGTCAGCCATCATCACCTTTCACCCTCCTTTTTCCCTCCAATCTCCGAAACTACCCCTCGGGTGGCGGCTCGCTCAGAGGGACCGGAGGGCGTCGATCACGTCGTCGGGCTCGGCCCGCCTGGTGTAATCGGAGTCTACGAAGCGCCACGCCACCTTGGCGTCGGTGCCGACCACGAAGGTGGCGGGCAGCGGCAGCTCGAAGGTGTCGTCACCGTTGGCCGCGGGCAGGTCGAGGCCGAAACCGCTGTACACGTCACGCAGGTCCTCGGGCAGGCTGAACACCAGGCCGTAGGTGCGGGCCACGGTGTTGCCCACGTCGGAGAGCACCGGGAAGGCCAGTTCCAGCTTCTCCGCGGTCGACAGCGAGTGGTCCGGGGTCTGGGGCGACACGGCGACCAGCCGGCCCCCCGCCTCGCTGATGTCGGCCAGGCGGGTCTGCAAGGCGCGCAGCTGGGTCGAGCAGTAGGGACACCAGCCGCCGCGGTAGAAGCTGAGGACCACCGGACCCTCGGCTAGGAGCGACGTGAGGGCGACCCGCCGGCCGGTGGGGTCGGGCAGAGCGAAGTCAGGGGCGATGGCGCCGACGGCGAGCGAACGCTGGGCCAGCCCGGAGGCCTCCAGGGCCGCGGTGGCCGCGTCCATGACGGCGAGCTGGGCCTCGGGGAGGTGGGCCCGGTTGGCCTCGTTCTGCTCCTTCAGGGCCTGGGCGAGAGTGTCGGTCACGGGTATGTCCTCCAGGGATCAGGGGGTCAGGGATCAGACAGAACGGTCTGTCTGGCCAGAACGCACCCTAGCGGATAACTTGGGGGTGTGACGACCACCGGATCGAGCCCCTCGGAACGCCTCCTCGACGTGGCCAGCCGGCTGTTCTACGCCGAGGGCATCCACGCCGTGGGCGTCGACCGGGTCATCGCCGAGGCGTCAGTGGCCAAGGCCACCCTCTACGCCCACTTCCCGAGCAAGGCCGAACTGGTCGCCGCCTACCTGGCCCGCCAGAGTCGGGCGTGGATCGACGCCGCCGAGCGCCGCCTCAGCACCGCCCCGGCCGGATCGGCCGAGGCGGTGCTGACGCTTTTCGACCTGCTCTACGACGACAGCCGGTCGGCCGACTACCGGGGCTGCCCGTTCATCAATGCCGCGGCCGAGTTCCCCGGTCCCGGACCGGTGGCCACCGAGATCACCCGCCACCGTGATCGCCTGAGAGCGGTGCTGGCCGAGGCCGGTGGGCCGGCACTGGCCCCACCGGGGCGCCTGGACGCCCTGCTGGCCCTCTACGGGGGGGCCATGTCGGCGGCCCATCTCGACCACGACCCTGAGATCGTCCGTCACGCTGCCGCGGCGGCCGCCCAGCTGCTCCGAGCCGACCAGCCGGCTATCGCGACGAGCGCCTGAGGCGCCCCGGGACGGTCGGGTAGGAGGTTCGGCTACCGGCCACCATCATCCACGCCTGGCGTCCTCGAAACTACGCTCGGCGGCGAGGTCGGTGGGTTGGGTTCCCGAGCGTCGTGGTGGCCGGTTGAGCGTCGTGGTGGCCGGCTGACATCGCCGTCGACTCCCGAGGGTACGGCTGCCGTGGCGGCGCCGGTCGCCCATAACCGGGGGGAGCCGCCCTGGCCTGACCGGCACCCTCGCGCCGCCGTGGCGGACGCCATCTGGGACAAGCTGGTGGCCTTCGCCAAGAATCCGACGTCAGCCGGGGTGGCCGCGTGACTGCTCGAGGGCGTCGATGAGCTTCCTGGTCGCCACGGTGCGGAAGGCCTCCTCGCAGACCGCGGCGAGCTCGTCTGGGTCGACGCCCCGGTCCAGTCGGAGGGCGACCCACCCGCGTCCCCCGACGTAGGGGGGACGGAAGAACCGACCGGGATCGCTCCCCACCAGCTCGTCCTGGGCTCCGGGGGGCGCGGCGAACCACATGTGGGCGAAATCGTGGTCGTGGTGACCATCCGGCCAGAGCATCAGGAACTGCCGGCCGGCGAAGAAGGCCGGGCTGCCATGGCTCGGCCGTTCGGTCACCCCCGGCAGGGCCATGCAGAACTGGCGGATCAGCTGCTCGGGCGACGAGCCGGCGGGCACGGTCGCGACCCTACCGGTGGAGACCGTGCCGGTGCTGGCTCGGACCCGGCCGCGGTGCCGGCGGGGTCGAGTCGGGGTGGGGTCGAGTCGGGGTGGGGTCGAGTCGGGGTCGGCTCGACCTCGCGCGCCGGACCGACCCGCCGCAGCTCAGTCCGCCACTTCGGCGTCGAAGCGGTCGAGGACTCCCTCTTGCATTCCCAGCCGCTCGCGTAGAGGAGTGAAATCCATGGCCTCTCCCCCTTCGGCGGTGATCAGGTCGGCGTCGTACTCGAAGCGCCGCAGCAGCCTTTCGAGCAGCACCACCCGACGGGGGTCGGAGGCGGCCTTGGCGGGGGTGGCTCCCCCGAGGGCCGGGATCTTCTCGGTGATTCAATGCTCCATCCAGGCGGCGTCGGCCTCCGGCCCGAGGGATCGGCCCTGCAGGAGTCGCCGTCCCCGAGGGAGATCCAGTTCCGGGTCGAGGCGCCGCTGCACCTTGGGGTCGCCCGCGCCGAGGCGGCGCAGCTTGGTCGACAGGGCCTCCAGCCGGGGCCGGGAGTTGACCTCGGCTCGGAGGCCGCCGTCCTCGAAGGTGATCGTGCCGCGCAGCCAGCGCTGCGGCCCCGGGGTCGGCTCGATGTCCCCCCACCCCTCCCGGTGGGCCTGGGCCCGGAACTGGGCCAAGGCTCCGGCCGACTCCTCGGCGCTCATGGGTCGCCCCAGCCACCTCAAAGTCCATCCCGTACCGTCCGGGGTCGGGTCATCACCGTCGAAGTCCACATCGCCGAGCAGGCGACGTCGGAGCAGGTCAGGGTCGTCGACGGGGAAGACGGCGCTGATCAACTCCACCGGCTCGCCGTCGGTGTTGTGCATCTGGGGGCCCTGCTGCTGGGATTCGAGGGCCAGACCCACCACTTGGGCCAGGGATCCGGCCATCACCTTGGAGGTGAGATCGGCTTCGGCGGGATCCATCTCGTCGAGCAGGTCGGACAGCACGCCGTGGGGTCGGGGCTGGGCCCTCCGGTTCTTGGCTGCTCGGGGCGGTTTCATCCCGTGCTGGCGGGCCAGGTGGACGACCAGCTTCTCGGTGACGAACAGGATGGACTCGGCCACCTCGTCGGCCAGGTCCGGGTCGAGCGACAGCAGCGACTGGCCCGACCGCCACACCCCGCCCACGGGGGCCACGACGGCCGCCTGCACCGCCCAGCGGGGAGTCCCGGCGAGCTGTTCGGGGGCGAAGGTGGCATACAGCCGTCGGCGGGTGACGATGTCGGTGATCCAGATCCCCCGATCGCTGTCCGACTCGTAGGGCCAGTCGGCGAGCCACAGCCCGTAGAGGGCGTGGCGCGACCACGACCGGGCTGCGTCGGCCAGCTCGGGCGGGGTGGCCGGGGCGTCGGCGAACATCTCGAGGACGGTGGGACCGTCGGCTCCCAAATCGTCTGGGCTGTCGCCGTCCGGGCCGTCCCAATGGGAGCCGTCGCCGTCGGAGCCTTTGCCGAGGTGGGTCGGGTCGGTCAGCCAGAATCGCTCAGCGGCCAGATCGGCCACGCCCGGCTCGATCTCGTCGAAGGCGCCGAGGTCGGCCACGTCGGCGACCTCTCCGGCGAACTCGGTCATCCACTGCGTCCTGGCCGCGACCAGCGCCGGATCGGCCTGGATGAAGTCCTCCACCGATCGACGCAACCGGTAGAGCAATGAGCGATCGACCAAACGCGCCAGCGCTCTCATGGCCCCGGCCCTCTGGTCGTCGTCGACCGGGTCGGTGAACAAGGACGCCAGCTCCGGGTCGTCGCTGCCGAGGGCGGTCGCCCGGGCCACCATTCTGGCCTGTAGGGCCATGAGCTCTTCGTCATCGGGCCACCGGGCGGTGAGCACCTCGAGCTCGTCCATGGCATCGGCCAGGCGGCCCTGGAGCCAACGGATCCTTACCCGTTCGGCGGCCATGGTGGCGGCGTCGGAGCTGCCGTCGCCAGACGAGTCGAGCTCCTCCACCGCCCGTGCCGCGATGCGGTCGGCCTGGACCAGGTCGTCGCCCTGCTCGGCCAACGAAACAGCCAGCCAGCACAGCGAGATCTGCCCGGTCAACCGCTCCTCCAATGCCGCGGCCAGCCCCCGGGCCCGCTCGGGGCCGGCCTTGCCGGCCACTTCTCGCGCCAACCCGTCGGCCACCTCGGGCCCGAGCAGCAACCGACCCACGAGTTGGTCGTCGGAGGCGATGGACACCAGGACGGACACGGCCTCTTCGGGCGCCACCCCGGGGTCCTCGGCGGCGGTCACGAACTGCTCCAGCATCTCGGCAGCCGCAGCGACGCGCGCCTCTACCTGACTGCGCACCTCGTGGCGCCGGGAGGCCTGCGTGGTCTGGTGCTGCTGGCGCCGCTTCTGGCGCCGCTTGTCGGCCTTCTTGGTCATGGTCTGCCTAGGCTAGAAGCTAACCAAGCGGGCCACGACGACGGCAACTACCAACGGTGGAGGCCAGCGATGTTCGCGTGCCTCGACCCGACACGAACGTAGGGGGCGCCGAGCCGTTGAGCCGGTGCCCCCTACGCCTGACCAGAGGGCGATCGCCTGGAGGGCCTAATCAGTCTGGGACCCCGACCCGCGGCGGGCGACCGACTCTAGAGAGGGCCGAGGTTGAACTCGTTGAGAATATTGTCCCCGGCCTCGCCGGAGTAGATGGAATGCTGCCGGATGCAGTACTTGACTGTCCCGAGGTCGGTGTAGAAGTCGTCGCGAAGGTCGCCGCGCGGGCCGGCTTTCTTCAAAGCGCTGCGGGCGTCGCCGTCAGGATCGTCCATCCAGTCGTTGTATAGCTGCCCGTACCCCTTCTCGTTGCACCAAGCCTGGAAGATGGGCAGCCAGTAGCTGTCCGACTCGTAGATCTTCTGCAATTCCTTGGGGCGGGAATTGCCGAGGAGCCGCGATGCCTGATCATCGGTGATCCAGTTGAAGACGAACGTCTGTTCAGAACCTTCGTGTTCGAAGGTGAATGAAGCCATGGATATTCCTCCTGAGGGACCCTTCCAAACCATACAGGTCGTTCGCCCGCTTGGGTTTCGAGGGATCGGTCTCGCGGCTGACCCCCGAAGTCGTGTGATGGCGAGTCGTGTGATGGCGCCGGTGTCTCCGGAGAGCACTGCTCTGGCGGCCCTACGATTTGGACCGGGACCGAACAGGCTCGGAGCGTGGGATCAGACGATCCTCGCCGGGAAACCTTCCGGCCCGCTACGGTCTCGACAGGCTGGTTTCACCGGGCTGGTCGGTGACAGTTGGGGTTCCCTGGCGAATTGAGGAGGTGGGGATCGGTGGACGGCGGTTGGTGGGCTACTCGGCCCCGGTGCAGGAGATGACCGCCGTAGGCGGAGCCACGCCGCGGGTCGCAATCCTGGATGACCACCGCCTGCTCGGCGCCACCCTGGCTGCCGCCCTCGAGGTCGCCGGTTACGTCGTTGATACGCCCGAGCTGACCGATCCTGACCGGGTGCTGAGCGCCCTCGAGGCTGATCCGCCGCAGGTCGCGCTCCTCGACCTCGACCTGGGGGCATTCGGGTCCGGGGAGACGCTGCTCGGGGGTTTGGTGACCATGGGTGCCCGGGTGCTGGTGGTCTCGGGAACCACCGACGAGGCGGTGGTCGGACGGTGCCTGGCTGCCGGTGCTTGGGGTTGGGTGCCCAAGAGCGAGGCCCTCGACGACCTGATCACCGCCATCGAATCAGCGGCCGTCGGTCGCCGTCAGATCGATGACGCCGAGCGGGACCGGCTCGTCGGGGTGTCGCGGGCCGAGCGGGAGGCGGCGGAGCGGGCATTGGCTCCCTTCGCCCGATTGAGTAGGCGCGAGAGTGAGGTCCTGGGCCGCCTAGCCGAGGGCAAGTCGGTCGAGCGCATCGCCGCCGAGTCCTTCGTGTCCGAAACGACGGTGCGCACCCAGGTGAGGGCCATCCTGACCAAGCTCGGAGTGAACAGCCAGCTCGAGGCGGTGGCCGCGGCGGCTAGAGCCGGGTGGCGGCCACCCGGCTGACCCGTTGCCCGGCCGGGATCGGCTGGACCGAGCCGGAAGGGGCAGGAAATACTCAAATCTGACGAAGCGGTATCGGCTGGTGCTGGGCCATGCTCGCCCCGGCAGCCGATAGGCGCCAGCCGACGCTTCCATGCTGCAAGGGAGCGGATCGTCGCCGGCCTGTGCTGGGGAGAGGCCGGCGACGATCTCTAGGTGCACTTCGAACGGCTACTGCTGTTCGAACATGCTGATGCGGGCCACCATGGTCAACTCAGCCGGTTTCTGATCCAGCAAGTCCACTCTCTCGCCGGCTATCTCCTGCCGACACCTCCTACCTTGAAGACGTCGCTGTTGATCGTGTTGTGAACCTTCTGGCTGAAGGCGTGCTCGTCGCGCTCGGTGTCAGGGAAGGCGGCAATCGCGTCGAGGCTGGTGCTCACCTCGTGGAAAGCGCCGCAGACGTCAACGAGCCCGGAGAGAGTCGCCTCGGTCAGGACGATCACCGAGTCGGCAGCGAGCTTTTGATTCGAGTGGATGGGATTCGAGTGACGGGATTCGAGTGAGAGGGTTTCGAGTGAAGGGGTCGACAAGGGGGTTGCGATGGTGGCGCATGACACGGCGGGATGGGTCCCATGGGGCACTCCTGGCGGGCCGAATGACCCTTAGTTTCTGCCAAAAGCTGCACAAACGGAAATTACTGTCGTAAAGGAGCAAAGTCCCCCTGGTCACGGACACACCCCGTGGCTACCTTGCCGCTGTGCGTTCTCGTGAGGAGGAGCGCCCGGCCTACCGGGGGATGGACCGCCGGACCCGCCAAACGGGCCCTGAGCAGGCGCGCCCACCGGCCGAGTTGTTCCTCCGTTCTGCCTTGGTGCCTCTGACCGTCCTCGCGGTCCTGGCCTTCGAGTGGAACGACAGGCTGGCGGCCCCCTCTGTGTCGAGCGTGATCGAGGTGCTCACCGCCTTGGTGGTCGTGGCCGGCGGGGTGACACTGCTGGTGGCCTGGAAGATCGGGGGTAGGGCCGCGACGGTCCGGCTCGGGTTGGCGCTGATCGAGATGGGGGTGCTCTCGGCGGCCTACCACGGGTTGTCGGCCCTGTACCCATGGGGGGGCGGTCTCGACCCCTACGGTCGGGTGGTGGTGTGTGCCGCCGTGGTGTCGACCATGGTCGCCGCCCTGCGCGGCCCCGAGGTCGACGCCGGTCTGCGTCCGACGCGTGTCGCCGGGGTCACCACGTTGCTCTCCCTCGCCGTGCTGGTCGTGGTAGCGCACCTCTTGTGGAGCTTCCCCTCGCTCGGGCGGGGCCCGCTGCTCGGCGCGGTGACCGGCGGCGGGTGTGCCGGAGCCTGGACGGCGCTGGCCGTCCTGGCCTGGACCCGGCGTGGTCCGGCGGAGCGGCCCCATCGGGTGTGGGTCGGAACTTTTTCCCTCTTGCAGGCGGCCGGTGCGGTCATGGGGGCGCTGTCTCCCGCCACCGGATGGGGACGGGTGGCGGTACACATGGTGGTCCTCACCGGGGCCTCGGTGGCCCTGACCGCGGGGGCCACCGTCTTGCGGGGGCGGCTCGCCGGTCAGGACCGCTACGCCCGGGAACTGCGGGTCGGACTCGAGACCCTGCGGGGCGACCTGGAGTCGGAACGGGCCGAGCTCGACGAGCGCCTCCACGACTTACGCAACGCGGTGGCCGCCCTACGCAGCGCGGACACCACCCTGCGCCGTCACGCCTCCCGGCTGGACGATGCCACCCGGCGCAGCCTGGCCGACGGCCTCACCGCCGAGCTGGCCCGGCTCCAGTCGCTGATCGAGCCGGGCCGACGTCCCCGTATGCAGGACTTCCACCTCGACTCGGTGCTGGAGCCGGTGGTGGCCGCCGAGGCCACCTTCGGGTCGACCATCCGTGCCGCGGTCGGTCCCGAGACGGTGCACGGCGACCCTGACGGCCTGGCCCAAGTGGTGCAGAACCTGTTGGTCAACGCCCGTCGTTACGCCCCAGAGACCCACGTCGGCCTGACCGCCGAGCGCCTCGGTGGCCGGGTCCTGGTGCACATCGTCGATGGCGGTCCAGGGGTGGGCGACGTCGAACGAGCGGCCATCTTCGGGCGCGGCACCCGGGGCCGGGCGGCGGCCGGCACGACGGGCTCGGGCCTCGGGCTCTACGTGGCCCAACGACTCATGGCCGAGATGGGCGGGAGCCTGTACCTGGCCGACGGGCCGGGTGGCGCTCATTTCGTGGCCGAACTCCAGGCCGGGCCCACCCACGAACCGATCGCGCCTACGGTCACCGCCACCCGGCCCTTAGCCCACCCCGGCGGCTAGCCGGGAGCGCGTCGGGGGAGGCACCCGGGTTCGAGGTAGGGGTTGAGGGGCCGGGTGGCGCACCCGGGTTCGAGGTAGGGGTTGAGGGGCCGGGTGGCGCACCCGGGTTCGAGGTAGGGGTTCAGGGGCCGGGGGTGGTCAACTGGGCCGACCGGGTGACGCAGGCGAGGAAGAGTTGCTCGTGGTCGGGCCAGTCCACGCTGGTGATGGCCTGGGGGACCGTGATCAGGCCGTGCAGGCTGAACCACAGGACGGCGGTGTCGGCGAAGGCGTCGGTGCTGGTTGATGCGCCCGAATCGATGCAGGCCTGGATGATGTCAGTGGCCATCGCAATGGCGGCGGTCATCAATGGGCCGGTCTCGGCCATGACCCGACCCAGGGACTGCCAATCGTTCAAGAAGCGCCGCCCGACCAGGACACCGTAGCGACCCGGCCGCTCCCGGCCGTAGCTCACGTAGGTCCGGCACAGAGCCAAAAGCCTCTTCACCGGGTCCGACTCGGTGGCCACGGCCTGGCGAAGCATGGCGAGCAGAACAGCCAGCTCACGGGATACGACGGCGTCGATTATGGCCGTGCGGTCGGCGAAATGGGGGGCGATGGACGGGGCGGCGATCCCCACCTCCCGAGCTATCCCCCGGAGGGTGACAGCCTCCTCGCTGTGGGTCCGCTCCAGGATGGCGGTGGCGGCAGCCAGGATGTCTTCCCGAAGCAGCGACCCCTCTCCTCGGCGGTTCCGCGGCCTCGGCGGTCGGGACTGAGCTGGAGGGGCTCCTTCGACCGTTACTTTTGCCATAAGTCTTACCTTTGTAAGGTTACGGTCCCGAAGTCTAGCTTGTTGGTATGTGATCGTTTCGTCCGGTCCACTGGGCCGGGCTACCACCGAGCGGCTTCGATACCGGCCAAGCGGTCCATGGCGGGGGCGAAGGTGGACTCCAACCAGCCGGCCGGATCGTCACCGACCGGGCCGGTGACCAGGGTCGATACGCCCACCGAGGCGAGGGACTCGGCGGCCGCTACGACCTCGGCGACGCCGGCGCCGGGCTCCAGATCCCTGAAGCTGGCCGTGACCTCGATCTCGTTGGGGTCGCGTCCGAAGTCGTCGCAGTGGCGGCGCAGCACTTCGAGCTTGTGGGCGATCTCGTCGCGACCACCGAAGAAGTTGCAGGCGTCGGCGTAGCGGGCCACGAGGCGCAGGGTCTTGCGCTCACCGCCCCCGCCGATGAGGATGCGGGGCCGGGGTTGGCTGAGCGGCGGGGGGCTGCAGAGCGTTTCGGCGAGCTGGTAGTGGCGGCCCTCGAAGGGGCCGTTGTCATTGCTCCACATCTGCAGGCAGATCTGCAGGGCCTCCTCGAGCATCTCGAATCGTTCGGTCAGCGGCGGGAAGGGGACACCCAGTCCGCGGTGCTCCCGCTCGTACCATGCCGCCCCGAGGCCGAGTTCGGCCCGCCCCTGGGACAGCACGTCGAGGGTTGTGACGGTCTTGGCCAGGAGCCCGGGATGGCGGTAGGTCACCCCGGTGACGAGCAGGCGCAACCGGAGGCGTTCGGTGGCGGCGGCCACGAACCCGAGGGCGGTGTAGCCCTCCAGCATGGGGTCTTCGGCCGGCGCCATCTGCTCCATCTGGAAGAAATGGTCCATGAACGACAGGGTCCGCACACCGATGGCCTCGGCCCGCCTCGCCAGGTCGACGACCCCCGGGCCGATCCCCGCCGGGCCACCGGCCCAGTCGAAGCGGTGGACATGAAGGTCTAGGTGCATCTGCCCTGTATACCAACCCCAGCCGAGCGGTCCGGGGGCGGTGCGGTGCGGTGCGGGTGGGGTCGGGGTACGGGGGGTGCGGGTGCGGGTGCGGGGGTGGGGTGGGGTGGGGTGGGGTGGGCCGTGCGGGTGCGGGTGCGGGTGCGGGGATGTCAGCCGATCCCGAGTGCCTGGCTGATGCGCTCGGTCCGCTCGGTCACGTCCTGGATCAGGGCGTGCAACTGGTGGGCGTCGAGGTTGAAGTTGGGGGGGATCCGGGTGTGCAGCTCTTCCCAGACGGTTTCCTCCTCGGCCTCGGCGTAGCCCGGGCGGTCGGGTCGGGCCGACGGAAACATGGCCAGGTCGGCGAAGCGGACCACCGAGGTGAGCAGAGCATCAGGCGGCAGATTGCGGTCGTGGTGGTGCAGCACGACCTGGCCGATCAGATCGGGGATGCCCCACTGATCGCAGGCGATGGCCCCCAGCTCGGCGTGGTTGACCCCGCAGATGGACTTCTCCATCTCGGTGAGATCCTCTGGCCCTTCCCAGTTCCCCTCGTCGATCTGGCGTAACCGTTCGGGGGCCTCCTGGAACATGACAAAGCGCCCCACGTCGTGCAAGAGGCCGGCGGTATAGGCCTCATCGGGATTGACTCGCTCGCCAGAGAGGTGACCGCAGACGGCCTTGGCTGCCGAGGCCACCTGCAGGGCGTGGCGCCACAAGCTTCGGTCCCACGAGTCGCGGGGAACGAACACCCTGGTAACGCCGGAGCTGACCACGAGGTTGGCGGCGTAGTCGGCGCCGATGCGGGTGACGGCCGCAGAGATGGTGGTGATGGGAGCCAGGGGGGAGCTGGCCGCCGAGTTGGCCACGGCCATCACCTGCGTCGAGAAGTTAGGCTCGGATTCGACGGTCGCGATCACCTCGTCGGGATAGTCCTCGTCGTCCCGGTTGAGGCGCAGCAGCTTGACCACCACAGACGGCAACACAGGTAGTTCCCGCAGGTGGCCTTCCAACCGTTCTCGCAAGTTCGCATCGGTGCTCACCGGCGTACTCCTCATAGATGAATCCGAGTGGGTCGTGGCGTGTCCCCCTCAGTCTCCCTTTCCCCGGGGTGGTCGACTGTCGGCGAGCTACTGACCGGGTATCGGGTGGAAGAGCGTGCCCCCAACTCTCCGACATTCTCGCAGAACGGGCGTCCTCGGATCTGTATTGGCAGGCTGGGAGGCCAAGTCTCGGGGTTTGACCATCCGACCGGAGGTGGGGGTGGGCCCATACACCTGAACACTCTAAGCCCACATTTTGTCGACGTAGAAAAAGTTAGGGATCAAGGTTGCCACGGGCCCCTCCGCCGAGGAGATGGGTCACCGTTCGCCGGGCCCAGGTCGACGGCACCAACCCGGCGGCCCCGCGCCATCGGCCCGTCCCGGTTCGGCGCGGTTCGGTTCGGCCCGGCGCGGTTCGGCCCGGCCCGGCCCGGCCCGGCCCGGTTCGGCCCGGTTCGGTGAAGTTGATTAACCGGCGGCCCGACGGGTGGCCAACTCCGCAACGACCGCGGTCAGACCGGACACCGCCATCACCGACGGCCACGCCCCGATCCGCTTGGCCAAGGGGTGGGACCCACCCATGGCCCCGGCGTAGATGCCGACCAGGCCGACGGTCGGGCCCGGCCCCAAGGTCTTCCACCACCGCCGCGCGCACCACGCCCCGGCTGTTGCGAACACCGCTCCACCCACCTCACGCCGTTTGGTGGTGCGCGCCACCGCGAAACCGGCCACCAGTCCAGTGACCGCGACCAACGAGGGACGTACAAGCGCCGAAGGGGACATGGACGCACGATATCCATACCGACGGGGGCATCCGGCGACGCGGGAGGGTTGTGTTGCGGGGGTGTGGCGGCGCGGCAGGCGGGAGGGTGTGGTGGCGCAGCAGGCGGAGGGTGTGGTGGCGCGGGTCAGGGTGCGGGGGTGGCTGCCGATCGCCGGGACGCAGCGGGAACGGGAAGGCGGGGAGCCCAGACGAAGGGGCGAGACCGCAGGGGAGTGCCGGACCGGTAGTATTGAGATTCAGTTTGCGCGGTCCGCCGCGGGATCCCCAAGGAGACGTCCGCTGTGACCGACCGGGCCGGCGAGCAGCCGCTCAGCTTCACCACTCTGGCGCTGCGCGCCGAACTACTCGA
>JAKBAX010000082.1 GCA_021808785.1 Actinomycetes bacterium | reverse complement strand
CTTCACGCCTACTTCCTCCGCCCCGGCGATCCCAAGATCCCGATCGTGTACCAGGTCGACCGCATCCGCGACGGTCGCTCCTTCACCACCAGAAGGGTGGCCGCGATCCAAGGTGGGGAGCCCATCTTCCACCTCTCGGCGTCGTTCCACGTTCCCGAGCAGGGCGTGACCCACCAGGAGCAGGCGCCTCAGGTACCCGACCCGGAGACCCTCCCCACGTGGGCCGAAGCGGCAGCCCGCTACGCGGCCGACTACGACGAGTGGATGAGCCGGCCCCGGCCCATCGACGTACGCCACGTCGGGGCGCCCATCCGCACCACTCCCGGGGAGCAGGCGCCCCGCCCGCCATCGCATCAGATGTGGTTCCGGGCCGACGGCCGGCTGCCGGACGACCCGCTGCTGCACACGTGCCTGGTCGCCTACGCCAGCGACATGACCCTGCTCGACACCATCATGCTGCCTCACGGCGTCATCTGGGCCGAGGGCATTCAGGTCAGCCTGGACCACGCCATGTGGTTCCACCGCTCGTTCCGGGCCGACGAGTGGCTGCTCTACGACCAGTACAGCCCGAGCGCCTCGGGGGGGCGGGGGCTGGCCACGGGGACCATCTTCACCAGGGACGGTCTCCTGGCCGTGTCGGTCGTCCAGGAGGGTCTGCTGAGGACCCCGATCAGCGGTCGCTGACCGCCTTGTAGCTCCGCTCGTCGGGACCGGTCCACAGCTGGCGGGGTCGATAGATCTTGGAGTCCTGCTCGATCAGCTCCTGCCAATGGCTCAACCAGCCGGCCACCCGCGGGATGGCGAAGAGGACGGTGAACATCTCGGTCGGAAAACCCATGGCCTGGTAGATCAGGCCGGAGTAGAAGTCGACGTTCGGGTAGAGCTTGCGCGAGACGAAGTACTCGTCGGACAGGGCCACTTCCTCGAGCTTCAGAGCTATGTCGAGCAGGGGGTTCTTGCCGGTGACGGCGAAGACCTCGTCGGCTGTCTTCTTGATGATCTTGGCCCGGGGGTCGTAGTTCTTGTAGACGCGGTGGCCGAAGCCCTGGAGCTTGCCCTTGCCGCTCTTGACGTCGTCGATGAAGGCCTGGACATTGTCGATGCTGCCGATCTCGGTCAGCATGCGTAGCACCGCCTCGTTGGCCCCGCCGTGGCGAGGTCCGTAGAGGGCGGCGGCCGCTGCGGCAGCCGCCGAGTACGGGTCGGCGTGCGACGAACCGACGGTCCGCATGGCCAGGGTCCCGCAATTCTGCTCGTGATCGGCGTGCAGGATGAACAGCACATCGAGGGCCCGGGCCAGCGCGGCGTCGGGTACGTAGCGGGGCTCGGCGATCTTCCACATCATCGAGAGGAAGTTCTCGGTGAAGGACAGATCGTTGTCCGGGAAGACGAACGGCATGCCCTTGCTGTAGCGGTACGACGCCGCCGCCAGAGTAGGGGTCTTGGCGATGAGCCGCACGATCTGGTCGGCCCGGACGGCGGGATCCTGTACCTGCTTGGCCTCGGGGTAGAAGGTCGACAGGGCGGCCAATCCCGACACCAGCATGCCCATCGGGTGGGCGTCGTAGTGGAAGGCGTCCACGAACCGCTTGCGGAAGCTCTCGTGGATATAGGTGTGGTGGCGGATGGCGTCGGTCCACTGGTCCAGCGCGGGACCTGTGGGCAGCTCACCGTGGAGCAGCAGATAGGCCACTTCGAGATAGGTCGACGACTCGGCCAGCTGCTCGATGGGGTAGCCGCGGTAGCGGAGGATCCCGGCCTCGCCGTCGAGGTAGGTGATGGAGCTGGAGGTAAGGGCGGTGGTCATGAACGCCGGGTCGTAGAACCACACCCCCGGCAACAGCTTGCGGAAATCGTCAGCCGACACCCCGCCGTCGGTGATGGGGATCTCGACGACCTCACCGGTGCGGTTGTCGGTCACGGTGATGGATTCGGCCACAGCTCCCCCTATAGGAGAAAGAGAAAACAAATCATGAGGACGTCCGGCATGCTACCGCTCCCGGGCCGGAGTACTTCCAGCCGGCACGGCCGTATCCGTGCCGTATTCGTGCCGTCTTCGTGCCGTATTCGTGCCGTCTTCGTGCCGTATTCGTGCCGTATTCGTGCTCCCGGGCCCGTTGGGGCCATGATGCTGCGATGCCTGACGACATGACCGGCGTCACCGGGGTACCGGACCTGGAGGAGATCAGGAAGCACATCGACGACGTCGATCGGCGGCTGATGGCGCTGCTGGCCGAGCGGGCCAGCCTGGTCGGTGAGGTGGTCCACTACAAAAGGGCCCACCACATGCCCGTGGTGGACCGGGCCCGGGAGGACCGGATGCTGGTCCGTATCGCCGAGATCGCCGAGGAGCACGGCGTGGATCCGAGGGTGGCCCAGCAGGTGCTGCGGACCATCATCGACGGGTTCACCCTCCTAGAAGTCGAGGAGCTCGGCCCCGACGAGGTCTAGGTGGGCTGGCCAGTCCTCACAGCTCGAAGCGGTACACGTTGGTGTCGCGAATCTGAAAGCCCATCCGCTGGTACAGCCGGTTGGCCGCCTCGCGGGCCGGCCTCGAGGTGAGGTCGACGGTGCGGGCCCCGGCCGCCCGGGCCGCGTCCATGGCGGCCCGGGTCAGCTGCTCTCCGCACCCCCGGCCCCGCACGTCGGACGAGACGATGACGTCCTCGATCCAGGCCCGCACCCCGCTCGGGACCCGGAACAGAGCCAGCGTGAGGGTGCCCACGATGGGGCCGCCGGCCCCGTCGCGGGCGACGAAGAGGGTGGTGGCCGGCGACGCCGCGATCTCGTCCACCTCGGCCGAGCCCGGGAGGGCCGCCGACTTCGACAGGAGCGGCAGCAGGTGGCCTATGGCCTCGGTGACTTCGGCATCTCCCGGCGGTGCCGGCTCGATCACGAACACGGCTGGTGACTGTAGGCGACCGACTCAGCCGGTGGGCGCCCCGGACGGCTCCTCCTGCACCGCCTGCTGGTGCCGGAAACCGGGCAGCGCCAGGGCCAGCAGCCCGGCCCCGACCACGCACGCCACTCCGCCCGACACCACGGAGAACGCGTTCCCGAATCCCTCCGCCACCGACCCGGCCTCCAGGTCACCGAGGCGCGGCCCCCCCTGCACCACCGCGATCTGGATGGCCGACAACCGACCCCGCAGTTGGTCGGGTATGGCTGCCTGGAGGATGGTGTTGCGGAACACGGCCGACACCACATCGGCCCAGCCGGCCAACGCCAGCAGGAGCAGGGCCACCCACAGCACATCGATCAACCCGAAGGCGGCGATGGCCGACCCCCAGACCATCACCGCGACGATCACGGCCCGCCCCTGGCGCCGCACCGCCCGGACCCACCCGGTGGTCAGGGCGCCGATCAGAGCCCCCGCCCCGGGAGCCGCGTACAAGAAGCCGACCGCTTCGGCCCCGCCGTGGAAGAAGTCCAGCCCCAGGGCCGGAAAGAGAGCCCGCGGCATGCCGAACACCATGGCGTCGATGTCGAGCAGGTACACCCCCTGTATGTTCTGCCGGCCCCGGAGGTAGGCGAACCCTTCCCGCAGCGAGCGCCAGGCCGGCGGTCGGGATCCCGGGTCCCGGGGGGGCTGAGGACGCTGGAGGGTCACCGAGATGAACGACACGACGAAGGAGGCCACGTCCAGCCAGTACACGGTCGCCACCCCGCCACCGGCCAGGATGAGCCCGGCGATGGACGGCCCGACCACGATCCCGATCTGGAACTGGACCTGCCACAGGGCATAGGCCGCGGCCAACTCGGAGGTCCGGACCAGCCGGGGGATGGCTGCGTTGAAGGTCGGACGGTCGAACCCGGCCAACCCGCCCTGGGCTGCGGTCAGGACGAACAGCGGCCACAGGACCGGGTGCCCGAGCCGGCCGTTCAGAGCCAGGCCGGTACTGGTGAGAGCCATCAGCATCTCGGTGACCATCAGAACCCGGCGCCGGTCGTGGGCATCGGCCACCACCCCGCCGGCCATGGAGCACACCACCAGCGGGACGAGCTGCGCCAGGCTCACAAGTCCCACGTCGAGCGACGAGTGGGTGATGCGGAACACCTGGTACGGGACGGCGACCGCCGTCAGCTGCGTACCCAGAGTGGACACGAGCTGCCCCGAGAAGAGGAGCCGGAAGTCCCGCGAATCCCGGATGGGCCCCATGTCGACCAGGAAGGCCCGGGCGCGGGTGGATCGTCGGGGCCGGTCGGGCACGACCGGTCAGGCTACCGGTACAGCACCAGTCCCTTCGGGCCCGGCACGAAGCCCACCGCGGCCAGCGCGACGGCCATCTCGTCCGGTGATCGCTGAAGGACCAGACGACGCCAGCGCCCGGCCGCCACCAGGTCGGCCAGGGCCCGGGCCACCGCCTCCTCCCAGGTGCCGTCGGGCTCCCGCAACGCCACCAGCCCCTTCCCGGACCGCTCCAGGTAGGCCGCTCCGGTCCCGCCGACCAGAACGACGTAGGCACCGGGCACCCGCAGCGGCCCCTTGATCGGCCAGGGGATGGCGGCGCCGTAGGCATTGGCCGGGTCGGTGGCGGCCAGGACGTGCACGTCGGGCCGGGAGCCGCCGACGTCGGGGCGGCGCGACCCCGAGCGCAGCCGGTCCACCGCGCCGGGCAGCGCGAACTGGGCCCCGCCCATCCCCGACAAGAAGTAGCCCCGGCGGATGCGGCCCGATTCCTCCAGTGTCTCTAGCACTGGGTAGATGCCGGCGAAGCCGCCCGGGACGGCCTCGGCCCGCACCGCGTCGCGGGTCAGGATGCCGTGCCGCTCGAGCAGGGCACCGGCCACTGCGGCGGCCGCTTCCACGTCGGCCCGCCGCTGTGCGTCGGGGCCAGGCGTGCCGGCCGACCCGATCTCCCGGGCCACCAGGGACCACCGGCCCTGCCCGGCCGGCGGGGCGGTGGCCCGGACCGAGCCGGGGCGGGGCCGGTGGGCCCGGGGTAGGGGGCGACCCACCCCGCCCCGACCGCCAGAAACCACGGCTCGGCCCCGCGGCGCGCCGCCCGAACCCGAGCCGGCGGCCCTCCGGGTCGCAGCCGAGACGGTCGCCCGTAGGGCGGCGAAGCCGTCGCAGGTGACCTCTCCGGCCCACACCAGGTCCCACAGCGCGCCGAGAACCTCCTGGTCGGCCCAGGTCACCCGGCCCAGCTCCCGGAAGAAGCAGGCCCCCCGGCCGGCCAGGCGCTCCCGGATATGAGCGTGCACCTCCGAATCGAGGGCACCGCCGGAGTCGGAACCGACAGCGGCGCCGGAACCGACACCAAGACGGGGCAGCACCAATGCGGCCACCTCCCGGCGGGCCAGCACCACCCGCCCGTCGTCGCGCCCGAGCGGCCCCGCCCCGACCCACATCACCTCGCCCCCGACCAGCAACTCGTCGAGCATCCGAGGGTCGTAGTCGCGCACCCGGGACGGGAGGATGTCCGTTTCGATGGCACTGGCCGGAAGGGCCAGGCCCTCCATCTGGCCCACCACCTCGAGCACCCGGTCCGCTCCGGTGGCCTCGGGTTTGCCCCCCACGGGCGCCACCCCGTGCCAGGCCGGCAGGAAGGCCACCAGGGACGTGGCGTCGGCCGGCTCGACCTCCCGGCGCAGCGCGGCCAGCGAGCGCTGGCGCAGGAGGCGCAGCACCTCGACGTCGCACCACTCGTCGCGACCCTGACCGCCCGGCCGGAAGGCTCCCTTCACGACGCGGCCGTCGGCGGCCAGCCGCTCCATGACCGGCGAGATCAGATCGGCCGAGGTACCGAGGCGCCCGGCCGGTGCGGGCAACTCGAACGGCCCGTGGGTCCGGGCCCACCTCCGCACGAGCTGGAGGAGGGCGTCCGGCACCGGATCCAGCAGCCCCTCCGGAACGCGGCGCGGCTCGGCCGACCCCACCCCGTCGCGGTAGCGGGCCACGTCGTCGGCGAGCACCAGCCTCTCCTCGTCGCCGATCCGCAGAGCGAACGCTCGGCGGGCCGCGACCAGGGCGGCCCACGCCTCCGCCCCCAGGCCTGGCCGGGAGCAGCGGGCCTCGAGCTCGGTCAAGGTGAGATCGCCGACGCGCCGCAGCAGATCGGCCACCGCCTCGACGTCGGCGCACCGGCGCTCCGGGGCCAGGCCCTGAAGCTCCGCCTCGAGGTCCTGCACCACCCCGGCGTCGAGCAGGTCACGCAGCTCGTCGGTGCCCAACAGGTCGGACAGCATCCGGCGGTCCAGGGTCAGGGCCTGGGCCCGCCGCTCGGCCAAGGGGGCGTCGCCTTCGTACATGAACTGGGCCACGTAGGCGAAGACCAGACCGCTCGCGAACGGTGACGGGTCGGCCAGCTCGATCTCGGCCACCCGCACCCGGCCGGCCTGGATGTCGCCCAGCAGCCCGGTGAGGGCGGCCAGGTCGAACACGTCCTGCAGGCACTCCCGGTAGGTCTCGAGCAGCACCGGGAACGACCCGTGTCGGCTGGCCACAGCCAGCAGGTCGGCGGCCCGCTGGCGGAGCTGCCACAGCGGCGTGCGGCGCCCCGGCCGGCGACGGGGCAGCAGAAGGGCCCGGGCCGCGTTCTCCCGGAAGCGGGCCGCGAACAGGGCCGACCCACCAACCGCGGCCACGACCAGCTCCTCGAGCTCGGCCGGGTCGACCAGTACCGCGTCGAGCGGCGGGGCATCCTCCGACTCGGGGAGGCGCACGATGATCCCGTCGTCGCTCCACAGGGCCTGCACCTCGGCCCCCGATTCGCGCCGCAGCCGGCTCTCGATGGCCATGGCCCAGGGAGCGTGGACCCGGGAGCCGAACGGGGACAGGACCGCCACCCGCCAGTCGCCCAGTACGTCGCGGAAGCGCTCGACCACGATCTGGCGGTCGCTCGGGACCAAGCCTCCGGTGACCTCACGCTCCTCGTCTATGTAGGCCCGGAGGTTGCGTACGGCCCGGTCGTCCAGCCCGCACGCCTCGGCCAGTTGGCGATCCCGGCGGCCCGGCACCTTCCGGGTGAAGGCCCCGATGGCCTGGCCCAGCTCGAACGGGCGCCCGGCGGTGTCGCCGTGCCAGAAGGGCATCTTGCCGGGCACCCCCGGCGCCGGGACGACGATCACCCGGTCCCGGGTGATCTCCTGGATGCGCCACGTCGTGGCCCCGAGCAGGAAGGTCTCGCCCACCCGTGACTCGTGGACCATCTCCTCGTCCAGTTCCCCCACCCGGCCACCTTCGGGGGTGAACACGCCGTAGAGGCCGCGGTCGGGGATGGTGCCGCCCGAGGTGACCGCCACCACGCGGGCTCCGGGCCGGGCCTCGACCGTGCCGGCCACCCGGTCCCACACGAGGCGGGGCCGCAGATCGGCGTACTCGTCGGTCGGGTAACGCCCCGACAGCATGTCGAGCACCCCGCGGAAGGCCTCGTCGGGCAGGTCGCGGTAGGGGTACGCCCGCCGCACCATGGCCAGCAGCCGCTCGACCGGGACCGGGCCCTCGGCCACGGCCACGGTGGCCACCAGCTGCTGGGCCAGCACGTCGAGCGGGTTCTTGGGGACCCGGGTCTCCTCCACCAGTCCCGCCTGCATCCGCTCGGCGACGGCTGCGGCCACCAGGAGGTCGTGGCGGAACTTGGGAAAAATGCAGCCCTTGGACGGCGCCCCCACCTGGTGGCCGGCCCGCCCGATGCGCTGCAGTCCCGACGAGACCGAGGTGGGCGCCTCGACCTGTACCACCAGATCGACGGCGCCCATGTCGATACCGAGCTCCAGGCTCGACGTGGCGACCAGAGCGGGCAGGGTGCCCGCCTCGAGTGCGCCCTCGATCTCCAGCCGCTGCTCTCGGGCGATCGACCCGTGATGGGCCCGCACCAGTTCGGCCGGCGCCCCGCCTCCCAGGTACGCCGACCCGCCCTCGGCGAGGGTCGCGTCCCCGGTGGCCAACTCGTTGAGCCGGGCGGCCAGGCGCTCGGCCAGCCGGCGGGAGTTGACGAAGATGAGGGTGGAGCGGTGGGTGCGGACCAGTTCCAGCAGCTGGGGGTAGATGGCCGGCCATATCGACGACACCGGACCGGTCCCCCCGGAGCCGGGGGGGCGACCGGCCGGGTCGAGGGCGGGCCGGGACATGTCTCCCATGTCCTCCACCGGCACGACTACCGACAACTCGAGCGGTTTGCGCACCCCGGCGTCCACGATGCTCACCGGCCTGGACTTCGGCGCGCCGCCGCCGAGGAAGCGGGCCAGTTCCTCGAGCGGTCTCTGGGTGGCCGACAACCCGATGCGCTGCGGCGGGCGGCCGGTGATCTCCTCCAGCCGCTCCAACGAAAGGGCCAGGTGGGATCCCCTCTTGGTGGCCGCCACGGAGTGGATCTCGTCCACGATGACGTGCTCGACGGACTCGAGGACCGAGGCCGCCTTGGAGGTCAGCATCAGATAGAGAGATTCCGGGGTGGTGATCAAGATGTCCGGCGGGCGCCGGACCAGGAGCCGCCGCTCCTCGGCCGACGTGTCGCCGGTGCGCGTCGCGATGCGGATCTCCGGGAGCTCCTGGCCCATCCGGGCAGCTTCGCGGGCGATGCCGGCGAGAGGGCCTCGCAGGTTGCGGGCCACGTCGTAGGTGAGAGCCTTGAGGGGGCTCACATACAACACCCGGCAGCCGTCGGCGGGCTGACCGCTCAGGAGGCGGTCGATGGCCCACAGGAAGGCCGCGAGGGTCTTTCCCGACCCTGTTGGGGCCAGGATCAAGGTGTGCTCGCCCCGGCCGATGGCATCCCACCCTCGCGACTGGGCCTCGGTCGGGTGCTCGAAGGCGCCGTCGAACCAGGCCCGGGTGGCCGGCGAGAAGTCCACGCCATGAAGGGTACGAGTGGACAGGCGGTAGCGCGTTGGTCAGGTCGTCCCGGTACCGTCGGAGGCATGGATCTCGTGCGCTGGGAACGCCAACCAGGGCTGCGCCGGCCGCTCCTGGTCGTGGCCTTCGAGGGATGGAACGATGCCGGCGACGCCTCGTCCCTCGCCCTCGACTACCTGGCCAAGGCCTGGAAGGCCGAGCGGTTCGCGACCATCGACGCCGAGGAGTTCTACGACTTCACCGTCACCCGTCCCCACGTCCAGGTGGGCGAGGACGGCCGGCGGCAGATCGAGTGGCCCGACATCGAGCTGCTCGGGGCCCGGGTTCCCGGATCCAACCACGATCTGGTCCTGGTACGCGGAGTCGAGCCTCAACTGCGCTGGCGGACCTTCTCCCAGACGCTGGTCGAGGTGGCCGCCGCGGTCCGGGCCGAACTGGCCGTCATCCTGGGTGCCCTGCTGGCCGACGTCCCCCACACCCGGCCGGTACGGGTATCGGGCACCACCGACGACCGCGACCTGGCCGCCCGCCTGGGCCTGGCCGCATCGACCTACGAGGGGCCGACGGGCATCGTCGGGGTCCTCCACGACGCGCTGCGCTCGAGCGGCGTGCCGACCGCATCCTTTTGGGCGGCGGTGCCCCATTATGTCCACCAGCTGCCGTCACCCAAGGCCGCATTGGCCCTGGTCGAGCGGTCGTCGGCCCTGCTGGGGGCGCCCGTCGACCCGATGGAGCTTCGGACCGCGGCCCTCGACTACGAGCGTGAAGTGAGCGAGCGCATCGCCGACGACGACGACGCGGCCGCCTACGTGGCCCAGCTGGAAGAGACCTCGGACACCGACTGGCCGGAGACCAGCGGGCCCGAAGGGCTGCACATCGGCGGTATCGACGAACTGGCGTCGGAGGTGGAGAAGTTCCTACGTGAGCATCCCCGGCAGGACTGACGAGGAGGCCCGGTCGTGCTGGTAGCCGCCGCCGTCTGGCGGGCCACCCCCGAGCTGGTCATGCAGCTGGACGAGCGCTTCGGTGAGCCCCTCGATGCCTACGTCAACGGCTCGCAGGTGTGGATGCGCGACGACGGGCCGGGGGGCGTTTCACTCGAGTGGCGGCTCCACCCGGTCGCCCGGTACGAGAGGCCGGCCGGCGTGGGTACCTACGAGGTGTTCTCCGAGACCGCCCTGGCCCTGGCCACCGGCCGGGTGCCGCCCGCTCCTCTGGAAGAGCTGTGGGACGGGCTCGAGGTGTTCGCCGCCTACGGCGACGACCTCGAGCCCCAACCCCTCGTTGCGGCTGCGGTGGCCGCCCTGGGCCTGACCCCCGACGGGGCCGGCCTGGTCGACCACGACTCGGTGGGCGACGCCTGGGAGCGGGCGGCAGGCGCGGTGTCGGTGGTCGACGCGCTCATGAGTCAGCTGTTGCGTTCGGGCGACAGCCCGTAGTGCAGATCGACCTGGCGCAGGATCCAGGCGAAACGGGCCACCCCGTCCACCACGTCCACCGGTACGTGCTCACCCCCGGAGCCGGCCGAATCGTGGGCCCGCTTGGCCGTGCAGCGCACCAGCCCCTCCCATGCGGCCGGGGCGAGGGCGCAAAGGGGTGCGAAGGTGCGGCCCCGGCTGACCTTGACCACCCTTGACAGGAGGTCCTGGGGAGGTCGCCCCTTCTTCAAGGGGGGAAGGGTTCCGAGGACCGGCACGTCGGGCGCCCCGAAGCGGCCCGGGTCGGCCTCGACCACCATGTGGGCCACGTAGGTCCTCCCTACTATGAGCACGCCGATCTCGGGGGTCAGGCTGGGGACGGGCCGGGACAGCCGCTCCATGTACGAGACCGCCAGCGGTGAGGTCAGCGAACTGAGCGAGGTGACCCGAGTCATCTCCTCGTCCACCTCGGAGTCCAGGTCCCGGGCGACCGCACCGTCGGCGCCCAACTCTTTCAAGAAACGGTCGAGATCGGCCCGACCGACCCGTTCTGGCGCGGCCCGCACCGTCACCGACTGTTGGCGCTGCAGCCAGGTGGGGAGGGCCAAGCCTCCTCAGCTCCGCCAGATCGAGGAGCGGGGCATGTCGAACACGACATCCATTTGCTTGCCCCCGATGGCCTCGAAGGCCATCTCCCGCCAGCGCCCGCCGCCGGCCAGCGGCTCCGGCAGGGCGTCCTTGGCGAACCACCCCACGTCACGAGCCTCGAGCGGATGCGGCTTGAGCTCCCCGCCAACAGCCCGGCAGTGGAACACGAGTGAGTAGAACGGCAGCCCGTTGGCACCCAGGCGCAGCCCGTCGAAGACGGCCACCAGACGCAACGGCTCGACCTCGATGCCGGCTTCCTCCTCGACTTCCTTGACGACCACCTCGGCCGGGGAGTAACCGATGTCGGCCCACCCGGTCGGGTAGAGCCACACCCCCGAGTCACCCCGCTGGATGAGGAGCAGCTCACCCCGCTCGTTTCCCACGATGGCGCCCACCGCCACCTTGGGTGTCACATAACCGGCCACCCCGGCTCCCACGCTCTCCATCCAACCGGCGATCACCGTCTCCTCGTCGAAGCGGCCTTCGTCGTGACCGGCCGCCACCCGGATGTCGGCCGCCACCTTCAGCACCTCCTCGAAGCGCTCCTGCTCGTAGAGGCTCTTGGTGAAGGCCAGGCCGGTGCGCGCGATCCCGGCCAGAGCTTCGCTCCAGCGGATCAGGTCGACATCGGTGACGGGGCGGCCCGGCATCAGCAGTGAATCTAGAGCTTCGACCGAAGAACCCGCGCCGCGGCCTGCAGCGGATCCCACACGGGCGAGAAGGGTGGGGCGTAGGACAGGTCCAGCCCCACTATGTCCTCGACCGTCATCTCGGCCGCGATGGCGGTGGCCGCGACATCGATGCGCTTGGCCGAGCCGGCGCCGCCGTAGGACTGGACACCGAGCACCCGGCCGGTGCTCTTCTCGGCCAGCATCTTGACCGTGGTGGGCCGAGCGTCGGCCAGGTAGCCGGCGGTGGTGGTGGACTCGGCACTCCCGTCCACCACCTCGAAACCGGCCGCCTCCGCCTCGGCCCGGCTGGCGCCGGTGCGCCCCACCTCCAGCTGGCACACCCGGGTGACCGCGGTGCCGAGGACTCCGGGGAAGGTGGCGTAGCCACCGGACAGGTTGATGCCGGCCACCCGGCCCATCTTGTTGGCCACTGTGCCGAGCGGCTCGTAGCCCATCCGGCCGGTCACCCGGTTGATGGACTGGCAGCAGTCGCCCGCCGCCCAGACCCCCTCGGCCGAGGTGCGTTGGCGGCGGTCGACCACCAGTGCCCCCTGCGGCCCCGTCTCGAGGCCGGCGGCCACACCGAGGTCGGCGTTGGGCTCCACCCCGGTCCCGAGCACGACCAGATCGGCCGGGATCTCCCCCTCGGAGGTCACCACCGTGCGCGTCCCGATGGATCTCACCTCGACCCCGGTGCGCACGTCGATGCCCATGGTCCGCATGACCTTGCCGATCTCGGCCCCGACTTCGGCATCGAGTGTGGACATCACCTCGCGCCCGTGCTCGAGCACGGTGACGCGGGCGCCCCGCTCGACAAAGGCCTCGGCCATTTCCAGCCCGATGTAGCCACCCCCGATCACCGCCACGGACTGCGGCCTCCGCCTCTTGACGTCGTCGAGCAGCCGGGCCGCGTCGTCGAGGGTCTGCACTCCATGGACATGCGCTCCGTCGATCCCCTCGAGGGCGGGACGGCGGGGCCGGGCCCCCGTGGCCAGCAGGAGCAGGTCGAAGCCCAGATGGAAGGCCCGTCCATGAGTAAGGTTGTGCACCTCCACCTTGCCGGCGGCCAGGTCGAGCGACACGGCCCGGTGACCGGTGCGAACGTCGATGCGCCGAGCCCGCAGCTCGTCGGGGGACCGGACCACCAGATCGTCGACAGCGCTGATCGACCCGCCCGTCAGGTAGGGGATTCCACAGGCCGAGTAGCTCGTCCACCGCCCCTGTTCGAGGGCCACGATCTCCAGATCGGGCGCGCCGCGGCGGGCCTGGAGCGCGGCCGACATCCCGCCCGCGTCGCCGCCGATGACCAGTAGACGTGTTCCCATCGGCAGAGACCTTAAAATAAGCGGGGTGGGCGTCTACCAGGAATGCCGCCATTACATCCACCGCAGCACGTCCAGCGGTGAGGTGATACAGCGCTGCCGGCTCTCGGTCAACAGTGAGGATCCGTTCGGGTGCCCCACCGACTGCCTCTTCAAGGAGGACCGGGCGCTGTCCGGGGCGGGATGGACCCAGGCCCCGGCCGAGCGGATGAGCAACACCGCCGACGGCCTCGATGCCATGCCGCCCCAGAAGCAGAAGAGGCCCCGGCGCAGGAGGTAGGACCGCTATTCCTGGGGATTCCCCAGCCAAATCCCAGCTTCCGATCCCAAGGTGACCTCATGAGCAAGCCCCGTGTCCTGGTCGTCGACGACGAGGAGCACATAACCGAGCTGGTCGCCATGGCGCTCGGATACAACGGCTTCGACACCGAGCGGGTCGATTCCGGACGGCGGGCTCTCGACTCGGTGGACCAGCGCCGCCCCGATCTGATCGTCCTCGACGTGATGCTCCCCGACCTGGACGGCTTCGAGGTGGCCCGCCGCATCCGCTCCGGCGAGGGGGCGGGCAAGCACGTACCCATCATCTTCCTCACTGCCCGGGACCACACCTCCGACAAGATCGAGGGGCTGCGCATCGGCAGCGACGACTACGTGACCAAGCCATTCAGCATCGAGGAGCTGGTGGAGCGGGTGCGGGCCGTGCTGCGACGCTCCGGATCGGACGGGCCGGGCGAGCGCCGACTCAGTTTCGCCGACCTCGAGCTGGACGAGGACAGCCGCGACGTCTGGCGCAACGGCCGGCTGGTGGACCTGACCCCGACCGAGTACAAGTTGCTCCACTACCTGCTCGTCAACGCCAAGCGGGTGCTCACCCGGGAGCAGATCCTGGAGCACGTATGGGAGTACACCTTCGCCGGCAATGCCAGCGTCCTCGAGACCTATATCAGCTACCTGCGGCACAAGATCGACGACGGTGAACAGCCGCTGATCCACACCGTGCGGGGCGTCGGCTACGCCCTGCGCCTACCCCGGTAGTGACCCTTCGTCTCCGCCTGGTACTCGGCCTGGTCACCCTGGTGATCGTGGCCCAGGGCATCGGCTTCGCCGCCACTTATTTCGCCTACCGGAGCTCCGAGTATCAGCGCCTGGACAATCAGCTGCGCTCCTCCGAGCAACTGGTGGACGGCATCTTGGACAATCGCAGCACCGACAACGTCCCTCCCCCGGGCGGCGGCTATGACCAGGGGGGCGGGCGCCCGGGCCCGATCCTGCCATCGGGCGAGTACGGCGAGCGCCGGACCGACGCCGGCACGGTGGTGGGCAACCCGATCTCGCTCGGATTGTCGACCACCCCCAAGCTGCCGGCGGTGCTGGCCCCGCCGCCTCGCAACGGTCGGACCTTCACCGTCGGATCCACCACCGGCTCGGTGCAATTCCGGGTTCTCGAGCTGCCGAACCAGCAGACCGGCTTCACCGTGATCGCGGTCCCCACCACCGAAGTCGCCAACGCTCTGCGGCGACTGGTGCTCATCGAGGTAGCCGCGGTGGGGGGACTGATCCTGATCACCGCGGCGGGGGCCTGGCTGATCCTGCGCCGGGGGCTGCGGCCGCTCGAGCGCATGGCCGGCACCGCCTCTCTGATCTCGGCCGGGGACCTGTCCCGGCGGGTCAAGCCGGCCGACGGGAGCAGCGAGGTGGGCCAGCTGGGCCTGGCCCTGAACACCATGCTGGACGACATCGAGGCGGCGTTTGCCGAACGGGACGCCACCGAGCAGCGGCTGCGCCAGTTCCTGGCCGACGCCTCCCACGAGCTGCGCACCCCCCTCACGTCGATCCAGGGCTTCGCCGAGCTGTTCCGGGTGAGCGGGGACCAGGCTCGGGTCGACCTGCCGACCATCCTGCGCCGCATCGAGGAGGAGTCGGCCCGAATGAAGCTGCTGGTGGAGGATCTACTCCTGCTGGCCCGCCTCGATGAGCACCGCGAGATCGAACGCAAGCCGACCGACCTCGTCGTGTTGGCCGCCGACGCATGTACCGACGTGGTGGCCGGCGACCCCGACCGCCAGGTGACGCTGGACGCGCCCGAGCCGGTGGTGGTGCCCGGTGACGAGGCCCACCTACGTCAGGCGCTGGCCAACCTCACCACCAACGCCCTGCGTCACACTCCCGCCGGCTCACCGATCGAGGTGAGGTGTCACCTGGAAGACGGGGCGGCGGTGGTGACGGTGCGCGACCACGGCCCGGGCCTCGACCCCGAGTCACTGGCCCACGTGTTCGACCGGTTCTGGCAAGGGGACAAGGCACGGGTCGGCCACAGCGCCGGTCTGGGACTCTCCATCGTCTCGGCCATCGCCGAGGAGCACGGCGGGCGGGCCACCGCAGCCAACTCGCCCGACGGGGGCGCCGAATTCTCCCTCACCCTCCCCGCCGGTGACGGGGCGAGGCGCCATCAGTCATCTGCGGTGCCGGCGCCGGTGCACGAAC
>JAKBAX010000511.1 GCA_021808785.1 Actinomycetes bacterium | reverse complement strand
TCGGCGGTCGGTGACATCGAAGAACTCCTGGCCCGGCACGACCGGCGGAACTCGGGGGCGGCCGACAGCGAGTGGCTGCAGCTGATCACGGCCAAGCGGCTGCTGATCGATTCCCTCGGCTACGAGGGCGAACCCGCCCGCCGGGGCGGTGCCCTCATCTGATCCTGGCCGCGTGGACCGCTCGACCTGCCCCGGTCCAGGCTGTGGCAGGATGCACACATCTGACAAATGCCTTCCGGTCGGACAGGTGACGTCAGACGAATGGCAGCGGTGTGAATCGACCGGCCAGGACGGACACCGGATCTACGCCCAGAACGTGCTCGAGCACGGTTGCATAGACCGAGCGGAAATCGACGGTGTGAACTAGGTTGCCGTTCGCATCGAGGGATGTCAGCGAGGGCTCCTCTCCGTAGAATCCACCTTTGACCGTGTGCCCGGCAACGAACAGCGGGGCCGCCGTCCCGTGGTCGGTCCCTCCACTGGCGTTCTCGGCCGGCCGCCGACCGAACTCCGAGAAGGTCATCAATATCGCGGGGGCGTGCACCGCCTGGAAGAATCCGGATACGGCTCGATCGAGTGTCGACAGCAACCGCTCATGGCTTGCCTTCTCGTCGGCGTGAGTGTCGAAGCTGGACAGGCTGACCTGGTACACCTGCGTGGGGGCTCCGGCGTTTATGAGGGCGGCCACGATGCCCAGCTGACCTGACAGGTCGGTGCTGGCACCCGTCTGCCCGGCGTGGAGGGCGTCGAGCTGGGATCGGACCTGCACCAGGTCGGCTCCCGACTGAGCCACGTCGGCCAGCACGCCGGTACGGTCGGAGCCTGCCGCACACAGAGCATCGAGTGCCGGCTCCACCAACGCGGGCAAGGTGATCTCGGTAGAGGTGACCGCCGTCGCCGACTGCTTGGCTCCACGCAGCATCGGCGGAAGGGTCGCTCCGACGCTGACCGCACGGAGCGGGTCGGAGCCCGTGAGGTCGAGCCAACGGCCCAACCAGCCCGGCCCGGTTCCGTCCACGGGGTTGGCTGTCTGCCAGATGTCCATTGAGGCGAAGTGGCTCAGGTTTGGGTTCGGGTAGCCGACGCCCCGGACGATGGCCAGGTGCCCGGCCTTCCAGAGGCCTTCGAGGCCTTTCAGCTGCGAGTTGAGAGCCAGCCCGTCGCTGAGCTCGAGCACCTCGCCGGCGCTGTAGCCGAGCGTCGGCCGGGCCGCGTGGTAGGCGCTGTCGGCGACGGGGATAACCGTGTTGATCCCATCGTTACCTCCGTACAGGCTCACGATCACCAGTGGTCCGGACCTCGCGGAAGTCACCGATGACGCCGCCAGTGTCCACGGCCTGAAGGACGCCGTCACCGCTGCCGCTCCGGCCGCTCCCGCCCCGATCAGGAACCCGCGTCGGGAGATCATCAGGCGGCCACGTACTCGGGAGAGCAGAGGGCCAGGCCCACCAGGTCGACCGGAGTGTCGGCCACTTGGTCCAGTGCCCGGGCCGTAGTCGCTCCCCAGCCGTCGAGGCCGAGGAGCCAGGCTGCCAGATCGACCCGTGCGCCGACAGGCGTGGACTCGACCATGCTCAGATCCGCCTTTCCGGCCAGATACCGGGCCACCTTCAATCGGATCTCGGCCGTCGCCGTATCCAGCCAGTAGGCATTCTGCCCCCAGCCACCGACGTTGGGCGGGTCGAACAGCGCCTGCCCGAGCGCTGTGGCCATCGCCGGCCGGGCCACGTCGGCGTCCAACCCCAGGATCCGGGCCGCGCCGACCAGGTACTCGATGGGCTGCTTGACCAAACCCGTCCTCGTGGTCAGCGAGCGGAAGGCGGGGTGCAGAAACACCGCCCGCAACGCTGCAGTCAGGTCGAGCGCGGGTCCGTAGGCATCGAGCAGGTCAGAAACGAGCGGATCGTTCGGACTTATCGGATAGGCGAAATGACTCCAGAGCTTGGCGACCACGAAACGCGCCGACGGGCCCTGATGTACGGCGATGTGGATCACGTCCTCGCCGTTCCAGTCCCCCACCTGACCCAAGTAGGTCTTGCTACCGAAATCGTGCTGGCCCGGCCGGAAGGTGTACCGGTACTCGAACCGGTCGTACGTCCAGCCGGTGAAGGCCCTGGCCGCAGCAGTCACGTCCCCTTGCGAGTAGTTGCCGATACCGAGGGTGAAAAGTTCCATCATCTCGCGGGCGAAGTTCTCGTTCGGATGCTGCCTCTTGTCGGTGACAGTGTCGAGCCACACCATCATGGCTCCGTCCTTGGCCACTGCCTGGGTGAGGGTCTCGAAGCTTCCGGCGCCCACCGTGCGGAACAGCTGGTTCTGCAGGTACATGAGCTTCGGGTCGCGAACCTTGCTAACCGCAGTAGCGAAGTGGCCATGCCAGAAGAGAGTGAGCTTCTCACGGAGCGGGGTCGAACTGACGAGCATGCGGCCCATCCACCACTTCTGCAAGGCGGCCACCTCGGCCAGCAACTGCTTGGCCTGGGCCTTGCGAGCCTGCTCGTCGGCGGCGACCTTCGCGTACGGGGTAAAGGTCGGCGCGCCAACCGCGTCTGCCCTGGTGTCGGGCGCGGTGAGGCCGGCCAGGAGCTCGTCGACCGCTTGGCCGTAGCTGGTGCCAGCCAGTCGGTCGAGCTCGTCGCCACCCAGGCCGAAGCCGCCTCGCCGATACAGGAGCGCCAGGTCGCTACGGCTCATAAGGATCACTATCAGCCGCCCTTGTTAGGGATGTGTGAGGAGATTTCCCGACAATCGTTGGGATTTGTCCCCACACTCGT
>JAKBAX010000510.1 GCA_021808785.1 Actinomycetes bacterium | reverse complement strand
AGCCCGTTCACGATCATCCAGAGCGGCTGGGCGGTCACGTCGACCAGCCGGGAAGTGAAATCGGCCAGGATGCTGTTGCCGCAGTTGACCGCCAGCGCGTAGTGAAACTGGTGGCTAAGGCGGAGAAACTCCTCGTAGTCATCCGGCCCTGCCTGCTGGCCTTCCCGCTCGCAGTCGTCGATCAGGATGGAGAGCCGTGTCAGCTCCTCGGGCGGGAGCCTCCCGGCGCAGAGCCTGGATACCGCCGGCTCGACGTTTCCCCGGCTTTCGAGCAGCTCCCGGGGCGGCGAGTCAAAGAGAGAGGTCCCACCTCCCCGCCGGAGCGTCTGAGAGTTCACGTAGGCGCCGGAGCCAGGGCGGACCTCGATGACCCCGAATAGGTCGAGGGCCAGAAGGGCGTCGCGCACCGTCGGGCGGCTCGCCCCGGTGATCGTCACCAGGTCGCGTTCGTTGGGAAGCCGGTCTCCGGGTTTCAGGCGCCCGGCGGCGATCACGCCAAGAATCTCCCGGGCCACAACCACGTAGCGGCGGGGGGATCTGCTGATACCGGTCCTCTCTGCTCGGACAGGGTGCTCGGCGCGCCGTCCCTCTTGGTGAACGGTGTGTGAATCTGGGGCTGGCGTCCTGGGCGGGGAACCCGATCCGAGCACACCGGCGAAGGCATCAGTCCAGCTCATGCGCTTAGAGTCACCCGCTGAAAACCTTCCAGTACTACCCGGAGGTGAGCTGCGCCTCGCTGGAGGAACTCGATCGCCTGGTCGTGTCCAAACGGGTCGGTCGCCACCGCCTCGACAGTCGCGATCTCGCCCTTGGCGATTCGGTGGCTGCCCTCGAGCGCCAGCCGAACGTAGGCGGCCAGTTCGGCGGCGGTAAGGTCCGGGTGGCCAGCCTGCCAGTTCGTGTCAAAGATCTCTACGAGGGTGCCGGTGACGGTGGGGCGGCGGGCCGCGCCGAAGGCGGGGTAGGTGGCGGCCACGTTCTCGTCGGGCTGCCGGTTTTCCATGGTGAGGTGCAAGTCGGGATTCGCAGCGGCGAGGATCGGCAGGACCTGGTGAAAGTCGACCGAGCCTTCCCCGATTGGGCGGGCTTGGAGGGTGACCCCTTCCGGGTCGAGCACGAGGATGACGTCCTTGACGTGGGACTGGCGCACATAGGGCGCCACCCGGCGGGCTACCGCTACGGGGTCTTCGCCGCGGTGCAGGCCGTTGCCGGTGTCGTAGACGATGCCGAGAGTGTCGGCCCCGACAGACTCGACTAGCCGCACGACTTCGAAGCTTGTGATCTCCTCGTGGGTCTCGACGTTGATGTGCGCGCCGCAGGCGGCCAACACGGGGGTGAGCAGGTTGAGGAAGCGGGCCGTGGCGTTCAGCTGCTCCCCCCATGTAACGTCGGTCCGGAACCGGTCGTAGCTGCGGTAACCGGGGAGCGGCTGACGGTTGGCCGTGGCTGCCCACAGTTCGTTGCAGCCGATGGCCGCCCCTGCCTCGATCATCCGCCGGAACCCTTTGAGAGTGTCGCCGTCACCTAGGGCCCGTAGCTCGGGTGCCTCGCCCATGGCATACGGGTTGACCTTGCCCAGCCCGGCCTCGAGGTATAGGCCGAGCTCGTTGGCCAGGGCCCGGATGTCGGCGAGCAGGCCCACGTCGAGGTCCGGGCTCATGTCGAGCAGGGTGCGGAAGAAGACACCTTCCATGCCAAGAGAGTGGGCGTACTCCAGGATCCCGAGCGGACCAAGGGTCCTAGCCCCGGGGATCTTCCGTCCGTCGATGCCGATGCGCATGCGTGTCGCCTCAGAGGAGCCCGAGAGACGGCCCGCGGGATATGTATCGCCCGCGCCGGTCGGTGGTGACGAGCCTGCCGCCCGAGACGACCTCCTCGCCCCGCACGAACACCTTGTGGATCGCCCCCTGCACCGTCCACCCCTCGTAGATGCTGTAGTCGACCTTGGAGGCAGATTTCCGGTTGGACAGGGTCGTGGTTGACCGGGGATCGAGGATGACGATATCGGCGTCAGAGCCAACGGCCAATACCCCCTTGCTCGGGTAGAGCCCGAAGAGCTTGGCCGGGTTGGTGGCCGTGATTGCCACCAACCGCTCGAGGGAGACCTGGCCGGCGGCCACCCCGCGGTCGAAGAGGAGCAACAGGCGGTACTCGACGCCGCCCACGCCATTGGGGATCTTTAGGAAGTTGTCCCGGCCGGCGTCCTTCTGGCCGACCATGCAGAATGGGCAGTGGTCAGTGGAGACCACGTCTACATCGCCTCGGGCGATGGCCCGCCACAGCGACGCCGGCTGGTGCGGGGCGCGCAGCGGCGGCGTCATCACGTAGCGGGCGACGTCGAAGGAGTCGTTGTCATAAACAGAGTCGTCGAGGGTCAGATAGTGTGGGCACGTCTCGCCGTAGACGGCGACGCCCCGGGCCCGGGCCTGGGTCAGCTCGGCCACCGCCTCTTCGCAGCTGAGGTGCACGAAGTAGGCACGTGCGTCGGCCAACTCTGCGAGCACCGAGGCCCTGTGGACCGCCTCGGCCTCCAGCAGGGTAGGGCGGGTCTTGCCGTGCCACCGGGGAGAGGTACGGCCCGCGGCCAGGGCCCGGCCGGTGAGGACGTCGATCGCCCCGCCATTTTCGGCGTGAATCATGGTTAAGGCACTGGCTTCGCCAGTCTGCTCCAGGATGCGCAGCAACGTGCCGTCGTCGATCATGAACTCACCGGGATAGGCCATGAACACCTTGATGCTGGTGACCCCTTCCTTGACTAGCCCGTCGATCCAGTCGAGG
>JAKBAX010000509.1 GCA_021808785.1 Actinomycetes bacterium | reverse complement strand
ATCGGTGGTCGGTACTCGAGACAAGGTCGCTCTCCTCGGCTGGCGATCGGTTCACCGCCAAGTCTCGGAGCCGTCCCTGACAGGGACCGGAGAACTACCTGGGAATTTCCTCGGGATCGCTCCCGGTTCCGGTCGCCCGTGTCGAGCTGACCGGGGGGTGGGGGGCCCGGAGGATCAGTCGACCGGCAGGGATCCGCTCCACACGTCCTCGAGCTGGCGCCGGAGGTCGGACAGCGCGGCCTCGTCGATGGTTTCGTCGGCACGGATGCCGTAGAGGGTGGCCAGCGTGCACCGGGCCCACACCAGGGTGCGGAACTCGAGCGGTCCGAGGGTCTGGTCGTCGACCGCCATCAGGCCCTGCTCGATCTCGACCAGGGCGTCCATGGCCTGGTTGGTCAGAAGGCAGATGCTGGTCCAGGTCTTGGTCGAGGGCTCGGTCACAACGTGAGTGCTCGACTCGGATAAACCCGACCTTTACCGCGAAAGGTGGGAGCCCGCAGTGGTCTTCTCGGCTTGCCGCCGCTTCGCCATCCAGGCCTGCAGCTCTAGCCCCTCCCAACCTCCAGCTCCAGCCCCTCCCAGCCGTCGAGAGCCAGAGGGGCCACGACACGGCTCCCGGCGTAAGCGTCGGAGACATGACGCCATTGGCCCGCCAGCAGCCCCGACAACACGATCCTCCCGCCCGCCGCCATCCGCCCCACGACCCCCGCCCCGAGGGTGGCGTGCACCGCCGCGGTGACGTTGACCAGGGCCACGTCGAACGGGCCTGTCACCGCGTCGAGTGACGGCGCGTCGGCCACCACCCGGTCGCCGACGCCGTTGGCCGCGGCATTGGCCCGGGTCACGGCCAGGGCCTCGGGTTCGATGTCCACCGCCGTCACCCGGGCCGCGCCCAGCCGGGCCGCAGCCACCGACAGGATGCCGCTGCCGCAACCGAGGTCCAGTACCTGATCGGTGCCGGCCGGCGGCCGGCGGTCGAGGGCGGCCAGGACCAGGCGGGTGCTGGCGTGGCTGCCGCTGCCGAAGCTGTCACCGGGGTCGATGCGCAGCACCAGCCGGCCGGTCCCGACCGGTACCTCCCGCCAGGCCGGGGCGACCAGCAGGCCGTCGCCGACGGGGACGGCAACGGCGTGGGCCCGCCAGGCGTGCCGCCACGCCGGGTCGGCGGCCACGAGGGCGGCGGCCGGCGCCATATCGGCGGCGACCTGGCGAGCCGCGTCCGCGGTCGGAAACGACGCCGCCACCGTCGTCGTGGCGGCCTCCTCCCGCAGCAGCACCGCGGTGGCGCCGGCCTGCCACATCCGATCGGCCGCCAGCTCGGCGCCGGCCGCCGGGACGACCATCTCGACCATCAGGTCCGCTTCCACGCCGCCCCATTGTCGCCGACGACGACCGGCCGCCGGCCTGACGGCGGGGCTCAGTCCCCGGCCAGGAGCCGGTAGAGCTTCTGCCGGGCCTCCACGAGCACCGCGGTGGCCGCCGCGATCTGGTCGTCGTCGCCGACCTGGGCGACCTGGCGGGCCGCCATGCCCAGCTGGCCCAGGGTGGCGCGCAGCTGGCGGTGCGCCTCGCTCGGTCCGCTCTGGTTCCACGGCTGGCGCTCCTTGGCCGCCTCGGCTTCGGCCCGACCCTCGTCGGTCAGCTGGTAGACCCGCTTGCCGTCCTGGTCCCGGCCGGTGAGCCGGCCCTCCTCTTCGAGCAGCTGGAGGGTGGGATAGACCGAGCCCGCGCTCGGTCGCCACATGCCGCCGCTGCGCCCTTCCAGCCGGGTGATCAGCTCGTAGCCGTGGGCCGGCCCGTCGAGGAGGGTGTCGAGGAGGACCAGGCGGACGTCGCCCCGCCGCATCCGGCGCCCGACCGCCCACGGCGGGCCCATCTCGGCCCAGTCACCCCCGGGCCCGCGCCGGCCGCCACCCCGCCCGTGCTCGTGCAGGTGTCCGTGGTCATGCATGCGTCCGGCCCACGGCGGGGCGCCTCTCCTGTGCGTATCTTTCATCATGTCGCAATAGTACAACGATATATCGCTATGGTGGACAAATTGTTGACTCAACTGGCTGGTCGTGCTCGACTGCAGGCCCATGGGGGGTGTGAAGCAGGTCGCCGGCGGTGGCGGCTCTCGCCTTCGACCGCCTCCGGACTCGGGTGGCAGGGTCCGGCGGTGAAGTACCGACCCACCGACGCCGAACTGCTCGACGCGGTGGCCGAGCTCTTGGAGGGCCCGGTGCTGGCCGCCGTGCCGGGCGGGCTGGGCCACCAGGTGAGGGTGGCCGCCAACCTGTGCCGCATCCTGCAGCGCCAGCAGGAGGTGGAGCCGGCCGCCCTGGAGCGCGAGCGGCATTCGCTCCTGGCGGTGCTGGGGGGCGACCCCGACGGCGCACCGGCTCCGCCGGCGCGGTCGGTTCAGCCGGCGCCGGGGATCGGTGAGCTGCCGGCTGTGGTTCCGCGGTCGGTTCAGCCGGCGCCGGGGATCGGTGAGCTGCCGGCTGTGGCCGAACTGCGGGCCGAGCTGGACCGCCGCCTCCGGGCCCGCGACCCCAGCCTGGACCGGCGCGCCGTCTGGGCCGCCCTGGTGGCCACCGCACGCGACGACCTGGCCACGGCCAAGCCGGGCTACGACGCCTGGGAGCAGGGTTGACCGGCGCCGAACCGGCCGCTGAACGGGCCGCTGGCCCGCCCGCCGGTCTGGCTGCTGAACGGGCCGCTGGCCCAGCCGCCGGCCTGGCCCGCTTCCTCGGCGAACAGTGGGGCCGGCCGGTGCGGGTGTCGGGGTTGGACGCCTCCTCGACGGGG
>JAKBAX010000508.1 GCA_021808785.1 Actinomycetes bacterium | reverse complement strand
CGAAGGCGTACGGCCAGGCGTTGGCCGATCGTGGTAAGGATCACCGAACTCTCCCCACTCTCGATCACTGAAATTCCCCAGGCGATGAGAGGGAGTGGTGGGCTTGAGGTGAGCTTACACAGCGGTCAAGGACTCACCTCGTCTTCGAGGATTTCGTTGACGGCGACCGGGTCGCCGCACGATGGACAGTATCCTCCTAGCCCGATGCGGCGCATGAAGGTGCGGCATTGCTCGCAGTACTGCTCGCCGAGGGATCGCTGCTCGCAGAGGTCGCACTCATAGACGGTGACCGGTCGCCGAGGTCGGGACTTCGCGAGCACGATGGGGGCTCGCCCGGCATCGCGGCGTCGTCGATAGGCGGCGGCCCGGCACGCATCCGAGCAGAACCGCCTGCGCCCGATGCGGGTGAAGCTTGCCTGACAGACCGGACAGGTCATCGTGACGCTATCGTGACACGACGGGGGCGGGGTGTCACTCATGGCTGGCCACCGCCCGCCGGGCGGCCTCGGCCCGGGCCCGGTGGCTGCGCATCCGGTAGCTGTCGCCGGTGATGTCGATCACGACACTTCGGTGCAATAACCTGTCCAACATCGCTGCGGCGACCATGGCGTCCCCGTTGAAGACTTTTCCCCAGCTCGCGATCCCCAAATTGGTCGTCAACGCGATGGAGCCTTTCAAATACCTTTGGCTCACAACTTGGAACAGGGCGGCCGCGGCCTCGTCGGGGAGTGGCAGGTAGCCCACTTCGTCGATGATGAGCAGCCTCGGTCCGGCATAGAAGCGCATCGTCGTCGCCCACCGTCCCTCAAGCGCAGCGCGGTGACAGCGCGCCGCGAGGTCGGCTGCGGTCGTGTAGTGGACCCGCATCCCCGCGGCGACAGCGGCGTGGCCGAGGCCGACCGCCAGCATCGTCTTTCCGACCCCTGGCGGACCGATGAACAGCACGTTGGTGGCGTCCTCGACAAAGCGCAGGGTCCCGAGCTCGCCGATCAGCTTTTTGTCCACCGACGGCTGGGCCGAGAAGTCGAAGTCGGCGAGGGTGAACGGGGAGGGCAGCGAGGCGAAGCGCGTGAGGCTCGCCCGGCGACGCTCATCGACGGCGTCGACCTCCACAGACAGCAGGCGCTCTAAGAACGCCGAGGTGGAGAGCTTGGCCTTTGCCGCCTCGTCTAGAAGCCCGGGGAGCGCCTCGGCTGCGGCGGTCATCTTGAGGAACCCAAGATGGGCCCGGAGGCGCTGGTAGTCCGATCCGGCGCTCATGCTGTCCCCTCGTGGCCAGTGGCGCCAGGGAACGCGAGGTGCACGATCTCCGCCATCGACTCGAGATCGACGGTCGGCTCCACGCCGGACGCGCCGAGGATCCTCGCTCTGGCCTCGAGCGCCGCAGTCCCCGGCGGCTTGTTGGCCTTGCGGTCACAAGGCCGGGCGGTCGAGAACTGGCTCAACACCGCCACCTGCAAAGCGCAGCTGTGCTCAAGGGTGCGCACCATCGACCCAGCCCCGGGCGGGGCCAGGCGATGGGTTACGAGCACCAGCCCGCCGGGCGCCACGATGTCGAGCGTGTCCGTGCCAAGGCGGTGACGCAGCGTCATCTCGACACCGGTCAATCCCGGCGGCGTCGAGTAACGGTTCCCCCGGAACGCCACCGACGCCCGGTCATCGACGCTTCGACGCACCTCGAGCGTCGCCGGATAGGCCACCGGCGGCAGGGCCATCAGCGGTTCCTTCTCGGCGAGAGCACCGACGCTCGGCCACACCGGCCGCTCCCCGCCGGCGAACTCGTCGGGATCGAGATAGCGGCCCGGCGGGCGCAGCCGGGCGTCGCCCGCACGCGACCAGAAGCGGTCCAGGCTCACCTGGGCGTCCTCGGGGTTCGTCGCCGTCATCGTGCGCCACCACCTCCCGCACATGAACTTCACCCCGCACTCGACCGCCCCCTTCCGGTTCCCCCGCCGCGGCGGGCACGGCGTGACGATCGCCCCGTAATATTTGGCCACCGGGGCGAACGACGCCTGCACGTCAGCTGATCCCGGCACGATCACCGTAGCGAGACGGTCCGTTCGCCACTTGCGGGCCGTCCCGCCCAGACGGCGCAAGACGCCGTCCATCGCCTCGATCAGGTGCGCCTGGTCCATCGACCCGGCGAGCACCCCGCGGGTCCGCCCCGAGTGGCTGAGCGTGCCGAGCAGAACATAAGCCGTCGCGCCCCACGGGGCGTTTCGACGCTCCGCCCAATCCCACTGGATCTCTTCGCCCGCCGGGTGGTCAATCTCGATACTCTCACGGCCCTTCACCCCCGAACACGCCTCGCAGTGCGGCCGCAGACCGCCAAGGCGCAACTGGCGGGCGAAACTCGGATAAGCGCGGTCATAGCCGAGAGCGACGACCTCGTCGAACAAGGCGCTCGCCCACAAGTGCGGGTCGTCCGCGAACCGGGCCTTCACATAGTCCACAAACGGGGCCATCGGGTCAGGCACCGACGACCTTCGCACACCGGCAATCCGTTGACCGGACAGATACGCCCGCACCGTCTTGCGGTCACAGTCGAGATGGCGGGCGATAGCCGAAATCGACCATCCCCGCTTGAACAAAGCATTTACTTCCACGTCATCACTCCTTGAGAACATGGTCAGGGGCTCCTCACGCTGGTTGGCTGGAACCATCAGCGTCGAGGAGTCCCCAACCGGATTGGTGGATCCCTACAACGGGCCCACCACCCAGGCTCAAGGGTGAGGAATTTCAGTGATCGTCAGTGGGGAATTTCAGCGATCCGCAGCAAACCGACGGAACTT
>JAKBAX010000507.1 GCA_021808785.1 Actinomycetes bacterium | reverse complement strand
TATCCGACGCTGCGGGGGTCGTTGGCCGGGTTAGGACTCGTGTCCGAGTTGGAGGCAGACCACCGGTCCGAAATCGATCGTTGACCGATTGCCTCGACTCTTGGGCGGTCCTGTGCTGGCTTGACGGCGACGAGCCGGCTGCAGCCCGGGTGGAGGCAGCAATGACATCTCGCCCGGTCATGAGCTGGATCAACCTCGGTGAGGTGGCCTACATCGTCGAGCGCCGAGCCGGCTCTGGTCAAGCGCGTCACGTCGTCCGGGAACTTCGCCGGCGCGTCACGCTGGATCTGCCCACCGACGTGCGCGTCCTCGAGGCAGCCCACATCAAGGCGAGATACGCCGTGGCATACGCTGACGCCTTTGCGGTGGCCACGGCGATTGCTCACGGCGCGATGCTCTTGACAGGCGACCCCGAGATCCTGGACGGCGATCCAAGGTGGCCGGTCGAAGACCTACGAACCTGATCGTTCTCCTCAGTTCGGCAAGGCAGCGTGCCGCCGCCCTTCAGCAGGCCGAAGGTGCCAACGAACTCCGATGTCCGGATGGGCGTTCACGTCGGCGATAGGAGCGGATATCACAGCGGAGCATGGGCGCGTTTATCGGGTGACGGTCTCGTACATAGCGCCGACTGAGATCACGGCGCCTTTGATGCCAGGGCCGTGATCGCCTTCCCACACGTAGAGGGTCGCCTTCAATTGCTCGGCTGCAGCGGCGGCCTCGGCGCCCAAGGTGGAGACGCGGTGAGCGTCGGCGATCTCAGCAATATGGTACGCGATTGCCCGAATTGGCACCATCTGAACGGACGGCGCAAGTTCGAGGAGGCGGCGGCCGAGTTCCCGTCGATGCTCGCTGGGCCATGAACCAGTCAGTGCACCTCCTCTGGCCGAGACGACGCTCTTCGACAGCCGATAGAGATACAGGTTGGTGGTCGCAATCTCGTGTTCTGCGAGGACACGAGCTAGATCCGGACTGACGTCCTGCGCGACCATGTCTCGCAATAGATGGTCGTCGAGCAGCGCTATCGTCAAGTGGTTGCCAGGTCGGCATCTCCGGCAAGTGAACCCACGAATTCGGCGTGTGCGTCTCTGGGTAGCAGATCGTTGAGCAAATGCCGGACGTCGCCCTTCGGGAACATCATGACCGCGAATCCGAGGTCGACGACGTCAACCGGGCCGCCTTGGTCGAGCCGGTAATGCCGATGCATGCAACGAACCTGGAGGTTCCGGTCGAGGAACTACTCCGTGACGCCCGGCCTCTGCCGCTTCACGAGGAGATGTTGATCGACGACCTCGACGAGGTTGAAGGAGCGGCGTTCCTGGCTGCACTGAAGGGGTGATCCCATCGGACCGGTCAGCCCCTCGCCCAACGGGGCCCACGATGCCGATCGCTGGGCGGCGGCCACCGCCCTCCGGCTTGGGACTCCCCTTATGTCCAACGACGGCATCGTCGCGAACGGTTACGATCTCGTGTCCGACGTCGCCCGGTAGCCGTCGAGGATTCCCCGCCGCTGCGAGCACAGCGGAGCCGATGCACACAGCGGTCACCAGTTCTGCTTCGCCAGCCGACCGGGCCAGCCAGTCGAGAACGCGGCGATCCTCCTAAAAGGTCGAGCGGTTGACCGCCTCTGTCGATGCAAATTACGAGAAGGCGCTTCCATTGCCCATTGGCGATGTAGCTGCTCAATGCTCAATGCAAAATCTTTGGAGCGGTCATATGCCCTCTCGTCCGGAGAGGGCGATCCTACGATGTCGCCGATAGTCCAGCTAACCCGATAGGCCCTCCCGCTCCGTATGGCATATCCGATCAAGCAGGCGGGGTTGGCCGGCCGTCACTTGTCTCGCCAGTCAGTTCAAGACATAAAATGCGGTTCGGGCGCGAACGCATTCGCTTCCCATGCGGCCAGGGAGGCTTACACCGTAAGCCCCCTGGGTCAGGTTTTCCTTCTTGACCGTGCGGGTCGCTCTGGCGGAATGATGAGTTCCGGGATGGCTCTCATCAGGAACTTGTCGAAGTGCGGCACGGTGAAGGCGGCGTAGCCGTGCTCGGGTGTGTAGAGCAGGCCCATGTTGATCAACTGGGCGCGGGTCGGGGCCACCTGTGTCGACTTGCGTCCGATGACTGTGGCCACATCCTGAGCCTTCTGAGCCTCCGGACCGAGCTCGGCCATGGCGCGCAGGTAAATGCTTTCCATCTCGGTGGCCCGGTCCAGCCGCACACGGAAGAAAGACTCGTCCAGCTTTGCTTCGTAGGTAGGGACGGCAGTGGCGATGTCTTCTCGGGTGATGGTAGGTCCCTCGGCGACACCCCACACTGCGTAGCCCATTTCCTGGAGGAAGTACGGGTATCCGCCAGTGACCTCGACCGCCAGGTCCAGCGCCCCTTCGCTGTACTCGGCGCCCTCGGCCTGCGCCGGCTCTAAGAGAGCGGCGCGCGCGTCCACGTCGTCCAGATTGCCGATCCGCAGGAACTTAAACACCACGGCTAGCAGCAGGTCGGTGAGGTCAGCATGGAGCTCGTGCTGGTCGGCGAGGCCTGGTGCGGCGTCAACATCGATCCCGCCGGTCAGCGCCCCGGTCGGGTCGACCGAAACGCTGAAGGACTTGAGCACGGCGGCGGCGCGGCGGCATCCGGTCACCCCAGCGAGCCTTCGGCGACATCTCAAACATCAAGGTGCGGATGGCGCTCACCATCTGCCGTCGGAACTGCTCGTCGTCGTGTTTGGACACCTCCCGCTCGACCACGACCCAGTCGAGCTCCTGCGCCTTGAGCCGAAATCGCCCCAGTAGAACGGTCTTACCG
>JAKBAX010000081.1 GCA_021808785.1 Actinomycetes bacterium | reverse complement strand
CGGGCGGACCCGGAGGGGGCGGCCGCGACGGGGGTGGACGCGGAGGGGGTGGCCCGGAAGCGGCCGATGAGCGCCTGGTACATGGTCGGCGGACCCTGCAGGATGGTGGCCCCTCCGGCCTCGATCAGACCGGCCAGCCGGTCGACGTCCAGCGTGGCAAACGGCACGGCGGTGGCGCCGACGGCCAGACAGGCCAGCAAGCCGGTCTTGTGGCCACCTATGTGTGAGAAGGGGGCGATCACGGGGTAGCGGTCTCCCGGTCCGAGCCCCACGATCGCAGCCCACTCGGCGGTGGTCCGCACCACTGCGCTGTGGCGCAGCATGGCCCCTTTGGGCCGCCCGGTGGTGCCCGATGTGTATTGCACGTGACTTATGTCGGACGGGCTCAGGCGAGCCAGGCGCCGGGCCGCCGTCGGACCACTGCGCCCGGCGGCCAGGAGATCCGACCAGCTGGTGCAACGACGGTCGGAATGACCGGGCCCGAGGCCCACGACCGGCATCTCCAAACCGGAGGACCTCACCTCGTCGACCAGGGTTCGCCCGAGGAACTCGTGCTCGGCGAAGACGACCCGGCAGCCGGCCCGGCCCACGATGTCACCCATCTCGGCCGCGGTGTAGCGGGTGTTGACCGGGACGACGGTTGCCCCCGCGAAGAGCACGCCGAGGGAGGCGCAAGCCCACTCGGTGGAATTCGGCGCCCAGATGGCCACCCGATCCCCGAACGCCACCATCTCGGTCAGGGCGGCTCCGATCCGCCCCGCTGCCTCCAACAATTCCGCGTAGGTGAGCGCCGATCGTCCGTCGTCGAGGGCCACCAGCGATCCATGCTCGGCGGCGACCGCCTGCAGCCGCCCCGGCACCGTCTCGGGATCGCTCCTCTGTACCGGATGACGAGCGTGACCCATGCCGGTCTGTAACCTACCGGTCGCGCCGCTCCCGACCGCGGCTGGCGGCGTAGGGGCGGGCTCGGCCCGGCCACCCTCCGGGTCACCACCCGCGAGGTCACCCTCCCCGGCGGGAGAACGTATCCCTGCTAACTTTCGTGACATTGCCAGCGCCGCAGGTACGGAGGACTCAGTTGGTACGAGAGGGTGACAGTCAGTCGGACCGCAACCCACGACGGACCGGCTCGGACCGCTCCGGCTCTCGGCGCGAGCGCTTCCGTCCGGTCGAGCAGCTCCGCCAGCCCCGGCTGGCCGAGATGGTCGCCTCGTCGCTTCGAAACGAGATCCTGAGCGGCCGCCTCAAGGACGGGGACACCCTTCCCCGCCAGGAGGATCTCCTGGCCGACTTCAAGGTGAGCCCGCCGGCGGTGCGCGAGGCACTGCGCATTCTCGAGACGGAGGGCCTGATCAGCGTCCGCCGGGGCAACGTGGGCGGCGCCGTGGTGCACTTCCCCACCGCCCACGGGGTGGCCTACATGGTGAGCCTGGTCCTGCACGCCCAGCGCACCTCACTCCATGACGTAGGGGCCGCCCTGCGCCACCTCGAACCGGTGTGCGCGTCGATGTGCGCCCAGCGCCCGGACCGGGCCGACGTCGTCACCCCGGTCCTGGAGCAGATCATGCAGGAGCAGCTGGACTCGATCCATGACGTCATGCGTTACAACCAGGCGGCCCGCGCCTTCCACGAAGCACTGGTGGCCCACTGCGGCAACGAGACCATGATCTTGGTCATAGGCGCCCTCGAGTCGCTGTGGACCGCCCACGAGCGTCACGTCTACGAGGTCAGCCCGGAGCCGAACGCGGTCGTCCGGCGCACCGCGGTGCGCGCCCACGAGAAGCTGGTGGCGGCGATTGCCTCCGGCAACGCCGAGTCGGCGGCCCAGATCGCCCGGCGCCACCTCGATGCAACCCAGGCATTCACCATGTCGGCCGACTCCAACCACGACATCGACGCCGACCTGGTCCGCGACGGCCACCTGGCCTGATCCCCGACGGCCACCCGGCCCGATCCGATACCCCGACCCGTGCCCACTCAGAGCCCGCCGGGACGGCCCGGGATGGGCACGCCGCCACCACGGCCGGTCAGCCGGCGAGCAGGCGGCCCAGCCAGTCCAGCCGGGCCGCCCGCGCCGCCTTCGACAGGACCGCATCGGGAGCAAAGGCGTCGAAACCGTGGAACCCGCCCGGCCACACGTGCAACTCGGCCTGCCCCCCGGCTCGCCAGAGGCGGGCCGCGTAGTCCAGATCCTCATCCCTGAACGTCTCGACCGAACCGACGTCGATGAACGCCGGTGGCAGGCCGGACAGATCATCGGCTCGGGCCGGCGCCGCGTAGGCCGGCACACCGGGGGCGCCGGCCGCATCGCCGAGCAGGGCCGCCCATCCGGTCCGGTTGGAGACCCGGTCCCAGACGCCGATCCCGTGCAGTTCGGTGCTGGACGGGGTGACGGCCCGATCGTCGAGCATGGGGCACATCAGGATCTGGCCGATCAGCGCCGGGCCCCCCCGATCGCGTGCCATCAGCGCCAGGGCGGCGGCCAGACCACCGCCGGCACTGGTCCCGGCCACCACCAGCCTGGCCGGGTCGATCCCCAGGTCCCCGGCATGGGCCGCGGTCCAGCACAACCCGGCGTAGCAGTCCTCCACTCCGGCCGGATATGGGTGTTCCGGGGCCAGCCGGTACTCGACCGAGACCACTACTACGCCCAGCTGTTCCACCCAGTCGAGGATCTGGCCCAGGCCGGTGCGGTTGTCGCCCATGATCATCCCGCCCCCGTGCGTGTGGTACACAGCCGGCGCCCCCGCACCGAGCCCTCCCCCCCTGCTCCGGCGACAGATCAGCACCGAAACCTCGGGTGACCCTTCCGGTCCGGGGATGGACCGCTCGGTGAACTCGATCCGCCCGTCCCGGCGGAGGTCGGCGTCGCTCAGCCGGGTGGCCTGCCCCCCGGCCCGGAAGGCCGGGATGTCATCCGGGGTGACCGAAGGGGGGATGCGATCGCCGACCAACTCCAAGAAGGTGGCCAATTCGGGGTCGAACGGGGGATACGTCACCTGTGCCTCGTCACCTCTCGAACTCAAACATTGCGATCTTTGATGGGATGAAGGGGCGGCTCATTGACCGCCTCTTCGTCCCTATGGTAGTTTCACCTGAAAGATGTTCAACTAAGTGAGGATCGGTTTCGAGACCGGTCCGTGGACCAGGGGGTGCCGAGATGGCCAAGCTGCGTCATGTTGCGATCAAGTGCGAGGACCTTCACTGGGCCGCCAAGTTCTATGCCGACCTGTTCGAGATGGAAGAGGTCGGCCGAGCAGGCGACGTGGACCAGTCGGGCGCCGTGTACCTGAGCGACGGCACCATCAACCTGGCCCTCATCAAGGTCGATCGCGAGTATGTCAACGGTAAGATCGACGGGCTCAACCACGTCGGCCTGGTGGTCAAGGACATGGACGCCGCGGTGGAGCGGGCCAAGAGCATGGGCGTGGAGCCTCTGGTCGACCCGACCGACCAGGCGGCCGGCGTGACCTGGGAGATGAAGATGCGGACCCCCGACGGGGTCTACTTCGACTTCTCGACCCACGGCTGGCCGGGTATCTCCGGGGTCGACTGAGTCCCCCCGGCCTGAGCCAACCCAGCCGATCCGTACAGGGCACCAAACGGTGACCGCCCCCGTTCGCGCCTTCCTCGCCTTCACCGAAGTGGAGGCCGGTCGACACGCCGACTTCAACGAATGGCACCAACTGGACCACCGGCCGGCCAATCTGGCGCTGCCCGGGGTCATTTGGGGGGAGCGCTGGGTCAGGACACCCGGGTGCGCCGCCATATCGACCGGGTCCGACCAGGTCCTCACGGCCTGCCACTACGTGACCATCTACTGGTTCCGGGAGCCTTTCGACCGCAACTTCGTCGAGTGGCTGGACCTCGGCTCCATGTCCTACCAGTGGGGCCGCCGACCGGAGTTGCCCTATGTGCGCAGCCGGCCCATGGGCCAGGTCCTCGTCCCGCTCCAGGGCTACGCCAACCCCCGAGCCACTGTCGGAGCCGATGTGCTCCCCCTCCGGCCCAACCGGGGGGTCCACATCACAGTCAGCCAGGTGGAGGGCGACCTGCTCGATGTGGGGGCCAGCTTCGAGGCATACGACCGGGCGCGGGTCCCCGAGATCCTGGCCGTGCCGGGCGTGGCCGGCCACTGGACATTGGTGGACGACGGAGGTATCGGTGTGTCGACTCGGCGCGGCTCCAACGTTCCATCCTGCATGCGCGTCGGCGTCACGTTCATCGATGGTGACGTTCTCGCCGCATCATCGGGTATCGCCGCCCTCGGCCCGTCCTACGGTGACTGCGAGACGGTCCGCTTCTCGAGCCCGCTGGAGGCCATCATCCCGTGGCAGTGGGACTGGTTCGACGGGTCCTGAGGAACGGCCCGCAAGCCTCGCCCCGAGCCGACGGCTTCGGCTCAGCTTCTGAGGCCACTGAGGAGACCGGCGAACACCAAAAGGGCATCTTCGCTCAAGCGCCCCGCTTCGGCCTCATCCCGGCACCGGGGGAATTCCCGGCACACCGCTCTCAGCCCCCCGTTGAACAGGACCGTCGCGCCACGGACCAGATCGGCGTCGTAGCCCGCCAGGAGAGCCCGGTTGCGACCCAGCCAGCGATCGTCGGTCTGGCGCATGACGGCGTCGAAACCGCTCGGGGTGTCGCAGCCGTGCACCATCGGGAGGATGTCCCGGGCCTGCCACGCCCCGCCCAGGTAGGCCCGGGATCCGGCCAGCAGCAACTGCGGTCCGCTGACTCCGCGGCGCCGCAAGCGATCCAACGCCACCCCGACGGTGTACTCCTGGGCGACCTGGTACTCCTTCCACAATGTCAGGAAGATCTGCCTCTTACTGCCGAAGTGGTAGTAGGGGAGGCCGACGCTGGTCCCGGCCCGGGCCACGATGTCGGCGACTGATGTAGCCGCGTAACCCCGCTCGGAGAAGAGCTCCCGGGCCGCCTGCAGGATGGCTCGGCGCGATATTTCGGCCCGGCCCGGACCCCCTGGCTGGCCGCCGGGCTGGCCGCCTCCGGGCTGGCCTCCGGGCTGGCCGCCGCCGGGATGGCCGGGAGAGCCCGCCACGGTGCCGGGGTTCAGCTCTTGGGCCGGCTGCGGGGCAGCCCTAGGCGGCGCTGGGCCACGATCTCCCTCTGGATCTCGCTGGTGCCGCCGTAGATGGTCCCCACGATGGCATAGCGGAAGGCGGTGTCCACCTCCCCGGCCAGGGGCGCGCCGGGCGAGCCGTGGGTCAGGACCGCCTCGGCGCCGAGGATGTCCTGCATGGCGGAGTAGTGGCGCTGTTTGGCCTCCGAGCCGTACAGCTTGGCCATCGATCCCTCCACCCCGGGCATGCCACCCTGGCCCGCGACCCAGCCGACCCGCAGCCCGAGGAGCCGGGCCACCTCGCTCTCGATGGCAATGCGGGCCAGGCGCTGCTGCACCGTCGGATCATCGAAGAGACTCGTCCCCTCGGGGGTGATCTGGCCGCGGCACCACCCGGCCACCCGGTCGGTGAGGCTGGGGCCGGTGCGGCCTGCTCCCCCGCCGCCCCGCTCGTACACGAGGGCCACTCCCATGACATCCCACCCGTGGCCCGGTTCTCCGATGCGGGCGTCGTCGGGAACGCGGACTTCGCTGTAGAAGGTGGTGTTGGTCCGCTGGCCACCTACGGTGTGGGTGGGCTGGATCTCGACGCCGGGCGCGTCGAGGGGCACCATGAAGAGGGTCAGGCCGGCGTGCTTGGGCGCCTCGAAGTCGGTCCGGGTGAGCAGGAACACGTGGGTCGCCATGTGGGCGGTCGATGTGAACATCTTCTGCCCGTGGATGACCCAGTCCTCACCGTCTCGCTCCGCCCGGCACTTGGCCGCGGCCACGTCGGAGCCGGAGTCGGGTTCGGTGTAGCCGAGCACGATCACGGTCTCACCGGCCAGCGCCTTGGAGATGTAGCGCTGCTTCTGCTCCTCGGTGCCCACGTGGAGCAGCGTCTTGCACACCATGTCCGTGGTGGACCAGCCGTCCTCGTGGATTCCGAGAGCGGCGATCTCCTGGTGGATGGCCGCGGCCTGGGCCGGCGACCGGTCGCGGCCGCCGTACTCGGCCGGCCACCCCGCCCCCAGCCAGCCGTCCCTGGCCAGGAGCTGGTGCAGCTCTGGAGTGTGATAGTCGCCGCTACGGTGCTGGATGTCGGCCCACTCGGGGTCGACGTGCTCGGCGACCCAGCGCACCGCCTCGTCGCGTACGTCGGCCAGCTCGTCGGTAATGGTGAAGTCCACGCTCGTGCTCGCTCAGCTCTCGGGGGCGAACAGGTCGCGGGCCAGCTCGCAGGCGAGCCGGGCCGGGTCGCCCAGAGCCAGTGGCCACGCCTTGGCCCGGCGGAAGTACAGCTGGATGTCGTACTCGAGGGTGTAGCCGTATCCGCCGTGGAACTGGAGGCTCTCGCGGGTGGTGAGCTGGGCCAGCTCGGACTGGTACAGGAAGGCCATGGCGGCCAGCCGGTCGGCGTCGGCCCCACCGGTGTCGCGGGCCCAGGCCGCCTCGTAGAGCAGTAGCTGGGCCCCCTCGCCGGCGGTGGCGACGTCGGCCAGCCGGTGCTGGATGGCCTGGAACCACCCGATGGGGACCCCGAAGGCCCAGCGGGACTTCACGTATTCCACACCGATGTCGAGAGCCGCCGACCTCAGCCCGTCGAGGGCCGCGGCCATCAACAGCTGCCACTCGGCGCGGGCCCGGTGATGAAGGCGTCGGGCCTCGGCCCCGCCGGCCAGTACCGTGCGCTGCAGGTCTGGCCCATCGAGGGACCAGTCGGCGATGGGGCTGGCGCCCAGATTGGGGGGCGAGGGGACGTGGGGCCGGGCGCCGGCGGGTCGCTCGAAAGCGACCAGCTCGTCACCGTCGAGGGCGATCAGCACCTCGGCTACCGCCCCGGCGGGGACCAAGCGGGCGGTCCCCGAAGCGACCGGCTGCAGGGCCAGGGTCGCCACCCGGTCCTGATCGACCAGGCCCTGCAGGAGCGGGCCGCCCGGGGCGGCCTCGGCGATCAGGTTGGTGGCCACCACCGCCTCGACGAGAGGTGCCGGCGCCAGTCGCTTGCCCAGCTCCTGGGCCACCACGATGAGGTCGACGAACCCGGCCCCGCCGCCACCGAGCCCCTCGGGGACAGCCATGGCCGGGGCCCCGGTACGCACCAACTGGTCCCACACCTTCTCGTCGAAGCCGAGCGGCTCGGCGGCCCGCACCACATCGGTGCCGGCCGTATGGGCGAAGAGGCTGGCGAACGCTTCCCGCAGGGCCTCCTGCTCCGCGGTGAAGCTCAGGTCCACCGGTCAGGCCGCCGGGGTGAACCGGTACAGCGTGATGTCCTCCTCAGGGACCTCTTCGTAGACGATCCTGAGGGGCATCCCGATGCTGACCTCGCTCGGATCGACACCGATCAGGTTCCCGGTAACGATCAGGGAACGAGGCTCCTCGGCCAGCTTGGCCAGCACCACTATGTAGGGCACCTCGTCGTTGAACGCACCTGGTCCGCGGTGCACCACGCTGAAGCTCCACACCACCGCGTCACCGGAGACGGGAGTCCACTCCTGGTTCTCGGACTGGCAGCTGCGGCAGGCCGGATAGGGGATCCAGCCATAGTCGCCGCAGTCGGCACACTTCGGCACCCGGAACTCGTGCTGGCGCAACCCGTCCCAGAAGGGGCGGTTGAGCACGCTTATGTCCGGTAGAGGCTTGAGGTAGGTCATCTGTCCGTCTTTCCTAGTCGCGTGCCATCACGAGGACGCTGCCCATGCCGTGCACCGCCCAGCCCTGCTGGAGAGAGACGCCGATGCGGGCATCGGGGACCTGGCGGGCCCCGCAGGCGCCCCGCAGCTGGCGCACAACCTCGATGCAGTGCATCCCGGAGGGGTCGCCGGCATGGCTGTTGGAGAGCAGGCCGCCGTCGGTGTTGGTGGGCATCTTGCCCCCGAGGCGGCAGTGGCCCTCCTTGACGTAGTCGGCCCCCTCCCCCAGCTTGCAGAAGCCCATCTCCTCGAGGTTGCGGATGGTGGTGATGGTGAAGCAGTCGTACATGCCCGCCACGTCCACGTCGTCACGGGTGATGCCGGCCAGCCCGAAGGCCCGGTCGGTCGCCTTTCGTACCGACTTGCCCCCTTCGGGGAACCACGGATCGTTGATGGTGCCGTAGAAGTCGGTGTAGTAGGCCTCCGCCCCGCCGAGGACCCAGACGGGCTCGTGCCGGCAGTTGCGCGCCACATCGGCGGAGGCGATGACCACGGCGTAGCCGCCGTCGTTGTCGATGGAGCAGTCGAGCAGGTGCAGCGGCTCGCAGATGTAGCGCGACGCCAGGACGTCCTCGACGGTGATCTCCCCCTTGCGGCCCATCACCGAGTCCGGGTTGAGAACGGCATGGTGGCGGGTGAACACCGCCACCTCGGCCAGGTCCGCGCTGGTCACCCCGAACTCGTGCATGTAGCGCTGGGCCCACAGCGCGTACCAGGTGGTCATGTAGGCACCGTGCTGCATGTAGCTCCACTCGGGCACCCGGGGCGCCCGGTCCGTCGGGGCGGCCGTGCCCCGGGGCCCGACCAGCTGGCCGGCCTTGCCGTAGAAGAGGACGGCCACCTCGGTCAGACCGGCCGATATGGCGGCCGCCGCCTTGGCCAGCTGGCCGGACGCCCCGCCGGTCTCCACCAGGCTGAGCGGCCGCTCGCCCAGTTGCTCGGCCCAGAACTGATGGGCGGTGGTCCCGGCCAGGTGATCCGACAGCGTCATGGGCAGGAGGCCGTCGATGTCGGCGAGCGTCAGGCCGGCGTCGTCCACCGCCCCTTTGATGGCCTCCAGCTGCAACGAGAACGACGTGCGCTCGGGCAGCTTGCCCTGGGCGGTGGTGTAGACGCCGACGATGGCGGCCTGGCGTTGGGGGAATGCCATTGATTGTCTCCTTCGATCAGCGGTCGAGGTGGACCGTGCAGGCGCCGGGCGCCAGCTTGTGGCCGTCTTGGTCCTGGGTCCAGACCTCGAGGTCGACCTCGACCCCGTCGGGGCCGGGCTCGATCCTGGTGACCCGCCCGCAGGCCGAAACGGTCTGGTTGCGCAGGTTGGGGTTGCGGAACTGGCAGGACATCTTGACGATGCGACCCTGGTCGCCCAACCACTGTCGAACCACGTTGTGCAGATAGGCCCACTGCAGGTTGCCCATGCCGATGGCGCCGGGAAGGCCCGCCGCCCGACCCGCCTCGTCGTCCATGTGGATGGGCACGTACTCGTCGTTGACCGCGGCGTAACGGTTCCAGACGTGGAAGTCGGTCGTGCGGGAGAAGGGCTCCAGCTCGTCGCCGGCCTTCAGTGAACTGACATCGATCATGACTCTTCCTCTCGCCTTCAGTACCGGATCAGCACCAGCGTCTGGCGCTTGACCATCTCGCCGCCCTGGTTGGTCCATGTGGTTTCCATCGGGGTGAAGAGCATCAACCCCAGCGAGCCCTCGCGTTCGCTGTACTGGCCCAGGCGGGTCACCGAGGTGATGACATCGCCGGGCCGCATCGGGGCCCCGTACTCCACCGAGACACCGCCGTTGAGCTGGTTCATCAGATGCGGCCCCTCGATACCGAGGGACCGCTCCGTGCTGTCGGCATCGGTGGCGGCTGACGACCGGCTCACCCCTCGGGGTTGGGCCCGCAGCCAGGCGAACGGGTTGAAGTCCTCGGGCGCGACGATGCCCCCCGCCGGGGACCCGGCGGCCGCATCCTGATCCCAGAAGCGGGCCGGCGGTTCCTCGGGGTAGTAGATGGCGAGGGCCCACTTCCTGACGTCGGACTCGGAGATCGGATAGGAGACCATCCGTGACAGCTCCGATCCGACCACCTTCTGCATGTCCGCACTGATGGCGGTCCGGGTCTGCCCTTCAGCCGCATCGGCCACTAGTCGCTCTCCTCCCGCTCCCATAACTGAGTTTCATTCAATTTATAGCAAAAATAGGTAGCGCCGCTCGGAGGCGCGTCGGTGCAGATACCAGGCCGGACGCGGGCCGGCGCGCTATCGGAAGGAGGCGGGTCAGCCCGGACCGGAGGTCCAGGCTGCGGCATAGGCCTCCAAGGAGAAGTCGGCCGACCGGCAGACGCCGATCACCCGGGCCTCCACCTCCTCGTGGGCCCGTATGGCGTCGGGCAGCTCGTCGACCAGATGCAGCGGCACCTTCACCACACCGTGGCGGTCGCCGTGCAGCAGGTCTCCGCTCGCGACTGTCACCCCGCCCACGGTCACCGGCTCCCCCACCTCGAGCACATCGACGAAGCCACCGCCCACGCCGGGACCGTTGGCGAAGGTCTGGAACCCGATGGCCTCCATCTCGTCGATATCGCGGACCGGCCCGTTGGTGACCCCGGCGGTGCAGCCCAAGGCGGTGAGCAGGCTGGCGGCCACCTCGCCCCAGATGCACACCGGCCCGGTCCAGTCGCCGACGTTCTGGGCGACGAGGAAGCGGGGCTCGGGCACCTCGAGGATGTGCCGGTCCATCGGCGCGGACCGCCCGGGTGGCCCGCTCGACGGGGGCCCGTCGCGGCGGGTGGCCACCTTGCGGGTGGCCGCGAAGCCGACCCGCCGGCCGAGCGCCGGGGAGATGCAGCCCACCACGTTGCGGTCGAGGCTGTCCAGCTGGGAAGGATGGCAGCCGAGGCGCTTCAACCCGTTGAGGATGGACGGGGTGCTGAAGTCGAGCAGCCGCTCGACCGCGGTCCTGTCAGGTGCCACTGATGGCGTCTCCTTGGCTACGGCGCCCGGCCACTCAGCCGGACGCGGCGGGCTCACCGCCGGCGAGGGAGCGGGCCCCGGTACCGGCCTCGTCGGTACCTCTCACTATCGCGAATACCCGCTCGTCCTTGGCCAGCTCGGCCGACGGCCCGGACATGGCGATCTGGCCCTGCTCCATCACGTAGCAGCGCGAGGTGTGCTCCAGAGCTCGCTGGACGCTCTGGTCGACCATCAAGATGCCCACGCCGTCGTCGCGGAGCCGGTCGAGCGCCTCGAGGATGGTCCTGGTCACCATGATCGACAGGCCGGACGTGGGTTCGTCGAGCATCAAGATGCGTGGCTCGCTCATGAGGGCCTGGCCGATGGCCACCATCTGCTGCTCGCCGCCGCTCAGGAACCCGGCATTGCGGTGCTCGTAGGTCTTCAGGATCGGGAACAGGTCGAAGACCCGGTCCATCGCGGCCCGCACCTTGGCCTGGCCATCCCGACGGCGGACATAGCTGCCGACCAGGAGGTTCTCCCGGACATCGAGGTGGCGGAAGATCCGGTGCCCCTCGGGCACGTGGGAGAGGCCGGCTTCGACCACCGCGGGCGGCGACGCCTTCGACAGGTCACGCGTCCCCAGACGTACGGTTCCGCCGTTGCGGCCGTGTCGCACCCCGGCGATGGCCAGCAGGCAGGTGGTCTTGCCCGCCCCGTTGCGGCCGACCACGGAGACACTTTCCCCACTGCGGACCTCGAGATCGATCCCGGCCACCGCTTCCATCGAGCCATAGCCCGCCCGCAGGCCCCCGACCACGAGGGCTGTCGGCTCGGCGCTCATCCGACCGCCTCGGCGATATCGATACCCAAGAAGGCGCCGGCCACCTGCTGGTCGGCCTTCAGCTCCTCGGGGGTGCCCTCGAAGAGCCGCTTGCCCTGGTGCATGACCGTGACCCGATCGGCGATGGCCAACACCAGCGGCACGTTGTGCTCGATCAGCAGGACCCCCACGCCTCCGGCCGCGATCGCCACCAGGGCCGCCACCAGCTGGTCCGATTCGGTCGGGCTCAGACCGGCGGCCGGCTCGTCGACCAGGAAGAAGCGGGGCTCCATGGCTATAGCCCGGGCCACTTCGACCAGGCGACGGGTGCCGTGGGGCAGCTCCCCCGCCTGCTGGTGGGCGAAGGGACCCAGACCCAGCCGGTCCAGCGCGGCCATGGCCCGCTGCCCGGACTCCCGCGCCGCCCTGACGCCGCGTGGCAGTCGGAACACCGACTCGGGACCGCTCACCGAGAGCTCCCGCTCGGCCGCCGGCATCACGTTCTCCAAGACCGTGGCGCCGAGCACCAGCTTGGGGGTCTGGAAGGTGCGGGCCACCCCGAGCCGGCTCACCACGTGCGGCGGCCGACCATCCAGGCGGGCGTCCCCCATCCGGATCTGGCCGGAGTCGACCCGGTAGTAGCCGCAGATGAGATTGAGCAGGGTCGTCTTGCCGGATCCGTTGGAGCCGATCAGGCCGTGGATCGTTCCGGGCCGCACCTCCAGGTCCACCTGGTCGACCGCCTGCACCCCGCCGAAGGCCCGAGACACCCCGACGACCTCCAGCGCGGCCCGCTCGGCGACCACCGCCGGGCCCGACCCACCGACCACCGCCGGGCCCGACCCACCGACCGCCGCCGGGCCCGACGCACCGACCGCCGCCGGCCCGACGGCATCGGCGGGCGGGGCGGCCACAGACGACCCGGAGCGCCGGGCCCGGCCCGGGGGGGACCAGGAGATGCCGAGGCGATCGGCGACTCGCTGCAACTCCGACGTCACCCCCTGGGGCACGAACACCGAGAAGATCACCAGCAGTCCGCCGAATACCACGCCGGTCCAGTCCTTGAACCCGTTGAGGTTCTGGTTGAGCCCGAGGATGAGCACTCCGCCGATCACCGGGCCGGCGATGGTGCCGGTCCCGCCGATGACCAGCGCCGCGAGCAGCAGGGTGGCCAGGTTGGCTCCGCCGCCGAAGCCCCCGCTGGTGGGCCCGAAATACAGCTGGCTGTAGACGTACATGGCCCCGGCCACACCCGCGACCAAGGAGCCCAGCACGCTGCCCAGCAGCTTGGTCCGGTACCCGCTGATTCCCAGCCCGGCCGCCAGCTGCTCGCTGGCCGCCAGCGTGGCGAAGCGCCGCCCCACAGTGGAGCGCTTGACCGCCCAGGCGAACAGGCTGCACAGCAGGATGATCCCGATGAAGGTCCCATACAGCGACATGCCCTTCAACGACGGGTTCAACGTGATCAGGATCAGGCCGCCCGTACCGCCCAGCGTCGACCACTCGCCAGCCACCGAGGGCACCACGATCGAAGCGAACAACGACACCAGGGCCAGGTAGAACTCGCCCACCCTCAGGGCGGGCAGGCCGATCACCAGTCCGGCCACCGCCCCCGCCGCCGCACCGACGATGCACATGACGAAGATGTTGGCCATCCCCGGGTGGTGGGCCACCATCCACGCCGTCGCGTACCCGGCCACCGCGAACACCGCCACGATGCCCAGCAGGAACTGCCCGGCCAGACCCATGGCGATGTTCAAGCCGATGACGACCACGATCATCGCCGCGATGCCGTCGTAGAGGGTGAGGGTGAACGAATGCGTGTGACGCAGGTAAGGAATCAGCAATGCGGCGGCGATGATCGCCACCCCGCCCACAGGGCGGGCCCAACCCCGGCGGGAATCGAAGAGACGGGCCATCACCGGTCTCAGACCTCCCGCAGCCGCAGCGTGTTGAACAGGCCCTGCGGCCGGATGGCCAGCACCAGCAGGATCAGCCCCATGCCAGCCACGATCTCGTAATTGGAGCTCCAGTAGGTGTCGAGCATCTGCTCTCCCACGCCGAGGAGCAGGCCTCCGAGGGCGGCACCGCGCATGCTGCCGAAACCGCCCACGGCCAACGCGATGAAACCCTTCAGGCCGTAGAGCAGGCCGAGCGAGATGTCCGATGACACGATCGGAGCGATGACAAAGGCGGCCAGCCCGGTGATCACCCCGGCCATTACGAACGCCAGCTGGCCGATCCGGACCACCCGGATCCCCCTCAGCGCGGCCACGTCACGGTCCTCGGCCACGGCCCGCATCACGGTGCCGATCTGGCTGCGCCGGTAGAACGCCTCCAAACCGAACCCGATGATCATCAACAGCCCCAGCGACGCCACGAACTTCGGGGCGATGGCCACCCCGCCGATCCGGATCGGTGACTCACCGAACGCGCTCGGTATGGCCATCACCGCCTTGCTCCCGTAGATGTTCTCGGCGATGGTCGACACCACCAGCCCGAAACCCAGCGTCGAGATGAACCACGTGATCCCGCCGCTGCCGCGGGCCACGATGGGCCGCACGGCCAGCAACTCCTCGGCCAGGCTCAGCGCCACCACCACTGCCACGATGAGCAGCAGGGCGAGCACCTGCGGGATCTTCCACTCGTCGAGTGCGTAATACGCCACCAGGATCCCGACCGCCAACAGGTTCCCCTGGGCCACGTTGAAGATGCCCGACGAGCTGTAAACGATCGAATAGCTGATCCCGATCAACCCGTACACCGAACCGACAGCGAGCCCGGCGACCAGCGCCGTAATGAACACAGTCATGCTTGACCTACCTCGTCAGAGTCCGGGCGTCGCCGTTGAGGCGACGCCCGGACTGGCCGATCAGAACTCGGACGGGCCGATCAGAAACCGGGAGCCAGATATTCGACCGCGTTCGGCCCGAGGGTCAAACCGCACATCCCGTACTTGCCGTCCGGCCATCCCGTGTGATTGGTGGGGGAGAACGACTCGCTGATCCCCGGCCAGATGGTGGGCACGTTCTGGAGGGACTCCATGGCCGAGATCAGCTTGGTCGGGTCCAGCGACCCGGCCTTCTCGACGGCCGCCTTCATCATCTGGAAGTCGATGTAGGTCTGGATCACACCGAAGGGCGAGGCGCCCTTGACCTGGGCCGACGCCTGGGCGAGCAGTGCCGATGCGGCCGGCGTCTCGCCAGCGGTCGAGCTCGGAGCGTCGGAGCTCGGCAGGTACCAGGTGCAGCCGTCGATGGTACCGGTCGGCAAGTTGCTCGCCGGGGTGAAGTAGTCCAGATAGGCACCCCAACTGAGCGTCTGCGTCGGCCAACCGAGCTGCTTCATGCCCGACACGAGGGCCGTGATGCCCGACGCCGACGCCGGGGTGACCGTCTGCGCGCCCGCCGCCTTCAGCTGCTGCAGCGGGGCGGTCAGGTCTACCGCGGTCGGCGAGTAGTTGACCGTCTTGGTGACGGTGAGCCCGTCGGCTTGCAGATCCTTCTGCAGATAGCCCGTGATGTCGTTGCCGAAGTCGGTGCCGTCGTTGAGTATGCCGACGTCGTTCCAACCCTTCTTCTTGATCGCGTCGGCCGTCGCCTGGGCGTACTGCGCATCGGAGGGCAGCACTGAGAAGAACGAAGGGTTCTGGCTCGGCGTCAGGTACTTCGTGATGCCGGCGATGCTCACGACGAGCATCTTGCTCTTCATCAGGTACGGCTGGATCGCGTCCTGGTTCGGGCCGAGCGAGGGATTCAGCATCAGCTTGATGCCCTCGGAGACGTACTGGCGGGCCAAGCTGAGCGACGTGGCCGGATCACCCTTGTCGTCGTTGGTGATCAGCTGGATCTGGTGGCCGCAGATCGAGTCGTGCTGGTTGAAGTAATTGACCGCGATATTGGCCAACGCGCTCTGCGGCGCCTCGATCTGTGCGTACGGGTTGTTGCTGAGCGGCAGGATGTTGCCGATCTTGATGGGGCCGGCCGGGATACCCGAGCAGGTCGCCGCTCCTCCGGAACCGGACCCGGAAGT
>JAKBAX010000080.1 GCA_021808785.1 Actinomycetes bacterium | reverse complement strand
CCAAACGGGGAGGGCGGGGGAGAGCATGTTCGCCTTCCTCTTCTTCTCGACCGGGACCCACGGCGGGCACGTGCAGGTCGGCCGGCGCGACGGAGTGGACCACCTGACCGCCGAGATCGTCGACCGGGCCAGCGGGCACACGGTGCGGGGGGAAAGCGTCACCATCGATGCCACCTTTGTGGACGACGGCCGGCCCCGACGCGTCCGCCGGGCGCGCCTGGACGTCACCGACGGTCGGGGGGAAGTGACGGTCCTGGAACTGGAGGCGGTGGGCGGCGCGGTGGCCATGACCGGCCTCGGCTACGGGGGCTACGACGACGGCCTGGGGCTGGGCGTCCACCGCGGCATCGAGCACCTCGAGTCCGATGTCTGGGACGTCTCGCACCCGGCCTCGGTCGGTTACCCCGACGGGCGCACGGACCGGCCGGTGCACCGCATCCAGCCCGTACGGGTCACCCAGCGGGGGCCGGCGGGGACGAGCGAGGGGACCGGCAGCCTCACCTTCATCGCCGAGCTGCCGGCGGGCGCCTTCCCGCTGGTCATTTCCTCTGGTTGATCAACCTCCGCCCAGGGCATCGTCGGCCAGCTCGGCGCGTAGGCGCTGATCGTCACGGCCGCGGAAGTGCGGGATCACGTAACGGGCGAACAGCTCGAGCGACCGGTTCCAGCGGTCGGTCGCCACCCACTCCCGGGAGTTGAAGAGAAGCGTCCCGAATCCGCCCACGTCCTCGTCCAGGTCCCGGATCTGGGCCACGCACTCGGTGGGCGAGCCGATGATCCAGGGGATGTTCTCGACCATCCAGTCGAATGTGACCTCCGAGTCGGGCACGGACGCGTCACGCTTCATCAATGGGGCCAGGCCGATCTTGAACAGGTAATCGTAGGACTGGCGGAGGCTCTCCCTGATCTCCTTCATGGCGGCGTCTTTCGAGTCCGACACGTACACCTCACGGCAGATACGCCAGTCGCGGCGGGCCTGCTGCGGATCCCGCCCGGCCTGCCTCGCCGCGTCGGCCAGAGCGGCACCCTGGCCTCGCAGGTCCGGCATGCCCGGGTTGGCTTCGATGCGGACCGGAGTGAAGTAGATACTCAGCGCCGCGTAGCCCCGCGTCCCGCACAGAGCGAAATTGTGCACCCCGGACATCCCGGCGATGGCGAACTGGGGGTGTTCCTGATAGGGCCGGACCTGGATCCGCTTGTGGTCGACGTTCCAGAACTTCCCGTCGAAGTTTATGTAGTCGGTGGACCCGTACAGGGCCTCGATGATGTCGAGGGCCTCCCGCAGGCGGGGGGTGCCTTCGGCCGGATCCAGCTGGAAGAAGCGCTTGTCGCTGACCAGGCCGCCGCCTCCGAAGCCGTAGATCAGCCGGCCGTGGGTCAGGTGGTCCAGGAAGGCCATTCGCTCGGCGACCATGAAGGGGTCGTGGTAAGGCAGGTTGATGGTCCCGGTGCCCAGGGCGATGCGGTGGGACACGGCCGACGCCTTGGCCAGGAAAATGTCCGGGGCCGGGATGTTCTCGTAGGCCCCGGTGTGGTGCTCGCCGACCCAGACCTCGTCGTAGCCCAGGCGGTCGGCCAGCGCGATCTCCTCGAGTTTGAGGTCGTACGACAGCGTCCAGTTGGACCATGGGAACGGCTCGGGCATGAGGAACAGACCGAATCGCACGAGCGAGCGCCTCCTGGGTCCCGGTCCCGAACTGGAACCGGTTCTAGTTTCGGATTCTAGCTCTAGCCAGCTGGGCGGAGGGCGGCGCATCTACTCCGGTGGCGTGGTGCGCAACACCCCCATGGCGAAGTAGTTGGCCGCCCCGCCGTAGGCCTGGGCCAGGGCGGTGCGCACGTCGGGCACCTGGTGCTCGCCGGCCAATCCCCGCACCTGCAGGGCCGCCTCGGCGAAGCGGACCATGCCCGACGCCCCGATGGCGTTGGTGGAGAGCACCCCCCCGGACGGGTTGACCGGGAAGGTGCCGCCCAGGTCGGTCTCGCCGGTGTCGACCATCTTCCAGCCCTCACCGGGGCCGGCGATGTCATGGCCTTCCAGCCACATCGGCTCGTACCAGGAAAAGGGTACGTACAGCTCGGCCATGTCGATCTCCGAACGGGGATCGTTGATGCCGGCCTGGCGGTAGACGTCGTGGGCGCACTCCACCCCGGCCTGAGGCTTCACCGGGTTGCGACCGGGGAAGTTGCTGAGCTCGCTCTTCACCGACAGGCCGTGGAACCAGGCGGCCGGTTTGGACGATCGCCGGGCCCCGTCCTCGTTGGTGAGGATGACCGCGCAGGCGCCGTCCGACGACGGGCAGGACTCCTGGAAGCGGATGGGGTCCCACAGCATGGGGGACTCCTTGACCTGCTCGAGGGTGATGTCGGGCATCTTCAGGTGGGCGTAGGGGTTCTTGGCCGCGTTGCGCCGGTCCTTGACCGCCACCATCCACCCGATGTACTCGGGTGCGCCCGACTGATGGATGTAGGCCCGCATCCAGGGGGCGAACGCCCCACCCGCCCCGATGCCACCGGAGCGGCCGCCGGCCAGGCCCCATTGGGCGTTGCCCTCCGACTGCTTCTCCCACGAGACGGCCAGCACGGTGTCGTGGATACCGGCGATCACATGGTGGGCCCCCACGATGCAGGTCGAACCACCGACCGAGCCGGCGGTGTGGACCCGCAGCAGGGGCTTGTTGGTCGCCCCGACCGCGTCGGCCAGGTAGATCTCCGGCGTGACGACCCCCTCGAAGGCGTCGGGGGCCTTGCCGATGACCACCGCATCGATGTCTTTCAGGGTCAGCTCGGCGTCGGCCAGGGCCCGGTCGATGGCCTCGCGGAGCAGGCCGGCCATGGACACGTCGTCCCGGCGCTTTTTGAAATTGGTCTGGCCCACGCCGATGATGGCGCATTTCTGGTTGGACATGGTTACTCCCCCTCCAGGAGGCAGACGAGATTCTGCTGCAGCAGAGGGCCTCCGGTGGCGTGCGCCAGGGCCCGGTTGGCGGAGCCGTCGATGATGCGGGCCGCCGCCTCGGCGATGCGGACCAGGCCGACGGCCATGATGGGGTTGCCGGCCAGGGCCCCGCCCGACGGGTTGACCTTCGTGTCACCGTCGAGGGACAGGCCGAGGGCGTCGAGGAGGATGAGCTCCTGCGGGCTGAACGTGCCGCACAGCTCGACCACATCGAGGGGGCCCCCGTCATAACCCGCCTTGCGGGCGGCGAGGGCGGTGGACGGCGACGAGGTCAGGTCCCGCACGCCGGGCTGGTGAGCCTCGATGCGATGATCCATGCCCCGGATCCAGGCGGGTCGGGCGCACAGCTCCCGGGCCCGGTCGCCGCGGGCCATGACCACCGCCACCGCCCCGTCGGAGATGGGCGGGCAGTCGTGCTTGCGCAGCGGGGCCCGGAAATAGGGCTGGGCCATCAGGGCCTCCACGCTGGCGTCGGCGTCTCTCAGCTGGGCGTTCGGATTGGAAGCGGCGTTGCGCCGACTGTTGACCACCGCTCTGGCGAAATCCTCCTCGGTGGCCTTGCCGGAGTCGAGCAGGGCCCGGGCCTGGATGCCGGCCAACGAGACGGGGTCCACTCCGAGTGGGGCCAGGTAGTACGGATCGAGCTGCTGGGCCCACACCTCGGCCGGGTTGGACGGCGAGGACTTGCCCGACCCGAAGGCCAGGGCGATGTCGATGTCGCCCTCCTGGAGGCGCATCCAGGCCTCGTACATGGCCCATGCCCCGTCCGCCTCGACGTGCGACTCGGAGATGGGGGGCCAGGCCCCGGCCGCCTCCAGGTTGGACACGAAGGCGAACGGGCCGCCGGTCAGGTAGTCACAGCTACCGGCGCAGGTGAAGCCGATTTCCCGCCGCCCGATGCCGGCCATCTCGATGGCCGCGGTGACAGTAGGGACGAGGAGCTGCACCTCGCTCGGGTTGGCGTCGCGAAGCGACGGGGTCTGGGCGTAGCCCACTATGGCGATGTCGCCTCTGGTCGATTTGGCAGCCGGCATCAGAACAGGTGCTCCTTGAACGCTTCCTCGTCGGCGTCCGGTTCGCCGGTCGCCTCGAACGACTCCACCACATCACCGAAGCCGCCCCAGCCCCGGTTGCTCATTGCTTCCACCGATCGTTCGCCGCGGGGCTTCCACTTGGCCTTGACCCGCATGCCGCTGCGTAGATCCGAGTGGGCGACCCCGGTGATGTCCATCCCGCCGAGAGTGGTGTCGGCCCCGTCGAGCAGGACCGAGGCGTAGACGAACGGCTCGGTCTTCTTCTGGCCGTAGTAGTTGACCGGGGCGATGATGGTGAAGCCGGTGACGATCCCCGTGTCGGGCAACTCGAGCTCGTCCGCCTCGGTCGTGGGTACCACGCAGAGCGAGCAGTAGCCCTTGGACGGGACGAACACCCGGCCGCACGATGGGCACTTGGCGCCGATGATCCGGCCCTCGAGGAGGTTGTCGGCATAGCGGTTGAGGTTCTCGGTGAGCCGCTCGTGATAGGTGAGGGTCACGAGATGCTCCATGACCATGTGCTCCTTGGCGGTATCGGTCATACCGGCTCCCAGGCTTCGAGGTCGGTGATCAGGCCGTGCGGTTCGGGCTTGAAGCGGGGCCGCACCTTCATGCCGGTCGACATCTTCTCGATCGAACCGGCGTCCACCGGGGCCACCATCGGGGTGTCGGCGCCGTCGGGCTTCACCAGGGCGAAGGAGAAAGGTCGGCTCAGCGGATGCTTGGGGGCCGGGTGCTCGACCCACGTCCATGCCACCACTGTCCCCCCCGGCCCGACCGGCACCATATCGGTACCGAGGGACTCGCCCGTCTCCGGGTCGTACTCCAGGGGCGGCGTCAGGACCCGCCCGTCCGCGCCTCGGATCCCGTACAGCTTGCCCTCCCGTAGACCGGCGAGGAACGCTCCGACCACGGGTCCGAGCGTCCGGCTGTAAGGGAACTCGAGCTTGGTCTCCGTCACACGTGTTGCTGGGACTCTCGGTTCGCTCACCCTAAAATCAGAACACATTCTAGTTTGCCCGGCAAGCGAGCCGGGTCCAGAGGGGAGTACTCGTCATGAAACTGGGACTGCAGCTGGGCTATTGGAGCGCGCAGCCGCCGGCCGACGCCGAGCAGAAGATGCTCGAGGCCGACCGGCTGGGTTTCGACATCGTGTTCACCGCGGAGTCCTGGGGCTCCGACGCGTTCACCCCGCTGGCCTGGTGGGGATCCAAGACCAGCCGTATCCGCCTCGGCACCTCGATCGTGCAGATGTCGGCCCGCACCCCGACCGCGACCGCCATGGCCGCCATCACGCTGGACCACCTCTGCGGCGGCCGGCTGGCGCTCGGACTGGGGCTGTCGGGCCCGCAGGTCGTAGAGGGCTGGTACGGCCAGCCCTTCGGCCGGCCCCTCGCCCGTACCCGGGAGTACGTCGACATCGTGCGCCAGGTGTTCGCCCGCGAGGCTCCGGTGACGAGCGACGGCCCGCACTTCCCGCTGCCGTTCAAGGGGGAGAACTCGCTCGGCCTGGGCAAACCGCTGAAGCCCATCGTCCACCCCCTGCGCTCCGACATCCCGATCCTCCTCGGGTCGGAGGGGCCGAAGAACGTGGCCCTCACGGCCGAGATCGCCGACGGGTGGCTGCCCATCTACTACTCACCGCGGGCCTGGGCCATGTACCGGGAGTGGCTGGACGAGGGGTTCGCCCGGCCGGGGGCCCGGCGCCCGGCCGAGACCTTCGAGATCCTGCCCAACTGCTCCATCGTGGTCACCGACGACCGCGATGCGGTGCTCGACGCCATGAAGCCCATGCTCGGGTTCTACATCGGCGGGATGGGGGCCAAGGAGATGAACTTCCACAAGAACGTCTTCGCCCGGATGGGCTACGAGAAGGAGGCCGACCAGGTCCAGGACCTGTTCTTCGAGGGCAGGCGGGAGGAGGCCATCGCCGCGGTGCCCCGGCAGATGGTCGCCGACATCTCCCTGGTCGGGAGCAGGGAGCAGATCCGCGACGAGATACCGATGTGGGAGGAGGCCGGAGTCACCACCCTGGTCGTAGGTGCCCGCTCTCTCGACGAGATGCGGACCGTCGCCGAGGTGATCCTGGGCTGATCGGGGCCGGGAAGGGCCGCCGGGCCGGTCACTCCCGCCTAGTAGCGCCCGGCGAGGAGCAGGCGGGCCGCGTTCTCCAGTTCGTCGCCGATGCTGGAGATGGGAGCGCGACCGTTGGCCCACCCCATGATGGAGGAGTCCCACACGTGGCCGAGGACGGCCACGATGCCGTCCACGTCCTCGGCCGGCAGGTCGGCCAGGATCGGCGTGGCCATGGCCCGTATCTGCTGGCCCACCTTGGCCGCCCCGCTCGCCACGCCGGGGTCGGGCGAGTGCAGGGCCCGGATCAGGGCCGCCGCGAACTGCGGGCGCCGCTCGATGGCCCGCGACGCCCGGCGCAGGACGTCCACCAGCCTCTCGATGGGGGTATCGCCCCGGGCCGGCGCCCGGTCCAGCCGGGACTGCAGCTGCGAGGTCCACTCGGACACAGCCGCCGAGAGGAGGTGGTCCTTGGACTCGAAGTAGCGGTAGACGGTGGCCAGGGCCACTCCGGCCCGCTCGGCGACCACCCGCATGTGGACCGCCTCGTAGCCGCCCTCAGTGCCCAGATCGATGGCCGCCTCGACGATACGCTGGCGTCGCAGCAGCGCCTTGGCGGTCATTGGTTTCCCGTCGACCGCGGTCGTGGTGCCCGAGTCGTTCATATCCCGTTAGAAACTAGAACACATTCTGTTTCGAGGGGAACACCGTGCGGGGGTGGGGGAGGGGGCGGCCGCACACGTCGCGTTCCTCCAGCAGGCCCAGGCTCAGGGCCCGGGCGAGCAACGCCGAGCCGGGCTGGTCGGCGTTGTTGTGCAGTAGGGATGAATAGTTCAACCCTTCTGCACACCAAGGCCCGCTCACGAGCGGCTGTACCGCATCGGCCAGCGACACTTCCATCCGTTCCGGATCGACCCCTCGCCGGCGGCCGGTCAGGGCGGCCAGTATGCCGAGCGCGGCGGTGAAGCCGGCCACCGCGTCCGGGTAGCTCACCGCCGGGGCGGCGAAGCGACCGTCGCCGGTGTCACCCAGCCCCGATACGGCGTGGATGCCGGAGCCGTAGGCCACCCAATCCCGTCGGGGTCCGGGCGGGAAGGCCGGCATCGACACGTACAGCGGTCCGGCCGGCAGGTCGAGGCCGAAGTTGGGCATGACCCGAGGGGAGAAGCTTTCGATCACCACGTCGCTGGCCGCCGCCATCTCGAGGAACCGGGTCCGGTCCGGGCCCGAACGCAGATCGAGGTCGACGACCGCCTTCCCCGAGTTGAGGGCGTTCCACATGGCCGAGTCCTCGCCCGCCCGGCACGGCCGGCCCCCGGGGTAGATACCGCCGCCGGCCAGGGCTCGCAAGCCGTCGGGCCGGAACGACGGCTCGACCTTGGTGACCACCGCCCCGAGGTCCTGCAGCAACCACGTGGCGAGGGGCCCGGCCCACATGTTGGTGAGGTCGAGTACGCGCCAGGGCTGATTCTGGGTCGTGCCGCCCCCGCCGGCCCCGAAGCGCCACGGGGGGATGGGGCCGGCCACTTGCGGCCGGGGCCGGTAGTCGCATACCGGTAGCCGCCAGGCCTGGGCCTCCTCGGCGACCTGGCGGGAGGTGGCCGTGGGCGACAGCCCGGCCCGGGCCTGCTCGAACAGTTCGGCATCGCCGGGCGAGCCCAAGTCGGCGTGCACCCAGCCGCCGGCCACCGCGATCGGCTGGGGTGGCCGCATCTCGAACGATGAGCCGTACGCGGCGGCCATCACCTGGGGCAGTCGGATCTGGGTGGCCACCGCCACCCCCGAGGCGGCACGGCCGGCCAGCGAGGCGATGGCCAGGGCCAACCCGGTGGCGTAGTCCATGCAGCCGGGCGGCAGGCCGGCCGACCAGCGGTCCGACCCCACCGGATCGACCAGCTCGGGGGTCAGGTCGCAGGCGCCCGGTTGGGCCGGCACCGCCCCCAGGGCCGACAGCAACCAATCGGCGGCCGGGGTGGACGGCGCGAAGGTCAGGCCCCGGAGGGGGAGCACCGGCTCAGAAGCTGGCCGTTGCGGCGTCGCCTACGGCCGGGGGGGTCACCTCCAGCACTCCGGAGTGGATGAGCTCGTCGGCCCGGGCGGCGTCGAGGCCGAGCAGCGACACCGCGATGGCGCGGGTGTGCTCGCCGAGCCACGGCGCCGGGGCGATGTAGGGCCGGTCCATGGCCGACCCCTGGAATGCCGGACCCTCGAGGATCATCCTCCCCACCCCCGGCTGGTCCACCTCGGCCAGGTACCCGCGAGCCTGCAGGTGCGGGTCATCGGGCTCGTCGGAGGCGTAGTTCATCATGCCCGCCGGCACGCCGAACGACTGGAGAATCCCCATGGCGTCGCGGTCGGAGCGCGCTCCAGTCCAGTCCGACAGGTGCGAGTCGATCAGGTCGTGGGCGGCTCGCCGCCCCTCGACGGTGGCGAAGGCCGCCGCTGCGGCCCAGTCGGGATCCCCGAGGGCCTTGCGCAGGGCGCCCCAATCGTCGTCGTGGCGGCAGGTGATGACCACCCAGCGCTCCTCCCCGGCGCACTGGTACACCCCCCACGGGGCACCTTGCTCGCGCCGGTTGCCGAGGGGCTGCACGGAGCCCGGCTCCAGGCTCTCTTTCAAGAAGTACTGGGCCATGCAGGTGAGCACGGTCTCCACCTGAGCCGCCTCGAAGTGTGCTCCGGCCCCGGTACGGGCCCGGCCGACCAGCCCGGCCAGCCCGGCCACCGCCCCCACCCGGCCGACCAGGTGGTCGGGGAATATGACCCCTGCACCGGGCGGCATGCCACCGTCGGGGAAGTTCCAGAGCCAGGTCATGCCACCCGCCGGTCGGGTGCTCGGACCGTACCCGAGCCAGTCCGACCACGGACCGGTCGACCCCATCAGCTGGCTGCTGACCATGACCAGCCGGGGGTTGACCTGGCGGAGGGTCGACCAGCCCAGGCCGAGGTCGTCCATGGTGCCGGTGGAGTTGTTCTCGATGACCACGTCCGAACCGGCGATGAGCTTCTTGATGAGCTCCCGACCGTCGGGCGTCTTGACGTTGATCCCGAGGCTGCGCTTCGAGCGCGACGAGGACGCGAACGACGGAGACATCTCCGTGCCGCCGACGAGGCGGATGAAGTCGGGGTAGGCCCGGCTCTCGATCTTGATCACGTCGGCGCCGTACTCGGCGAACAGTCGGCCCACCTCCACACCCACCCCGCCGTGGCCGAAGTCGATCACCCGCAGGCCCTCGAGGGGCAGCCGGGAGGCGGCGGTGGGTTCCCCGACGGCCCGGGTGTCGGGCCAGGAGCTCTCGACCGTCGAGTCGTGCTGGCCTATGGAGGGGGCCGGGGCGCGAAATCCGGCCCTTTGTCCGTCCACTTCCACGACACTGGCCGCGACCCGGCCGGTGGAGCCGTCGGGGAAGGCGACCTCGGCGAAGGACCGGCGGGCCCGGAAGTGCTCCGACTCCAGCACCGCCCGGGGGTGCATCACCGGCGTCATCACGATGCCGCGCCGTTGCGCCTCCGCCGACAGCTCCGACATCCCCATGGTCATGAACAACTCGGCGTACAGGGGGTCGAGCACGTCCTGCTGGATGCTCATCCGGCCGAGTAGCGAGTCCCAGTGGGGGTCCTGCAGGAACTCGGGGTCACCGAGCCACTCCCGCATGGCGTGCCACTGGCGGGGACTCAGGATCACCAGCCGGACGTAACCGTCCTTGCAGGGGTACATCGGGTAGACGATCCCCGACCCGGAGCGGACCTCCAGGTAGGGCGCACCGGTGCCGGCTATGGCGCTGTAGTTGGCCAGCGACCAATCGGTCACCTGGGCGCACGCCTCGAGGATGGAGAAGTCCAGGTGCTGACCCCGGCCGGCCTGCAGCCGCTGCCAGTAGGCGGTGAGCACGGCGAAGGCCCCCATCACGCCGGCCACGTCGTAAGCGAACGAGCCGGGAACGAGCAGCGGGGGGCGGCCCACGACCCCGCTGCGGAAGATCTCCCCGCCGATGGCGGTGAGCACGTCGTCGGTCGCCTCGTAGTCCCGGTAGGGGCCGGTCTGGCCGAAGTCGGTGATGGAAGCGACCACCAGGTGGGGGAATCGTCGGGCCATGGCGATCGGGTCGAGGCCCAGGGCGGCCAGCCGGCCCGGTCGCGTCGTCTCGATCCAGACGTCGGCCCGGCCGAGCAGGTCGAGCAGGCGGGTCCGTCCCTCCTCGGAGTCCAGGTCGACCACCGCGCCCCGCTTGTTGAAGTTGCGGACCTCGAAGAACGTGCTCCGCTGGCCGGCAAGAGGTGGCATGCGCCGCGACGGCGAGCCCTCGGGAGGCTCCAGCCGGACCACGTCGGCGCCCAGGTCGGCGAGCAGGCGGCCGCACAACTCGGCTCGTTCGTCGGACATGTCGAGCACCCTCAGCCCGGCCAGGGGCAGCTCCGGGGCGGTCACGCGGGGGAAAGGGCCCGGCTGGTGAAGCGGACCGGGAGATGCTTGATGCCCCCGATGAAGTTGGACCGCAGGCGCGACACCTCGCCGATGGCCTCGACATGGGGCACCCGCTGTGTCAGTTCCTGGAAGAACAGCCGCATCTCCATGCGGGCCAGGTTGGCGCCCAGGCAGTGGTGGGGACCGCCACCGCCGAACGCCACGTGCTCGTTGGGGCGGCGCAGGATGTCGAAGCGGAACGGGTCCTCGAAGACGTCCTCGTCGCGATTGGCCGACACGTACCAGATGGTGACCTTCTGGCCCGCCTTCAGCTGGTGCCCCTTGTAGTCGACGTCCTCGGTCACGTTGCGCCGGAAGTACAGCACCGGCGAGGCCCAGCGCAGGATCTCCTCGATGGCGTTGTCCATCAGCTCCGGCTCGGCGACGAGCATCCGGTACTGGTCCGGGTGCTCGAGGAAGGCGTTCATGCCGTGGGCTATGGCATTGCGGGTGGTCTCGTTGCCGGCCACGGCCAGGAGCATGAAGAAGAGGTTGAAATCCATCTCGCTCAGCTGGTCGCCGTCTATGTCGGCCGACAGCAGCTTGGTGATGATGTCCTCCCGGGGTTCGGCCCGCCGGCTGGCGGCCAGCGACTGGGCGTACATGAACATCTCGAACTGGGCCTGCTGGACGTTCTCCTGCTCGACCGCGTACTCGGGGTCCTCGCTGCCGATCATCCGGTTGGACCAGTCGAACACCTTGTGCCGGTCCTCCAACGGCACGCCCATCAGCTCGGCGATCACCTGTAGGGGCAGCTCGGACGCCACGTCCACGACGAAGTCGACATCGCCCTTGGCGATGGCTTCTTCGATGATGCGGCCGGTGATCTCCCGGATGTGCTTCTCGAGCATCCCGATCATGCGCGGCGTGAAACCCCGGTTGACCAGCCGCCGGTGGCGGGTGTGGGCGGGCGGGTCCATGGTCAGCATCAACTGGCCACCGTCCCACTCCGGCTGCTCCGGCAGGTCCTCGATCTGGACCACGCCACCTTTGGCCTGATCGGAGGAGAAGCGCTTGGCGTCGCGGCCGATGGCCACCACATCGTCGTACTTGCTGAACACCCAGAAGCCCGGGCCTCCGTCGGGCTCTGGGTGGCGGTAGATGGGAGCGTTGCTCCTGAGGTGGGTGAACCACTCATGGGGAACGCCCTCGGTGAAGCGGTCCTTGTCGAGCAGGTTGATGTCGCTCAGGTCCATTGGGCTTCCTCCCGTTAGTCGCCGGTGCAGCGGCACGGCCCCCGTGTCAGCGTAGCTGGAACGCGTTCTGTTTTTACCATCTGGAGGTGGTTCGTGCCACCACCCCGTCCCGGTGCATGGCACCGGTGGCCGCCTCGTCGAGGCCGAGCCAGTCGGCCAGGATCCGGTCGGTGTGCTCGCCGGCGGCGGGGGGCGGCCCGGCCACCCTCCCGGGGGTGGCCGACAGGCGGGGCACCGGCCCCGGTTGCAACCCTCCCGGGTGCGGCTCCAGCCAGCCGCGGGCCTGGTTGTGAGGGTGGTCGCCCACCTCGTCGAGATCGAGCACCGGTGCCACGCATGCGTCGGTGCCGGCGAAGACCTGCTCCCATTCGTCGCGGGTCCGCGACGCGAACACCTCGGCGAAACGCTCCTTCATGGCCGGCCAGGATGTGGTGTCCATCTGGGCCGCCAGACCGGCCGGGTCCAGCTCCAACCCGGCCAGTAAGGCGGCATAGAACTGTGGCTCGATGGCCCCGACGGCCACCCATCGGTCGTCGGCGGTGCGGTAGGCGTCGTAGAAGGGTGCGCCGGAGTCCAAGATGGTGGTGCCCCGCTCGAAGGGGGTGGTAGCGCTCTGGGCGGCCGCGCCGTCGGTGGGGGCGGCGGCGCCGGCGCCGCCGAAGAAGGGCAGCATGAGGTAGCCGGACCCCTCCACCATGGCCGCGTCGACGACCTGCCCCTGGCCGGTGCGGCGGGCCTCGTGCAAGGCGCAGAGGACGCCGAACACCAAGAACATGCTGCCCCCGCCGAAGTCGCCGACCAGATTCAGAGGCGGGGTGGGCGGGTGCCCGCGACGGCCGATGCGGGAGAGGGCGCCGGAGAGGGCGATGTAGTCGATGTCGTGACCGGCCCGGTCGGCCAGCGGCCCGGACTGGCCGAAACCGGTCATCCGGCCGTAGACCAGCGCCGGGTTGCGGGCCAGGCAGTCGGCGGGGCCCACCCCCAGCCGCTCGGCGACACCGGGCCGGAAGCCCTCGATGAGGACGTCGGCCGCCGCCACCAGGTCCAGCACCAGGCCGGACCCTCCCGGCCTCTTCAGATCCACCGCGATGGAGCGCTTGCCCCGGTCCAGCAGGTCCGAGGCGAAGGGAGGCCGGGGCCCGATGCGGTCCACACGGATCACATCCGCTCCCATGTCGGCCAGAAGGCATCCGGCGAAAGGCCCGGGTGCCAAGCTGGCCAACTCCACCACCTTGACGTCGCGCAGCGGTCCGGCCCGCCGTGGCTCCACTGGTTCAGGTGCCGCTTCCCCCACGCTTGCCAACTTAGGCCGTCGGAGCAGCCTTATGCTCCGACCCCGTGCAGCGAACCAGCGTGGGGGAGCGGGGGCCGCTCGAGGGGTGGCGGGTCCTCGAGGTCACCGACATACGGGGGGCCATGTGCGGGCGAATCCTGGCCGATCTGGGGGCCGACGTGGTCCGCCTGGACGGTGACGTCGGGTCGACCCGTACCCCAGCGAACGCGTCCGAGGGGAGGGCGTCCGGCGGTGGTGTCGGGCCCGGGGGGAGTGGTGTCGGGCCCGGCGGGAGTGGTGTCGGGCCCGGCGGGAGTGGTGTCGGGCCCGGCGGGAGTGGTGTCGGGCCCGGCGGGAGCGCCGCGGCCGCCTATCGCCACGCCAACAAACGCATCGCGACCTGGTCGGGCGACCCCGGCACCGTGCACGCCCTGGCCGCCCGGGCCGACGTGCTCGTCGAGAACCTCGACCCGCGCTCGCGGGCCCGACTGGGCCTCGACCCCGATCAGGTGCAGGACCGCCACCCGCATCTGGTGCACGTGGCCATGGCCGATTTCGGCCTGGACGGGCCTCGGGCGAAGTGGAAGTTGGAGCCGCTGACCGCACAGGCCGCCGGCGGCACCCTCTTCGCCAGCGGATTCCCGGACCGGGCGCCATGTTGGTGCCCCGGCTACCTGGGCCACGACGTGGCCTCCATCTATGGCGCCATCGGGGCGGTGGCCGCCCTCATGGACCGGCGCCGCCACGGCCGGGGTCAGACCGTGGAGGTCAGCGTGCAGGAGGCCACCCTGGCCGGCACCGTGCCGTGGTCGGTGGCCGTTCACGACTACCTGAAGATCAACCCGTTCCTCCCGGCCGAGGGCAGGCGCAATGCCGACGGGTTCTACCAGGTGCTGCCGGCGGCCGACGGCTGGGTGCGCTTCGTGATCGGCAACGAGAAGCAGTGGCGTGGAGCGGTGCGCCTGGCGCGAGACCCCGAGGTGCTCACCGCGGACGAGTGGCTCGACCCCCTGTACCGCCGCATGAACGCCGACGTGGCCCGTCTGGTCATGGCCGAGACGCTCCGGGACCGCACCCGGGCCGAGCTGTTCGAGGAGGCCAGCCGGGCCGGCGCCACGCTCGGGGTGATCCACACACCGAGCGAGTACGTGGCCCACGAGCAGGTCCGGGCCCGGCACGTTTTCAGCCGGTCCAATCTGGCCGGGTTCGAGGGTGGGCCGGCGGCCCGCCCACCGCTGCGTTTCTCCGCTACGCCCGGGCGCCCGGATGCCGCGCCGGCGGCGCCCGTCGCCGCCCCCGCTCTCGCCAACGCCTGGCCGGTCCGGGAGGCGGTTCCTCCCACCGGAGGCCAGGGCCGGCTGCTCGGCGGCGTCCGGGTGGTCGAGTTCGGTATGGCCGCAGTCGGTCCAGAGGTGAGCCTGGTTCTGGCCGCCTTCGGCGCCGACATCATCAAGATCGAATCGTCGGCCCATCTCGACGTGCTGCGCATGGCCGGCTTCGACCGGGTCAACTGCGCCTTTGCCTTCAACGCCGAATGCCGGGGCCGGCGCAGCGTCTCGCTCAACCTCGACCGCGAGGAGGGGCGGGCGCTGGCGCTCGAGCTGTGCGCGGCGGCCGATGTCGTGGTCGAGAATTACCGGGGCGGCGTGCTGGACGATCTGGGCCTCGGCTATGAAGCGGTCAAAGGTGCCAACCCAGGTGTCATATACGTCTCCTCGCAGGGCTACGGCTCGAGTGGGCCGCTCGCCCGGATGCCCGCCTACGGGCCCTTGAACTTCGGTTTCGTCGGATTGCACCTGCTCTGGAACCACCCCGACTCGCCGTATCCCTGCGGCACGTCGCTCAACCATCCCGACCACGTGGCCGGCAAGTACATCGCGATCGGCGTCCTGGCCGCCCTCGACCACCGTCGCCGCACCGGCGAGGGCCAGTTGATCGAGATGGCCCAGACCGAGTTCGCGGCCTGGTTGCGGGGCGAGGTCTACCTCGACGGCTGGCGGGCCGGGGCCGACCCGGTCCCCCGGGGCAACGACAGCCCCGACGCCTGCCCCCACGGGGTGTTCCCCTCCGCCGGGGAGGACCGGTGGGTGGCCATCGTGGCCGCCGACGACACCCAGTGGGAGGCCCTGTGCCGCGTCGCCGGTTGGCCGGTCGATCCCGTCCTGGCCACCCGGGCGGCCCGGGTGGCGCGCGCCGCGGAGGTCGCGGCCCGGGTCTCGGAGTGGACGGTCCTCCACGACGCGGCCGAGCTTTCCGCCCTGCTCCAGGACGCCGGGGTGTCGGCCTGCCCGGTGATGGGCCCGCTCGACCACCTCGACGACCCGCACCTGGCCGCCCGGAGGTTCATCGTGGAGCTCGACCACGCCGAAGTGGGCCCCGAGCGCCACGAGGGCGACCCGGTGCGCATGTCGCTCACCGAGCAGGTGGTGCCGGCCGCCGCCCCGTGCCTGGGGGCCGACACGGCCCCGGTGTTGGAAGAGGTGCTGGGGCTGACCGCCGGAGAGGTGGTCGGACTGGTGGCCGCCGGCGTCTGTGTCTGAGCGGCTTGTTGTGCAGAAGGGTTGAATAGTTCAACCCTTCTGCACAATTGCTCGTCGCCTGCCCCGGCGGGC
>JAKBAX010000079.1 GCA_021808785.1 Actinomycetes bacterium | reverse complement strand
GCGCCCGGCCGACGATGCCAACCAGATCGACGGCAACATCTACCTCGGCCGGGTCCAGAACGTCCTCCCGGGCATGGAGGCCGCGTTCATCGACATCGGCACCCCCAAGAACGCAGTGCTCTACCGGGGCGACGTCCGCTACGACAAGGACGACATCGAGTCGCCCTCCGGCGACGACCAGGCCGCCAAGCCGACCCGTGGGAAGCTGCCCGGCCCGGCGCGTGACGCCCGCATCGAGCAGCTGCTGAAGACCGGCCAGACCATCCTCTGCCAGGTCACCAAGAACCCCATCGGCACCAAGGGCGCCCGCCTGACACAGGAAGTGTCGCTTCCCGGCCGGTTCGTGGTGCTCATCCCCCACAGCGACACCTACGGCATCTCGAAGCGGCTGGGCGACGACGAGCGCAAGCGGTTGCGCCGCATCCTCGACGAGGTTCGCCCGGCCGGCCACGGGCTGATCGTCCGCACCGCCGCGGAGGGGGCCACCGCCGACGAGCTGCGCCGCGACGTGGCCCGTCTCAGCCAGCAGTGGGAGCGCATCGACTCCATGGCCAAGGCCACCCGGGCCCCGGCCCTGCTCTATCGCGAACCGGACATGGCGGTGCGGGTGATCAGGGAGGAGTTCAACCGGAACTACCGCGGCGTGGTGATCGACGATCGGGCTCTCTACGAGGAGGTCCGGGACTACGTGGCCAGCATCAACCCGGAGCTGGCCGACCGGGTCGAGCTGTTCGGCGCCCCCGACTCCGAGACGGCCGGGGACACCTTGCCCATCTTCGAGCGCTACCACGTCCACGAGCAGATCCACAAAGCTCTGGACCGCAAGGTGTGGTTGCCCTCGGGAGGGTCGCTCATCATCGAGCGCACCGAGGCCCTGACCGTCATCGACGTCAACACGGGAAAGAACGTCGGCACCTCCAACCTGGAGGAGACGGTGTTCCGGAACAACCTGGAGGCGGCCGAGGAGATCGCCCGCCAACTGAGGTTGCGCGACATCGGCGGCATCATCGTCATCGACTTCATCGACATGGAGATCGCGGCCAACCGCAACGAGGTCATCAAGACCTTCCGGGCCGCCCTGGCCCGGGACAAGACCCGCACCCAGGTGTTCGACATCTCCGAGCTGGGCCTGGTGGAGATGACCCGCAAGCGCATCTCGGAGGGTCTGGTCGAGTCGTTCTCCGAGACCTGCCCGACGTGCGGCGGGCGCGGCATCGTCTTCGACGAGTCTTTGCTGTAGACTCTCCCTCTTGTGTATGCGGTGATCAAGACCGGTGGCAAGCAGGAGCGCGTCGAGGAGGGCCAGACCCTCACCGTCGAGAAGCTCACCGCGGCGGCCGGCGACGAGCTCAGTTTCCAGCCCATCCTGCTGGTCGACGGCGACAGTGTTCTGTCGAGCGCGGCGCAGCTGGCCGGGGCCACTGTTTCGGCCCGGGTGGTAGGTGACGCCAAGGGACCCAAGATCAAGGGCTTCACGTACAAGCCGAAGACCAGGAGTCGCCGGGCCTGGGGTCACCGCCAGCACCTGACCACCATCGAGATCACCGGCATCAGTTCGGAGGCCAAGTAGATGTCCAAGACCAAGGGCGGCGGCTCCACCCGTAACGGCCGCGACTCGGCCGCCCAGCGCCTCGGCGTCAAGGTGTTCGACGGGACCGCCGTCACCGCCGGGTCCATAATCGTGCGCCAGAGGGCGACCCACTTCCACCCGGGCGAGAATGTGGGCCGGGGCGGTGACGACACCCTGTTCGCCCTGAAGGACGGGCGGGTGAAGTTCGGCAGCCGCAAGGGCCGCAAACTGGTCGACATCCTCACCGAAGGGTAAGCCCCGGCCCGGTACGCCGGGTCACCGCAATCGTGTCCGCATTCGTCGACGAAGCCCAGATCCATGTAAAAGGGGGCGATGGCGGTGCCGGCTCCGTCTCGTTCCGCCGCGAGGCCCATGTGGCCAAGGGCGGCCCCGACGGCGGTGACGGGGGCCGCGGGGGCGACGTGTGGCTGGTTGCCGACCGCAACGTGGCCTCGCTGTACGGCTTCCGTGACCATCCGCACCGCCGGGCCGGCAGCGGAACCCACGGCATGGGCAAGGGCCGCCACGGCAAGGCCGGCGCCGACATGGAGGTACCGGTCCCGGAGGGCACGGTCGTGCGCGATCAGTCGGCCACCGTGGTCGCCGACCTGGCCGTAGAGGGCGACCGTTGGCTGGCCGCCCGCGGCGGGCAGGGCGGTAGGGGCAACGCCCGGTTCCTCTCGAATCGCCGGCGGGCCCCCGCCTTCGCCGAGCAGGCCGAGCTGGGGGAGGAGCGCTGGCTCGACATGGAGCTCAAGCTCATGGCCGACGTGGCGCTGGTCGGCTTTCCCAACGCGGGCAAGAGCACGCTGATCTCGCGTATATCGGCGGCCAAACCGAAGATCGCCGACTACCCGTTCACCACCTTGGAGCCCCACCTCGGAGTGGTCCGCTTCGACGAGCACGAGCTGGTGGTGGCCGACATCCCGGGGCTGATCGAAGGGGCCAGCGAAGGACGGGGGCTCGGCCACCGCTTCCTGCGCCACATCGAACGGGCCCGGGTCCTATTGGTCCTGCTAGACCTGGCCTCACTGGACGGGCGCTCGCCGGCCGACCAGGAAGCGGTGCTGCTCAACGAGTTGCATCGCTACCAGCCGGAGCTCCTGCGCCGGCCCCGCCTGGTGGTCGGGTCCAAGGCCGACCGCGCCGGAGGCGCCGAGTGGTCGGGACCGCGGGTGTCGGCGCTCACCGGCGACGGACTGCGCCCGCTACTCGGCGCGCTGGCCGACCTGGTCGAGGGGGCCCGGGCCGACCTGGGGCCGACCCGGCGTTTCGTCGTTCACCGGCCCGAGCCGGCCGGGGTCTCGGTGACCCGGGCCGACGACGGATCCTGGGTGGTGGAGGGGCGGGCGGCCGAACGGGCCGTTGCTTTGTCCGACCTGACCATCCCCGAAGCCCTCGAATACGCCCAGTCACGTCTCAAGGGGCTCGGGGTGGACCGGGCTCTGGCCCGGGCCGGGGTGCGCACCGGCGACGTGGTCCACATCGGGTCGTTCGAGTTCGAGTACGAACCCGGGTAGCAGCCGGTCCCGGGTCCAATAACCTCGCGCTGAAATGTGCCGCCGCCGACTGGTCGAACCCTGATGGCCGGCCGCCTGGTGGTGGCCAAGATCGGTACCTCCTCGCTCACCGACGAGCGGGGCGGGATAGTCGACGCGGCCATAGAAAAGCTGTGCGCCGAGGTGGCCGAGGTCCGGGCGGCGGGGGAGCGGGTCGTGGTGGTGACCAGCGGGGCCATCGCGGCCGGGCTGCCGGTGCTCGGCCTGGGCGACCGTCGGCCCAGTGACCCGGCGGTGCTCCAGGCGGTCAGCGCGGTGGGCCAGGCCCACCTGGTCGACAGGTACAACCGGGCTCTCGCTCGACACGGGCTGGTCGCCGGACAGGTACTGCTGGCCCCGCTCGATTTCGTCAACCGGAAGCAGTACCTGCAGGCCCGCCAGACCCTGCAGGTGCTGCTCGACCTGGGTGTGGTCCCGGTCGTCAACGAGAACGACGCCGTCGCCGACGACGAGATCCGCTTCGGTGACAACGACCGCCTGGCGGCGCTGGTGTCGCACCTCCTGGCCGCTGACCTGCTCCTCCTTCTGACCGACCAGGTCGGACTCCTGACCGGCGACCCGAGGCTCGATCAAGAGGCGTCGCTCATCGAGGAGATAGTCGCCGTCGACCACACCCTCGAGGCGCTGGCGGGCGGAGCCGGCTCGCCACGAGGCAGCGGCGGGATGGCGTCGAAGCTGGCGGCGGCCAAGATCGCCGCGTGGTCCGGGGTGCGGGCGGTCATCGCCGCCGCCAGCCGACCCTCGGTCCTCGTCGACGCCCTGTCGGCGGCCCCCGGGGTAGGTACCGTTTTCGTGCCCCGGCCGGTACGCCTTCCGGCTCGCAAGCTGTGGATCGCCTTCGCCGTCGGCTCGGCCGGGACCATTACCGTCGACGATGGCGCCCGCACCGCCTTGACCCTACGGGGCGTCTCCTTGCTGCCGGCCGGCGTGATCGGCGCCGAGGGGGACTTCGACACCGACGACGCGGTGGAGCTGGCCGGCCCGGACGGCAAGGTCTTCGCCAAGGGACTGACGCGCCACCCGGCCCCGGAGGTGCGCCGCCTGGCCGGGCGCCGCTCGGCCGACCTGCCCGCCGAGGTGGCGCCCGAGATCGTCCATCGCGACGATCTGGTGCTGCTGCCGTGAAGCGGTCCAGGCCCGCCCACCTCCACGATCGCATCTCGACCTACGGACCCAAGACCGTGGTGTTCGAGTGAAAGCCCGCCGGTGGCTGTTGGGGGTGGCCGCGGCCGTGTCGGCGGTGCTGCTCCTGTCCGGTTGTTCGGGGATCACCACCGTGCTGGACACCCAGCGAGCGCTCGAGAACGATGGGTTCGGTTCGGTCAGCGTCAGCCCGAAGCCCACGAGCAACTCTCTCAGCGTGTCGGTCAAGGTCTCCGCGGCCCCGACCGAGTCGGACGTGGTGCGCGCCGCGGCGGTGGTGTGGCAGAGCTTCCACGAGCGATTCGACACTCTGAGCATTTCCGTGGGGGGGAGCGGACCGGCGGTACGCCAGGAGTTCACCTTCGCCCAGATGACCGACCGGTTCGGGGCCCGCAACCCCGACTGGAACTCCTCGTCGGTGGAGAGCGGCACCCGCAACGTGGGCTTCGTGGTGATCGGCGTGGTGGCGGCGGTGCTGATCGTGGCCGTCGTGATCATTCTGCTCGTGCAGCGGGCCAACCGCCGTCGCCGCCCTCCGTGGGGCGCGGGGCCGGCGCCGGGCCAGTGGCCGGGTCAGAGGCCGGGGCCGGGCCAGTGGCCGGGCCAGTGGCCGGGCCCGCCGCCGCCCGACTACCCCCCTCCGCCGCCGCCCCATCCCCCGAGACCCCCCGGTTAGGCGCCGTCCCACGGGGGAGGATCCGCCCCGGGCGGCCGGCGTCGCGACGTCTGGCAGGATGATCACCGCAAGAGACCTACGGGAGGCGCCGAAGTGCAACTGGGAATGGTCGGTCTGGGCCGGATGGGAGCGAACCTGGTTCGCCGCCTCATGGGCGACGGTCATGAGTGCGTGGTGTACGACGTCAGCGCCGACGCGGTGAGATCCCTGGTGGGGGAGGGCGCCACCGGGGCGTCGAGCATCGAGGACTTCGTGGCCAAGCTGCAGAAGCCGAGAGCGGCCTGGGTGATGGTGCCGGCCGCCTACACCGGGGACACGGTGGACCAGATCGCGGCCGCCATGGAGCCGGGCGACATCATCATCGACGGGGGCAACTCGTACTACCACGACGACATCCACAAGGCCCGCCAGCTGCAGGAGAAGGGCATCCACTACCTCGACGTGGGCACGAGTGGCGGCATCTTCGGGCTGGAGCGGGGCTACTGCCTGATGATCGGCGGCGAGCAGGAGGTGGTCGGCCACCTCGACCCCATCTTCAAGTCGATCGCGCCGGGGGTCGCCGCCGCCCCCCGGACCGACGGTCGCACCGGGGAGCCCTCCACCGCGGAGCAGGGGTACCTGCACTGCGGGCCGAACGGGGCCGGCCACTTCGTGAAGATGGTCCACAACGGCATCGAGTACGGGATCATGGCCGCCTACGCCGAAGGCCTCAACATCTTGCACAAGGCCAACGTGGGGAACGATCCCGACGCGGTGGCCGATGCCGAGACCACGCCTCTGTCCAACCCCGACTACTACAAGTACGACATCGACACCGCCGAGGTGGCCGAGGTGTGGCGGCGGGGCAGCGTGGTGGCGTCCTGGCTGCTCGACCTGACCGCGCACGCGCTGTCGGTGGATCCGCAGCTGGGCAGCTTCCAGGGGCGGGTCTCGGACTCCGGGGAAGGTCGGTGGACCCTGATGGCGGCCATCGACGAGGCGGTGCCGGCCCACGTGCTGGCCTCCGCCCTGTTCGAACGGTTCTCATCCCGTGGGGAGGCCGACTTCGCCGACAAGGTGCTGTCGGCCATGCGCAAGGAGTTCGGCGGCCACGACGAGAAGTCCTCGTAGGGCGGCCGACCCCGCCCTACCGGGTCAGGAGGCAGTCGTGGCCCGTCAGGGCGGCCCCGTTCAGGAGTCCTCGACGGGGGCCCCCTCCTGGGCGGCCTCCGCCGGCGTGGTCGCGCCCGACGACGGGCCCAGCTCGCCGGTCGGGGCCGAGCCGGGCCCCAGGCTCATCTCGGCCCGGATCGAATCCAGCCGGCTGCGGGCCTCCGATCCCATCGACGCCTGCTCGACCTCGAGCATCCGGGCCTCCACGGTCTGGCCGCCGAGCTCCGAGGTCCCGATGGCCTTGGCGTAGCGGGCCTCGATCTTGGCCCGGACCTGATCGAGTGAGGGGGCCGTCTGGTCCACCGTCGCGCTGAGGCTGCTCATGGCCCGATTGAGCTGCTCCTGCATCTTGGCCTGATCGAGCTGCGACAGCAGCTTCTGACGCTCGGCCAGCTTCTGCTGGAGAGCCAGCGAGTTCTGCTGGACCGCGGCTCGGGCCTGGTCGGCGGCCTGGGCCGATTGGAGGCTGAGGGTCTTCAGGTCGTTGACCTGGTTCTCGGTGGCGATGAGCCGGTTGGCGAACGCCTCGGCCGTCTGGTTGTACTCGCGAGCCTTGTCGAGATCGCCCCCCTTCTCCGCTTCCTCGGCCATCATGAGCGCCTGGCGGGTCGAGCGGTTGATCTTCTCCAGCTCCTCCATGGCCCGGTTGAGCTGTAGCTCGTGCTGCTTCTGGTTGGCGACCACGTTGGCCGCCTGCTCCACCAGCCGCCGGTGCTGGTCCTGGGCGTCGGCGATGGCCTGCTCGAGCTGGATCTTGGGGTCCGCCTTCTCCTCGAAGCGGCTATTGGACCTGGCGGTCAGGTACGCCCACCGCTTTCGCAGCACATCCATCATTCCCATGGCATCATGCTAAAGCGTCAGCGGGTCCGGCGGGGTCCCGGCTTCCACCGCCCTGGTCTCGGCTACCCCGGCCCGGAGGGCTCCCAGCTCGTCGTCGAGCTCGGTCAGCACCTCGGACACCTGCTCCACCCCGGCGGTGCCTCCGGTCTCGATGGACAAGGTCAGGAGGTGGGTCACGGCCTCGTCGAGCCGGGAGACGATCACCCGCAGCCGGTTCTGTACCGAGTCGGACATCTGCTGGGCCGCACGGACGGCCCGCAGCTGGGCCGCGACGGCCTCCTCCCGCCGGTCCAGCTCGGCCGCCCGCGAGGGGGACCGGTCGCCCAAGGCCACCCGCTCGGCGCGGGCCTGCTCCAGCTCGCTCGACAGGCGCTGGGCTGAGGGAGCGCTCGTGACGGGAGCCGCCCCAGACGTCCAGCCGGTCAACGCGGCTCCATGGGAGGCGATGGACCCCACCGCCGAGAACTCCTGGTAGAAGCTCGGTCTGAGACCCTGGATCCGGTCGCGGATAGGCCCGGGAGGCCACTCGGCGATGACCGATTCGAAACGGCTCTGGATGGACGCGGCCTGCTGCACCAGGTCCCGCCACGGTTCGGGCACCGACCAGGGATCGAGCTGAGCCGGGTGGGGCGCGGCCTTCCTGTCGCGCCGGCGCCGCCCCACGACCGCACCCACCATGCGAGTGGTCCAACCGCCGACGGCGAGGATCACCCCGACGACGATGGAATGGTCCGCAACGCCGATGCCAGCTCCGATGGCCGCCGCCGCGATGGCCGTCGGGGATACCGCGGCTCGGTAGAGGGCGGGGTGGACCGGCTGGCGGTGGGGACGTTTCTCGGGAAGGTTGGACACCGCCGTCAGGTGGTAGGAGCGAGGACGTCGGCCACGGGCGCCTCCCGAGAGGGCAGGGCTTCCATGACTACCGCAGTCGCGAGGTGGGAGTCGACATCACATGTCAGGGTACTGCCGGGGTGGGCCTAAACCGGCTCGGCGGTAGCCTGGACGGATGGGTGCCGAGACGATGGCCGGGTTGGGGGCGAGAGCCAAGGCCGCCAGCCGGGTGCTCGCCACCGCGTCGACCGGTGCCAAGAACCACGCGCTCCTGACCGCGGCGGACTTCTTGGCGGACCGCTCGCAACGGGTCCTCGACGCCAATCAGATCGACGTGGCCGCGGCAACCGAGGCGGGTGTCACAGCGACGGTCGTGGACCGCCTCCGGCTGACCGGCTCGCGTATCCAGGCCATGGCCGAGGGTCTGCGCCGGGTCGCCGCCCTGGCGGATCCGGTCGGCGAGGTGATCCGGGGCTGGACCCGCCCCAACGGCTTGGAGATCCGCCAGGTCCGGACCCCGCTCGGAGTGGTCGCCATCATCTACGAGAACCGGCCCAACGTGACAAGCGATGCCGCCGGCTTGTGCCTCAAGTCCGGGAACGTGGCGTTCCTGCGAGGGTCGTCGGCCGCCCTGCAGTCCAACCGGGCCGTCTCATCGGCGCTACGGGAGGCCTACGAGAAGGCCGGCCTGCCGGCCGACGCCCTTGTGCTGGTCGAGGACACCAGCTACGAGTCGGCCCGGGAGTTCATGCAGCTCGACGGCTACATCGACTGCCTGATTCCGCGTGGGGGCCCGTCGCTCATCGCCGCCATCAAGGAGCACGCCACCGTTCCCTATGTCATCGACGGTGACGGGAACTGCCACGTGTACGTGGACGCCGCCGCCGACTTGGAGATGGCGGCCCGCATCGTGGCCAACGCCAAGACCCAGCGGCCGTCGGTCTGCAACGCGGCGGAGTCGTTGCTCGTCCACGCCTCGGTGGCTTCCGACTTCCTGCCGGGCCTGGCCCGGGCCCTGGACGGAGTGGAGCTACGAGGGGACGCGCGTACCGCGGCCATTCTGGGAGCCGGGCGGGTACAGCCGGCCACCGACGACGACTACGGTCGCGAGTTCCTGGATCTGATCCTGAGCGTCAGGGTCGTAGACAGCCTCGATGCGGCCATCGACCACATCCGGCGGTACGGGTCCGGGCACACCGAGGCCATCGTGACCACAGACCTCGATGCGGCGCGGCGCTTCCAGCACGAGGTCGACGCGGCCGCGGTGGTGGTCAACGCCTCCACCCGATTCACCGACGGAGAGGAGTTCGGCTTCGGAGCCGAGATCGGCATCAGCACCCAGAAGCTGCACGCCCGGGGGCCGATGGGGTTGCGGGAGCTGACCACGACCAGATATCTGATCGAGGGATCGGGTCAGATAAGGACCTGAAGGCCGCGGCCTGGTCGGTGCCGGTCGGTGCCGGGCCGGTCGGTGCGACTCGCGGTCAGGCGGTGCCGGCCGGACCCAGCACGGCCCCGGCCGACAAGAGCGCTTCGGGCCGGCCGACCGGCGCCAGCATCGCTTCCCCCCGCAGGTTGCGGATGTCGCGGTAGCCACCCGAAGCGGGAGTGCGGTGCACGAGCACCTGGGCGGACACCAGGTCGACGATCCAACACTCGGTGATCCCGCACCTGGCGTACAGCGACGCCTTGCGGCCCCTGGTGTGGGTGAGCCCGAAGGTGCTGTCGGCGACCTCGACCAGGACGATGATGTCGGCCACCGTGGGGAATGTTTCCCGGTAGCCGTCCTCTCGTGGCACCAGCAACGCCACATCCGGGCACGGCCGGGACGACTCGTCGAGTAGCACCGGGTTCTGGACCGACACGATCGCCGTCGCGCCCAGTACCTCCTGGAAGAGAGCCGCCAGCCGGTTGGTGCACGCGGCATGGGCGGCGGTGACCGGGGGCAGGGCGACCTGGTCACCGTCGAGCCACTCGAAGCGGGTGGCCGCGGTCGGGGCGTCTGTCGCCCGGTCCCGCAGCCACGCGTCCACCTCGGGCCGGTGCTCGAAATCGAAGCCCTCGCCACCGAAGCCTCCGAAGTCACGGGATGACATCGGAGACATCCTAGGCCCGCGAGCCGTCGCCCGGCTGCTCAGCCCAGCTGCTCAGCCCAGCTGCTCGACGAAGCGCTCCAGCTGCTTGAGGTTGCGACACTCGTAGGCGCCGTCACAGTGGGTGGCGTATTGGCCCACGATGGAGTCCCCGGTGTCCCAGTAGGAGCGCGGTTCGGGGTTGAGCCAGTACACGTGTCGGGCCTTTTTGGCCATCTCGCCCAGCACCCACGCCTGGGCCGCGTGGTAGTTGTTGCGGGCGTCGCCGAGGAGGAGCACCGTCGTCTTGGTGTTGACGTCGCGGCCCCAGCGGTCCCAGAACGCCTCGAAGGCGTGACCGTAGTCGGAGTGGCCGTCCACCCAGATGACGTCGGCCTCGGTGTTGATCCGGTGGATGGCCTCGGAGATGTCCTCGGTCGCCTTGAAGTAGTCGGTGACCTCGTCGATGCCGTCGATGAAGACGAACGAACGGACCCGGCTGAACTGCGAGCTGATGGCGTAGACCATCTGGAGGGTGAAGCGGGCGAAGGCGGCCACCGAGCCGGAGATGTCGGCGATCACCATGATCTCCGGCTTGGACGGCCGGGGGTAGCGGAACTTGGGGTCGGCCGGCACGCCGCCGTAGGACAAAGAGTGACGCACGGTGTTACGGAAGTCGAGCGGCCCCTTGCGCCCGTGACGGCGCTTGCGGGCCAGCCGGACGGCCAGCTTGCGGGTCAACGGGGCGATGGCCCGGCGCAGGGCCACCAGCTCCTCCCGGCTGGCGTGCATGAAGTCGATGTCCTCCGGCAGCGGCTTGCGCACCGACTTGGCCACCGCCTCGGCCCCCCGGTCGGCGACCAGCCGGCGCCGGATCTCGGCCTCGATCTCCCGGCGCAGGGCGTCCAGGCGGGCCTCGTACTCCTCGCGGACCAGGCGCTCCTCGAGATCGGTCTCGTCCTCGTTGCGGCGCCGCTCCTGCTGCATCATCCGCTCGAGCATCGAGTCCAGGTCCAGGTTCCGCAGGGTCCGGTACAGGTAGTAGGTGCCACCTACCGGCCGACCCGGCTCCATGCCGGCATAGCGGGTCACCGCGGCACGGGCCAGGGCCCTCATCATGGCGTCGTTGCCGTCCATCAGGGCCCGGAAGAGCATCTCGGCCAGCTGCTCGGGGGTCATGCCCTCGGCCGATCCCTGCCCCTCCCCCTCCCGGGCACCGATCAGCGTGTTGATCATGTCCTCGGCGTCGAAATCGCCCTCACCTTCACCGCCCAGGCGGTACTCCCGGCCCCGCAGGGAGAAGTACACCTCGAATACCGTCTCGAAGGTCTTCCAGTGGGCGTTGTTCTTGACCATGGTGGCGGCCAGGGAGTACTTGAACGCGTCCCGGTCCTCGAGCGGGATGTGGCGCAGCGCCTCCACCGCGTCGAGGTTCTCGGTCAGGCTCACCGGTATCCCGGCGTTGCGCAGCTCCTTGACGAAGCCGGACAGGGACTCGAGGAGCCCGGCCGAGCTGCCGCGGGGAAGGTGGGGATCGGTGGCGGTCACGTCGACCTCGTTCGGGCGCCGACGCCAGCCACACCGGCTTGCACCGCCAAGTCGCTCATGTCGACCCGTTCCTAGCGCGAGCCCGCAGTGGTGGCGCTCAGGTCCTTGGCCGCCTTCTCTATGTCGGACTGGTACTTGAGCAGGATGTGCAGGGTCTCGGTCGCCGTCTCGGCGTCCACCGACTCGATGCCGAGCAGGAGCAGGGTCCGGGCCCAGTCCAGGGTTTCCGACACCGACGGCGCCTTCTTGAGCTCGAGGCTGCGGATCGAGCGCACGATGCGCACGACCTGGTCGGCCAGGCTCTCGGAGATGCCCGGGACGCGGGTCAGGACGATCTCCTTCTCGCGGTCGATGTCGGGGTAGTCGATGTGCAGGAACAGGCAGCGCCGCTTGAGAGCCTCCGACAGCTCCCGGGTGTTGTTGGAGGTGAGGAACACCAGCGGGATCTGCGTGGCGCTGACCGTTCCCAGCTCGGGGATGGACACCTGGTAGTCCGAAAGGATCTCGAGCAGGAGGGCCTCGGTCTCCACCTCCACCCGGTCCACCTCGTCGATCAGCAGGACCACCGGCTCATCGGCCCGGATGGCCTCCAGGAGCGGTCGGGTCAGCAGGAACGGCTCGGAGAAGATGTCCTCCTCGATGTCGTCCCAGCCCTCGCCCCCCTCGGACTCCGCGATGCGCTGGGCCTGGATGCGAAGGAGCTGCTTCTTGTAGTTCCACTCGTAGAGCGCCTTGGACTCGTCGAGGCCCTCGTAGCACTGCAGGCGGATCAGCCGGGCGCCGGTCAACTCGGCCACGGACTTGGCCAGCTGGGTCTTGCCGGTGCCGGCCGGGCCCTCGACCAGTATGGGCTTGCCCAGCCTCTCGGCCAGGAACACGACGCCGGCGATGCCCTCGTCGGCCAGGTAGGCAACGCTACGCAGGCCCTCACGGACGGAGGCAGGGGACTCGAAGCGGGAGGGTGCGGCGTCGGTCACTATTCGGTCTGGTCCTTTTCCTCGGCTAAGGGACCGAGTCTACCGGGGTATGCCCGGCGGCCACATTTCGGATTCCGTCTCCTCCTGGAGGATGATTTCGCGCCGCAGGCCGTCGGATCGGGATCCGCGGCGTCTACCCTGACGCTCTTACAGACAGGTCATAGCCAGGAGGCCACCGGTGCCGCTCTTCGACCGCGAATTCATCGCCGTCCCCGACGACAAGAAGAACCAGATCGTCTTCAAGTGGCCGGACCACAACATCCGCAAGATGACGCGCGCCATTGTCAACGCCGACGAGATGGCGCTGTTCGTCAACACCGGCCAGGTCGTGGCCACCATGGGGCCGGGACGCCACCAGATCGACGCCGACGAGCTGCCCGGCCTCGGCGTGCTCATCGACTTCGCCACCGGTGGCAACGCCTACAAGGCGGAGCTGTACTTCGTCGGTACCCGGGAGTACCCCCGCAACCCCTTCGGCGGCCGGATCGACGACGTGCAGGATCCCCAGACGGGGATGATCGTGACCCTGCGGGTCTTCGGCGACTACTCGATGAAGGTAAAGGATCCGGTGGCGCTGATCACCAACCTGGTCGGGACCGTCGACGTGTCGGACAACGACGCGGTCACCGGCTGGATGAGCGACCAGCTGCTCAAGGTCATGCGGACCCACATGACGGTGCAGATAGTGCGCAACGGGTGGCCCATCCTCGGCCTCTCCGCCTACACACCCGACATCGAGAAGGAGGTCGTGGCGGCCGGCAACGAGCAGCTGGCCAGCTACGGCGTCGAGGTCATCCGCATGGGTAACTTCGACATCAACCTCTCCTCCGAGGACGAGACCCAGCTGAAGACCCTGGCCAAGGACACCGCCTACTCCCGCCTGGCCGGGGGGTTCCAGCAGTACGCGTCGGGGGAGATGGCCCTCGGCGCAGGACAGGGCATGGCGCAGGGCGGCGGGGCGGTGAGCGGCGCCTTCCTGGCCGCCGGGTTGGGCATGGGCGGCCAGGCCGCGGCCCCGGCCCAGCCCGGTCCCACACCTCCTCCCGGTCCCGGCTTCGTCGGCGGGGGGGCCGGCTACGCGGCACAGGCCCAACCGGGGGCCAGGTGCCCGAACTGTCAGGCGGAGAACCCGGCGGGGGCCAAGTTCTGCGCCTCGTGCGGCACGTCGGTGGCTCCCCCGTCGGTCAGTTGCCCGAACTGTCAGGCGGAGAACCCGGCGGGGGCCAAGTTCTGCGCCTCGTGCGGCACCTCGCTCGCCCCCGCGGTCGCCCACTGCACGAACTGTGGCGAGGAGCTGGCGTCCGGGGTCAAGTTCTGCGCCTCGTGCGGCACACCGGCGGGGGCGGCCCAGCCCGCCGCCGGGGAGGCCCCGCCGGCGCCGTAACCTGGTCTCCTGATGGGACTATTCGGTCGGCGGCGCGATTCAGACGGGTGGGAGATGGGCGACGGGGCCGGCGCGCCGCCCTCGCCGCTCGACGGCGCCTGGACCCACTCCGACCAGCCGGCCATGACCAGCGTGAAGGGGGACATTTTTTCCGGGACCGCGCCTGCTGCGGCGGTGGCTCAGGACGACCCCGAGACCGGGCTGGCGGCCATCAAGGCCAAGGACCCCCGCTTCGAACGCGACGCTTTCCTCGGGCAGGTGCAGCGGGCGTTCTTCCTCGTCGAGGAGGCGTGGACCGAGCGCAACCCGGATATGAGCCGGCAGGTGATGGCCGACGGGCTCTGGCAGCAACACCGCTTCCAGATCGAGAGCTACCGCAGCGGCGGCAAGCGCAACGTGCTCGAGGGGCTGGCCGTCGACAGCCTGAGCATCTTGGTGGTGCACCTCGACGACCAGTACGACACGATCACCGTGCGCATCCTGGCCCGCTCGGCCGACTACGACGTCAACGACTCGGGCAAGGTGGTCCGGGGGTCACGCGACCCGGAGCAGTGGGCCGAGGACTGGACCTTCCAGCGGGCGGCCGGCGCTGTCACCCCCGAGGCGGGCGGGACTCTGTCCGACAAGTGCCCGAACTGCGGCGCCCCTCTCCAGCTGGACTTCAGCGGGGTGTGTCACTACTGCAAGGCCCTGGTATCGACCGGGACCTACGACTGGGTGCTCTCGCGCATCGCCAAGGTGCCACGGGCCTACTGACCTCTAGCGGCCCTTGGCGGATGCCGCGGTCAGACCCGACGCCGTGGTGGCCGGGGGAGTCGCCGGCTGCTTCGCCCCCTTGGGCAGGGGAGCCAGATCCGGTCCCTGGGCCGCAGCCGGGGTGGGGGCGATCAGCCCTGCGTTGACCTCCGCCTCGGGTATCAGCCAGGTGAGCATCTGGTGGTAGATGGTCATGATGGAGATGCCATAGGTGGTGCTCGACGCCCACTTGCCGGCCAGCTGGGTCCAGGTGGCGCAGCAGCCACCGATGCCGGACCCGCCGATGGCGTTCGGGATGTCCTTGGGCCAGGGCGCGGTGGTGGCGAACTCGTGGAGCAGCTCCAGCTGGGCCAGGACGCCGGCGTCGGCGGTGGGGAAGCTCCACCCGTGGGCGCAGCTGTCGCAGGCGCCGATGCCGGCGAAGTTGTTGTCCTTGGCGGTCAGCTGGCCGTAGGAAGGGAAGGAGAACGACCCGGTCTCGACGATGGACTGGGCAAAGGCGACCGCGAAGTCGACGTCGAGCCGGGTCCCCCATTTGGCGTAGGAGGCGATCAGGTCGTCGATGGGGACGGTCAGGTTGGGCTTGCGGCTCGAGGTGCTCCACCAGGCGGCCAGCTGGAAGGCGTTGAGCTCCGATGGGCCGAGGATGGGCGGGGAGGCGACCCGCGAGGCGGTCGGCAGGTCGGCCACGGTCAGGGCCCGCCCCGACTGCTCGGCGGCCATCAGTTGCGAGACCGGCGTGGCCGCCGCGGCACCGGGCGTGGTGGCCGCGGTGGTCACCACGTCGAGGGTCTGGCGGGCCGAGATGAGATGGGTCTGCGCCGCACTCACCGTCGCCACCCGCTTCTGGTAGGCCACGTCGGCCGCCTTGACCGCCCGGACCGCTGCTGTCACCTGGGTGGCCGCCCGGTCCACGCTCTGGCGGGCATGCTGGCCGACCAGGATCAGCATCTCCTGGGCGTCAGTGGCATCGATGCCGCTGATGCCGGCCGGGGTGGCCTGGGTGCCCACGGCCCCGCCCGTCGGGTCGATTCCCGGGGTCGTGTAGCCCACCCCTACGTACGCGTCGATGGCCAGTTGGCGCAGGCGGCTGGCCGCGTGGTCCTGGGCCGAGTGGGCCGCGGCCTGGGCGGCCTGGGC
>JAKBAX010000506.1 GCA_021808785.1 Actinomycetes bacterium | reverse complement strand
TCGTTATGCGGTAATCGAGGATCCCGACGGCAATCCCGTCGGCGTGATGAGTCCAGTCGACTCGGACCGACGCTCGGATCCTGACTTCGCCTGACGCCATCCCAACGTCGGCGCCCACTCCCGGCGTTTTCGGGACAGGAGGGCACCGACTTATTGGGCCGGTTTACCGTGCCGTTCTGGGGCTGTTGAAGGGGTCGAGGCCGGTGACATATCCGGCAACTTGCGGCGGTCGTCTTGACTGGGCGAATAGTCACCAGCGTCACCTCGATCTCCGCGCTTCTAGAGGTGGAGGCCTTTCTCTCAGGACGAGCCGCTCGAGGCCAGAGCCGAGGCGGAAGGCGACGTGGGTCTTGGCGTTGGCGATCTGCAGCTTGTTGAGCCCTGTCACCTCGGATCCCGAGATGCTCTCGAAGCTGTCCGGACCGCGGGTCAGCGCAGCGAGGCGCCGCGGGCCGAGCGCCGGATCCGGGCCCCGACCGCCTCGAGTGCTCGGCACACGACAGGCAACAGACTCGGAACCGGCCGGCGACCAGAACGGCGGCCAGCCCAGAACGGACGGACTGATTTCGGTCCTGGCCTGTCCCGCTTGACAGAACCGCCTCGGGCGACGACACGCCACCCGCCGCGAAGCAGAACCGCACCTTCTCGGTCGCCGAGGCTGCGACGGCGCTCGGCATCTCCCGATCGCACGCCTATGACCTCATCAGCAGGGGACAACTCGTTGCAGTACGACTCGGCCGACGGATCGTCGTGCCGATAGCGGCCATCGACGAGATGCTCACCTCCCGGGCCACCATGGAAAGCTGAGGAGCAGCAAACTCAGCAGCCATCTGCCGGTCGCGTCACTCCGAGGGCGGGCCACTCCTGAGTCTCCATCGCCGCCAACGTCAAGGCCGAGCACGCTTGTCCGAGGTGCAGCTACGAGTTCGTTGACTGAGAACGGGACCCGGCGGCGTCCACCGCGGCGACGAAGGCACCCACGGAGGTCACGGCTTCTTGGAGGGTCATGGTGAGGCCTTCGTCGCTGACCAGGTTCGTCCACAGCTGGTCCCAGCCCGGCCATGCGGTTGTGGCCGGTGGCCACGGGTGCTTCCGGCGGCCCTCGAAGATCTCGACGCACGCGTCTCGAATGGCCGGGTAGTCGTCCGCTTCTACGGCGAGCTCTTCGATCAGGAGGAGGTCGTGCAGGTCACGGACCCGCTGGTTCACGGGTTCACCGACATCTTCGGTGCAGGCGTGCAGCTTCTGGGCGATCTGGTAGCGGATGGGCAGGAACGGGATCGTTTCTGGGCCTTCCAGCTGGACCGGCTCCAGCTGCACGGCGGAGGGTAGGCGTTCGGGTTCGCTCATTGAGCGGCCCTCGGCGGCAGCCATCTCGAAGGGGATGGTTACAAACGGGCTGTTCTTGTAGCGCAGCTTGAGCTTGGTCCGCAGCGGCGCCGGGGTGATGCCGGCGCGGGTGACTTCTTCCGGTTCGTCGACCGCCGCCGTGAAGCCGTTCCAGCCGGTCTCCAGCCGCTCGCTGAGCCTCCCTTGAAACCGATCCTCTCCACGCCCTCGTCGTCTTGGAGACCGTCGATCATGCGGGCGACGACGGTCACTCCGACCAGCCGGCGCAGCCGGCCGGCTGTTCCGGTCTCTTCGGGCGCCCGGTCGGCCCACAGCTGCAGGAGACGTGACAGGTGGCCGACATCACCGGGCGGGCGTACCGCTTTGGGGGCGGGGGTCGACTCGGTCAACGGGTCTTCGTGACTTGGTGTGCACGTTGATTGCGGTCGGCCAGGGCGACACGCAGCCGGGCTTCGGGTAGCTGTCCGAGCAGGCCTCGGGTGGCGGCCGTCGTGATGGCCTGGCCGATCAGGCTGCCTTCGAGGCCCCGCTCGATGGCCTGGCCGATAGCGACCCCTGCCACGACAACGGGGATCTGGTCCACGAAGTCGATGTCGTTGGGCGCCAGACGGGCGGTAAGCGCCTTGAAGCGGCCTTTGGGGTCTCGACGGGGCCGGTGTCCATGGGGAACGGCGACTTCGATGTGGCGAGGGTTCACGTCGGCCAGGTCCCACAGGGCCAGAGCCGCCTCTCCGCTCACCGCGGCGTCGTTCCCGGCCCACAGAACAGCCTCGTGATACTCATCGTTGGCAGTCACCGGGATGGCCGTGAGCCGGTACAGCCCCCGGGCCCGGTTCTCCGCTCGACCGCTGGCGGCCAGCTTGCGGATGTAGACCTGCGGGATGGCCAGCTCGTCCAGGTCCTTGGTGCGCACGAACCCATGTTGTGCTCCGGCGCGCTCCACCAACCGGTCGTATGTCTTCTCCGGCGTGGCCACGTCGAGAAGTGTACCCGAATAGGTACGCTTCTATCACTATCTTTTGCTTTATCCGCTGGAAGCGTACCCATAGTGGTACGGTTACCCAACGTCGGCGCGGGCCTGGGTTGGTGTCGAAGTCGAGCCAAAGCGCCTCCGAGCAGGGACGACGCCTCCGAGGAGGAGCCTGCAGGACCTGACTCGGCCGACCCCAACGCCCGGATCATTCCGCCGGAGCGAGGAAGCGCCCGATCGCCTCGGCGGCGTCGGCCTGCATGGACTCGATCACATGGCTGTAGCGATCCAGGGTGATCTGGGTCGACGCGTGCCCGTGCCGCTCGGTCACCACCTTCGGGTGCACGCCGGCCAGCAAGGCCACCGTCGCGGAGGTGTGTCTGAGGTCGTGGTTATCCCGATGTCGGGATAATCACGATTAGGTAGTTATCTAGACCGGCCTTCCCGAGAGCCTTGTGATGCCTGGCTTTCCTCGTCGACGACATGTGCACGACGGGGAGT
>JAKBAX010000505.1 GCA_021808785.1 Actinomycetes bacterium | reverse complement strand
GCCCTTCACGGACGTGCCGGTGTCGAAGACCCTCGACGACCTGAAGCGGCTCAACGACGAGATCCTCCCCGCGGTCAACGCGGCGTGAGGGCATGGACCGAAGCGCCCGTATCGGAGTCTCCGCAGTGATACCCGTGACCGGTTCAGCGGGCGGACCAACCGGTCACCGCGACCACTCGCAGCAGCAGGATGGAGCTGAAGGGCTGGCTCCGGTTCCGGTACTGCGGAAAGAGCGCCTCGAGACGGGCGGCCAGGGCGTCCGCCCGTCCTGCCGGCTCGAGGCCGCCGCCCTGCCAGCGCAACTCGGCCCGAACCCACCACAGCTGGGTCCAGTCCTCTCGGTCCCAGTGTTCGATCACCAGAGCCGCTCTAGGGTCGGCCTCGAGGTTCCGCTGCCGCTGCAGGTGCGACGATGCCTTCGGTTTCACCCGGTCCACCGGCACGCCCACGAACCCGTCCTCGTCCGCGGCGTACACCACCGGCACCGCATCCACCCCCCGCTCGGCGTGCACGGTGCACAGCACCCCGTGGTCGTGAGCGGCCAAGCGGGCTCGGGCCTCTGTGCCGGTGAGCTTCATCGTCGCGGATCGACGGCTGGTGACGCGCAGGGAATGATCATCAAAGGGTTCCAGGTGGACCAAGGGGCGGCCGGGACGCGCCATGCTAGGTTCGTGGCCTTCGAGCGTCCCGGATCGCAGCCTCACCACGGCGAAATCGGCGCTCGTCGCGGCGGGGGAAAGAAGCGGTGAACCTGGCCATCTGGGTCCAACGGCACGGCCGTCGCCGGCCCGACGCACCGGCGCTGGCCGATGGTGAGCGTGTCCATGCGACCTGGGAGACATTCGCCGAACGGATCGCGGCCACCGCCGGCGGGCTACGTCAGGGGCTCAGCCTGTCGCCGGGCGACCGGGTGGCCATCCTCATGCGCAACCGGCCGGAGTATCTCGAGGCGCTCTTCGCTATCTGGCACGCCGGTCTGGTCGCCGTGCCGGTCAACGCTCGGCTTCATCGAGAAGAGATCGGCTACGTGCTCAACCACAGCGGGGCCCGGGTGGTGGTAACCGACGATGATCACGGCGACGACGCCGAATGGCTCGTCGGCCGGGTCGAGTCGCTGGATGCGGCCCTGGTCGCTCCGGGAGACCGCTGGCAGCGGTTGGGAGAAGCTCCGCCCATCCGGCTGGTCGATCGCGGCCCCGATGACCCGGCCTGGCTGTTCTACACCAGCGGCACCACCGGTCACCCCAAGGGAGCGACGCTCAGCAACCGCAACCTGCTCGTGATGTCGCTCAGCTACTTTGCCGACATCGACCGGGTGGGCCCGAACGACAGCGTCTTGCACGCGGCCCCCCTCTCCCACGGTTCGGGGCTGTACGGCCTGCCCCACGTGGCCCAGGGTGCGATAAGTGTGACCCCACACTCCGGTGGCGTCGACGGGGAGGAGATTGCCACCCTGCTGCGACGCTGGTCCGGGATGTCGTTCTTTGCTGCCCCCACCATGGTGAAGCGTCTGACCGACGACCTCGCGGTCAACGGAAGCGACCTGTCCCACCTCGAGACCATCATCTATGGGGGCGCGCCGATGTACCTGGCGGATCTGGAGGCCGCGCTCGATGTCTTTGGACCCCGCCTGGCCCAGATCTACGGCCAGGGTGAGACGCCGATGACGATCACCTCCCTGTCCAAAGACGACCATGGCGCGCCACGCCATGGTCGATGGCGGGAGCGGATGCAGAGTGTGGGCACTCCGCGCACCGACGTCGAGGTCCGCATCGTGGACGATCACGACCGCGAGTTACCCGCCGGCCAGGTCGGCGAGGTAGTGGTCCGCGGCGACGTCGTCATGTGCGGCTACTGGAACCAGCCCGAGGCCACCGCCGAGACGCTGAGGGGCGGCTGGCTCCACACCGGCGACGTCGGCAGCTTCGACGGCGACGGATACCTGACGCTGCGAGACCGATCCAAGGATCTGATCATCAGCGGCGGGATGAATATCTATCCGCGTGAGGTCGAGGAGACATTGCTCCGCCATCCCGGCGTCCATGCCGTCTCAGTCGTCGGCCGCCCCGATCCCGAATGGGGCGAAGCCGTGGTGGCCTTCGTAGTAGCCGCCGACGCTCGAAATCCGCCACGCCCCGACGACCTCGACCGGATCTGCCTCGACCACGTCGCCCGGTACAAGCGGCCCAAGGAGTACCGGTTCCTGGAGGAGCTGCCCACCAACAACTATGGCAAGGTCCTGAAGCGGGAGCTTCGGGACCGACTCCGGGCCGAAGCCGAGCGCGACGGTCCCGACGCCTGAACCGGGGGCGGGAGGGCACGGCACGTCCGGGCCTGTCGTCTTCGAGGATGCTGGCCTCATGGGCGATCACCCCGTAGGTTGATGACCTGTGGTAGGCCGGACTGCGCCAACTCCTCCACGACCATCCCGGCGTCGCCTCGGCCGCGCTGGGCGGCAGATACAAGTCTCGGACCCCGCTTCATGCCGTCACCGACTGGCCCGGGTACTTCCCCAACGGCCCGGAAATCGTGCGGCTGCTCGTCGAAGCCGGCGCCGACCCAACGCCCGCCAGCCCGGGGAGGAGACCCCGCTCCAATGGGCGGCCCCCAGCGACGATTGGCACGTCGCGACTGCTCTGATCTGATTGATGCCGGCGCGGACATCAACGCGCCCGACGGATCCATCGGCACCCCATTGGCGAACGCGGTCGGCTATCGCTGCTGGGACGTGGCTCGCCTGCTGGTTGGCCGCGGCGCCGACATCAATCAGGCCGCCATGGCGGCCGCATTGGGCTTGCTCGACCCGCCTAAGGCTAAGGGTCAGTCG
>JAKBAX010000504.1 GCA_021808785.1 Actinomycetes bacterium | reverse complement strand
GCTGCAGATCGCAGAGATCCTGGGGCCGCAGCGTTACACCCAGCTGCACAACTCCCTCGAGCTACTGACCGAGATACTCAGCAAAGAGCTTCACCGGCCGTCCCCTAACGCTAGGAGCCGCTCAGGCTGAACTGCCTCCGAACAGCGGTTCTCGGGGGCCGGTGGTGGTTGCCGCCTGTGAGCGAGATCCCGCCAGGACCGGCAGGGTGAGCCGCTCGACACGGACCCGGAGGGCGAAGGCCGTCAGGTGTGACTAACGAATCTGCCGCTCCTGGACGCTAATGGGCATACTCTCTCGCGTGGGCAGATTCGGCGCCTTGTTCGGCCAGTACAGCCGGTGGATGTATCGATCGGGTCGACCCAACAGGGTGGCACGCCCACAGAACCATTTGTCGGGCATCCTCTTCGCGGCCGGCCTGCTACCCCATCGGGCGGCGAGGTTGGAAGTATCAGGTCGTCGCAGCGGTCGGACCATCTCCTTCCCCGTCGTGATCGCCGACTGGGAAGGCCGCGAGTATCTCGTGTCGATGCTCGGCGAGCGGGCGAACTGGGTGAAGAACGTCAGGGCCGCCGACGGAGTCGCTGTACTACGACGGGGCCGTAAGGAGCCCGTGATACTCCAGGAGGTAGACCTTGCCGACCGGGCGCCGATCATCCGCCGCTACGCTGCGGTCGCACCGGGGGGACGGCCGCATCTGAAGCTCGACCGTGACGCGCCGCTCGAGGACTGCGAAGCGCTGGCGCCGAGCACTCCGGTGTTCCAAATCACCAGTCGGCGAAACGGCTAGCACGAGCACCCCCTGTTGATATCCGTCACCCGTCCCAGATTCCGCGGCACATGATCCCCCTGCCCCGCGCCCCTGAACGCCGGCTCCTGGGCGCCTTGGTCCGTGGTCATCCCTTGTAGATGTCTCGGCGGTGCCCGATCCGGACGACGTGGATGACGAGACGATCGTCGAAGACCTCGTAGACGATCCGGTACACCCCGACACGCACCCGATAGGTGTTGTCCTCACCAGTCAGCTTGGTGCATCCGGGGGGTCGGGGATTGTCCGCCAGCAGATCGATAGCGGCGCGTACCCGTTGTTGCTCTTGACGGGGCAGGCCAGCGAGGGCCTTGGTCGCGCGTCGGGCAATTTCGACTCGGTACCGACTCACCGAAGGCCGAGGTCGGCCTTGACCTCCTCCCAGGGCACGTAGTCGTCCTCGAGGCGCGCCGCTTCGAGCTCGGCTCGGTCAACCGCGTCTTCGGCCGACTCCACAAGGGCGTCATAGGAGGCGGCATCGACGAGCACGGCAACTCGATGCCCTCTACGGGTCACGTAGACAGGCTCGCCACTCCTGGCCAGCTCTATCGCTTCGGCGAGACGGGTACGAGCCTCGCTCACGGCCAACTCGCTCATGTACAGATTGTACATCTCAGCGACCGACTTCGCGTCGGCCTGCCCCAGAACGTTCAGGAAGAGCGTCCCAGAAGGACGATCCACCGGTGTCACCGCCGGAGATGGGGCGCTTCTCGGCTGCAACGTCGACTGGGTTCGGCTGTCAGGGAGAGTTCGGATGTGGACGTCGGCCTCTTTGACGAGCCTGCGTAGACGGGGTATCTGGCCGCCTGAAGTGCAGCAACTTCTTGTCAGGTGGGTCTGCGGCTGGAGTTTGGCGGCGATACTCGCGGGAGCCAAATGTCGCAGTTCATGGAACACGCCGGCGGCTATGAGACTGCGCGCGTGCGATGACGAGATGAACGCAGTAGCTGGGTCGGACGGGATTGTAAGATCGGGATACCACCGCGACCGTTCAAGTAGGCCATTTCCTTTGCGTCAAGGTGCTCTTTGCCAGTGCTTCTCACCAGGACGTCGACGCCGACGAGCAGGCAATGTCAACGATCAGACCATTGTGCGAGACGACTATCACGTTGTTCAGGGAGCGGAAGGCATTCGATAGCAGCGCAGTCCGTCGGATAGCTGTCGCGGGCCCGGTCACCTCACGGTCGCGTTGCCGATGCTGTCTGGCCGCCACCGCGCATGCAGAAACCTATGAGCGCGTTGTCGAGAATCTTGGACCGAGAAGTCCGCCAACGCTCCCCCGTACCGTACTGCTCGGGCTGGACTTGCTGGGCAATGTGCATGAAATGGCCATACATCCACGGGAAGATTCTTCGTTGATTTGCGTCTTGCTGCCACTCTGAGTCTTGGAGATCGAAGAATCGGAACCCAGTCCACGCTCGGTCCATCGGTACGACGAGACCAGGCAGGAGGTGGTGCAACGTCTTTGTGCCGGCGACCAACTTTGCCTCGTTCTCGACCACCCCCAGCGACCTGATGACGTGCCAGAGCTGCTCAGAGAGATCTGCGGGCAGGTCGGGGTCATCTATCCGCAAGGCTTCGAACGGTTCCAGGATTGGCACCGCGGTCGAGAGCGCCTTCACGAACGCTGGCTCCGGGACCAGGATGGACCCGCGGGAGCCGAGGCCCCACTTCTTCAGGGTGCGCCGCAAACTGGCAACGAAGTCAGGGTTTGCGATCGCTGCCCGGACACTTTCCGCTTCGCGTACGGCGCCCCTCCTACCTCGGTGGGCTGCTCTCGGTGGTCGGTATCGGCCTTGGGCTGGGCGACTGGGCGAGTCCCCTCTGCCTCGCCGCCTTTGGCACTGCAGCGTTCGTCCAACGCATCAAGGTCGAGGAGGTCACCCTTCGCCAAGCGCTAGGTGGCTGGTGTGAAAGGAGGGGTTTTTGAGGCTGATGCGGCGTGGTTGATGGTCATGCTGCTGGCTGTTCCGGTCCTGGAATTGAGCCGATGGTGGACGCGGTCGGCGATTGGTGGCCGC
>JAKBAX010000503.1 GCA_021808785.1 Actinomycetes bacterium | reverse complement strand
CGTCGACGACGAGCTCATGACTGCTCGACGCAGACAGCACCAGGATGTGCGCCCCTGAATCGCGGATCCGGAGCACGCCGCCCACACCGCTCACGTCGGGAAGGTGGAGATCGAGTACTACGACATCTGTCCGCGGCCACGGGAACTTCGCGATTTCTGGTTATCGAAGTTCGCGGTGACTGAGGGTGGTGGCTCCTGTTGGTTGAGGATGGCAGAAAGGCGGGGTGAGTTCAAGCATTCTCACCGGGATCGGCCTGACGGCGGGTGACTGCTGGCTTGGGGGATGGGACGGGGTCGAAGGGTTGGGCAGAGGCTGGGACCGGCACGTGCCGGCACAGCGGTGGGCGGGGCTCCTGCCGTCGGCCGATCGGACGGCGTCTGGGGTCGGGGGTCCTCGGGCTAGTGGCGCCGGGGTCAGCCGGCCGGCGCCGTCGGTCCGGGCGGCGGGGGGATCGCGTGGGTCACCGGCGAGCCCGGGGGCTGGCGCAAGGACTGCGAGGACAGCGATGACCGCGAGGGCAGCGACGACGACGACGGCGGCGGCCATGGCTCTAGCGGTGCGCCTCGGTGAGCGCCTGGTGCTCTTTGAGGCGCCAGGAGGGTCCTTTGATGTTGATGACCACCGCCCGGTGCAGCAGGCGGTCCAAGATGGCCGCGGCGACGACTTGGTCCCCGCCGAACATCTCGCCCCAGCTGCTCAGCGAGCGGTTGGTGGTGATGATGGTCGAGCTGCCCCGCTCGTAGCGGCGGTTGACGACTTGGAACAAGGCGTTGGCCTGGGAGCGGTCGAAGCCGACCAGGCCGACGTCGTCGATGACGAGCACCGACGGCCCGGTGTAGGCCCGGATGCGGGTCCCGAAACTGCCGTCCGCGTAGGCGGCGGCCATGTTGGCCACCAAGTCGGCGGCGGAGGTGAAGAACCCCCGGTAGCCGGCGGCCACCGCAGCGGCGCAGAGCGCTCCGGCGAGATGGCTCTTGCCGGTGCCGGGTTGACCGAGGAACAGCACCGGGCGCCCCTCGCCCACGAACCGGCAGCTGGCCAGGTCGGTGACCAGTTTGCGATCGATCGACGGCTGGAAGTCGAAGTCGAAGTCCTCGAGGGTCGCCCGGCGCGGGAGGTGGGCGAAACGCATCCGTGCGGCGAGGCGCCGGTCGCGGCTGGCTGCCGCCTCCGCTGCGGCCACCGCAGCTAGGTACTCGACGTGGCTCCATCCCGCCCCGGTCGCGGTCTCCGCGAGGGTGGCGAAGCACTCCGCCGCCTTGGTGAGCTTCAAGTAGCCGAGGTCGTCCTTGACGGCCTCGTAGAGGCCGCCGGGATGTCCGCTGCCGCCCGTGGCGGTCATGCCCCGGTCCCCAAGCAGCCACAGCCGGTGTCGTAGCGGCCGAGGTCGATCGGGGCGACGTCGTAGTCACCCTCTCCGAGGTCCAGCCCGACCGGCCCGACCGGGCCTGTAGGAGAGGAAACGACGCTCAGGTGGCGACGGTGGGGGGCCAACGCGATGGCCTCGGCTGCGGCGCGATGCGCCGGGTCCCACACCGGTCCCTGCCCGGGGATCCCCAGACAGTGGGTGGCGACTACCTCGCCGCCGTGGCGGACCTCGACGACCCCGGCGTCGACGGGCAGGCGGACCTCGACGGTCGCTCCCACCAACCTCGGGGGCACCGAGTAGGGCACCCGGTCGACCTCGACCAGCGGCAGAGGGGCGTTGACGACCCTCGGCTCGCGTCGGGCGGTGTCGAAGCGTGCCCGGGGCAACGGGCCCAACAGCTTTCTCTCGGCCTCCAGGCGCACGCCGGGGGCCTCGCCGGTCACCCGGTGCGCCCGGGGATGCACGTACACCTCCAGCCACCGCTCGACACGGGTGTTGAGCTCGCCGATCGAGGCGGGCGGATCGAGCGCCATCTCCTGCATGAACGCCGAGTTGAGCTCCCCGAACGGGCGCTCGCACTTGCCCTTGCGTTTCGCGTCCCGAGCGGCGCACGCCTTGAACGCGAAGCCGTGGTAGCGGGCGAACTCGGTCGCTTCGGGACAGAAACGGAACACCCCGCCCCTGCTCACCCCGAGCGCCCCCATCCGATCGGTGCGCCCGACCGCGCCGACGCCGCCGACGTCTTCGAAAAAGCGCACCAGGCCCTCGAAGGTGTGGGACCGATCGAGTGACGGGGCGAACCACCAGTGACGCCGTCGAGACCAGCACAGCACCGCCCCGAAGCACTGCAGCTCGCCGAGCCCCCAGGTCTCACCCCAGTCGCAGCAGTCCGACCAGTCGAACTGGAACTCCGCAGCCGGCGCCGTCTCGATCGGCACGCTCACCGTCGGGCTTCGTCGGCGGCGCACCCCGCGCACCGAACGCAGGTGGCGCACCAGCGCCTCATACGAGCCCTCGTAACCCTCGGCCCGCACGATCCGCTCTATCGAGGTCGCCAGCAGCTCCGGGTTCGCCTCCAACAGCCCGGCGACCCGAGCCGCCCAACGGGCATCAACGACCGCCACGTGACCAGCTGGCGGCTGCCGGCGCGGCGGCGGGCCCCCCTTTTTCAGCCACGACGAGATCGTGGCTGGGTGCTTGCCGGTCGAGACTGCGATCTGGCCGATCGTCCAGCCCTGGCGTCGCAGTGCGACGACGTCCATGTACTCCTCCTGGGTCAACATGGCCGGTGGCTTCCTCCAGCACTCGGGAACTTGGCAGTCCCGAGGCTGGAGAAGCCACCACCGACCGTGGTGGATGGTCCTTGGAGGAGCCCCCAAAGCTCAGATCAACCGCGAACTTCGACGCCCATCAATCGCGAAATTCGGTGACCGCTGACAAACGCTTCGATCTTCGGTTCGC
>JAKBAX010000078.1 GCA_021808785.1 Actinomycetes bacterium | reverse complement strand
GTTCCTGGAGAACTGGAGGCCGGGCGTCAAGCACCGCTTGGGGCTGTCCCCCGATGCTCTTCTCACCCGCAACCGGCGGCTGGTGTACGGCAGCATCTCGGGGTTTGGCCAGGAGGGTCCTTACGCGGGCCGGCCCGGTGTGGATCAGATCGCTCAGGGCCTGGGTGGACTGATGGCCGTGACCGGCCCACCGGGCACTGGACCGTGGCGGGTGGGGGTAGCCGTAACCGACGTCATGGCCGGTACGTTCCTCGCCCAGGGGGTGGTGGCCGCGCTATTGGCCCGGGAACGGACCGGAACGGGCCAGTGGGTGCACACCTCGCTGCTGGAGACCGCGGTCCACCTGCTGGACTTTCAAGCGGCGCGCTGGTTGATCGACGGCGTGGATCCGCAGCAGGAGGGCAACAACCATCCCACCATCCCGGCCATGGGGACCTTCCCGACTGCAGACGGCGTCATCAACATCGGGGTGCTCAACGGCTTCGACCGTTTTGCCGAACTGGTGGGTCGACCCGACTTGGCCGGCGACCCCCGCTTCTCGACCATGCCCGCCAGAGCCCGCAACCGCGACGAGCTGAACGCGCTGATCGGCCAGGCGCTGGTCACCCGCCGGACCTCGGAGTGGGTGGACATCCTCGCCGAGGTGCTCCCCTGCGGGCCGGTGTACCGGGTGTCGGAGGTGTTCACCGACCCGCAGGTCCGGTACCTGGCCGTGACCGAATCGGTGGCCGGTCCCGACGGCGAGCCGATCGAGGTGCTGAGGCACCCCGTGCAGTTCACCGCCACCCCCGCGTCGATCCGCTCCGGGGTGGCGCCGCCCGGACAGCACACCAAAGAGATCATCGGTCGGCACCGACCCGGTTAGGGCCAGAGCCAGAGCCAGGGTCTCGACGCTGGTGTGTCATCTATAGGGCTTCAGGGCACATGCCCCAAGCCGCACTGTTCATTTCCTGTCAACCGTTTGTTCACCTTCCGGATATTCGGCGGTTTGCGTGGCAGGGGCGGCGTTCAGCAACATGCCAACAGTGACGTGGACGAGCCGGGGCGGGCGCGGGTTGACGCTTCCGAGTCCATGATGAAGCGAGGGCGCCACAGTCCGTTGTTCATTGTCCTCGCCAATCGTCGCCTAACCCAGATGGTCACAGCATTCGGGGCGGTAACCATCGCTGAATGGGCCTATGTCACAGCCCTTTCGGTCGTGGCGTTCAGGCAGAGCGGAACCCTGGCGGTGGGTCTGGTGGGCCTCCGCTTGTTCGTCTCTGCCGCCAGTAGCTTCGGGGCCACCGTTCTGATTCAGCGCCTCCGTCCGGCCAGACTGGTTGCCGAGGTCGCGGGCATCCGGGCCGTCTTGGTGCTCGCCAGCACTGCCGTGGCGGCATCGGGAGGCTCACTCGGCGTTCTGCTTGGCCTCCTGGGCCTCGACGCGCTTGTTTCCGCCTTCTACCGTCCAGCCCAGGCGGCGCTCGCTCCGGGCTTCTCTCGCAACCCAACGGAGCTCGTGGCGTCGGTCGTCGGCCTGAGCACGGTCAAGACGCTCAGTCAGGCTGCCGGAGCGGCGCTGGGCGGAGCTCTCCTGTCCGTCACTACTCCGGAGGTGGTATTCGGCGGAGCTGGTGCCTTTTTCCTCATCGCGCTTGTTTTGGTGCTGCCGTTCGATGAGCGGGGCACCCTCGGCGTTTCTGCCGGTCGCCCGGTCGGGATCAGACGCCTCGCCCGGGAGACCGCCACGCTTGTCAAGAATCCCCATATCACCACAATTCTGATGCTGAGCGGACTCCGCACCTTCGTCCGAGGGATGTGGATCGTTATTGCCGTTATCGCCTCGCTGCGTCTTCTTCATTCGGGCACCACCGGCGTCGGCCTGCTGATGCTGGCCGGAGGTGTGGGATCGCTGATCGCAGCGCCGCTGTCGGCATGGATGATCACCAGGGGCCCGATCGGCACGCCGGCGGCTATATCCCTGGTCGCCTGTGGGCTACCGCTCGCCGTCATCGCTGGCATACCGCTCTTCGGTGTCGCCCTCGGCCTTATCGCCGTCTGGGGGGTCGGAATGGCCGTGGCGGACGTGGCCACGTCGTCGCTGCTCAACCGGCTACTCGACGTACCGACGCTGCCCCGGGTGACCAGCGCCATAGAAGCGACCAAGTTGGCGCTGGAGGGCATGGGAGGGTTTCTCGCGCCTGTGCTCATCACCGCGGTGGGGGTGCGGGCAACGCTTCTGGTGGCTTCCGTCCCGCTGCCTCTCATGGTCGTACGTGGATGGCACAAACTCCATCGCGTCGATGCCTCGGCCAGCGAGAGGGCCGATCTGCTGACGAGACTGCATTCCATCGCGTGCCTGGAACCCCTCAATATCGCAACCCTCGATGTTCTCGTCGGGCGTTTCAGGTCCGAGGACATCCCCGCCGCGGGCATCGACGTGGTCCGCCAGGGAGACGAGGGCGCCCGGTTCTACATCATCGAGTCCGGGCGGGCCGACGTGCTGGTTGACGGCTTCCTCGTCGGCGTCCTCGGGCCCGGGGATAGTTTCGGGGAGCGGGCGCTGTTGAGGGATGTCCCCCGTACCGCCACCGTGCGGGCGCGCGATCCGATGAAGCTGCTCGTCCTCGGACGCAACGACTTCCTCGAGGCCATCGTGGGCGACCCGGTGAGGTCGGATGGATCGGACCTGCACCACGTGGTGGGAGGTCCTCAGGGCATCTCGCACCGGGATCGAGCCAGGGTGCTGTCCCGGTTGCCCCTCTTTTCCCACCTGGGCCCCGTAGAAGTCGAGGAACTGACTCGGGCCACTTCGGTGGATCACTGGCCACCACTCAGCCGGATCATCTCGAGCGGCGAAGCGGGAGATCACTTCTTCGTGCTTCTGGAAGGAAGGGCGGAGGTAATGGTCGACGGAGTCGTGGTCAACGAGTTGAGGGCCGGTGATCAGTTCGGCGAGATCGCCCTGCTGCACGTGGTGCCCCGAACGGCCGACGTGGTTACGTCCGGCCCAGCTGTCACGATGAGCCTGCACCGCCGTGACTTCCTACCCAGCATACGGTCCCGCCTCCTGGCTGGGTGAGGCGATGACCGTAGCGGGACCTACCTGACCTCCCTGCCGGCCGTCACACAACGTGGCCAGGCTCTACAGGGAGATGCCGAGTGAATCGCCCCGGGCTTCAGGACTGCTCGCCCATGAAGGTGGGAGTGGGCGCTGACAGAGTTGGCGGACATGCTGCGAGACGGCCGGCGTCGGACGCGAGGCTACACCGACCACAATGCTTGGGTGGGTGAGAGGCGTGCGGCTCGTAGGGCGGGGACGAGCCCGGCGACGGCGCCGATGATGAGGGATGCGGCGATGCCGCCGGCCCAGGCTTCGGTGGGGATCACGATGGCCCAGTTCTTGGTGTGGGCGTAGATGGCGGTGGAGAGGACGCCGGCTCCGACTCCGACGGCACCGCCGAGGAGGCCGAGCAGGACCGCTTCGGAGAGGAACTGGGTGCGGATATGGCTCCTGGTGGCGCCGAGAGCGCGGCGGAGTCCGATCTCCGGGCGGCGTTCGAGGACAGAGATGATCATGATGTTGGCGACGCCGACCGCGCCGACCAAGAGGGCGACGGCGCCCAGGCCGAGGAACAGCCCGTTGAGAGCACTCTTGGCGTCAGCTTGGGCGACCAGGGCGGAGGAGGGTTGGCTGACGTTGACCTGGTTGGGGTTCTCGGGGTTGGCGGTGGCGGCGAGGAGGTTGTCGACGGCGTCAACCCTGTCGGTTCGGGCGCGGACGTAGACGGTGGCGGGGTGACCGTCGAAACCCAGGTACTTCTCTGCAGCGGGGTAGCCGATCAGGACGGAGGAGTCGATGGTGGAGGCGAGCACTGCGGGTTTGAGGATGCCGGCTACGTAGAACCATTGGCCGCCGACCCAGAGACGTTCGCCCGGGTAGATGCGGTCGATCCCGAGCCGCTGGGCAGCAGCTGCGCCGAGCACGGCGACGGGTTCTCGGGCGGTGGCCGCATTCAGGAAGCTGCCTCGGGCCATGCGGGTGGCGACCACCGGGAGGAGGTCGAGAGATGCGGCCTGGACAGTCAGGGCGTTGGTGTCGACAGAGGGGATGTAGGGGTTGCGGTAGGCGTCGGCTCCGCTGACCGCCCCTGTCGTTTGCACCTGCTGCACACCGGGGATCCGGCCGATCATGCCTGGCGCGGTGGTGGGCAGCTCGGCGGGCGTCGCGGTGAGGGTCTGGCCGTTGCTGACGGTGAGCAGGTTGGTGCCGAGCTGGTTGATTTCGTTGAGGAGACCGGCTTGGGACGAGGACGAGAGGCCAAGGACGGCGACGATGGCGGCTACGCCAATGGCTATACCGAGAGCGGACAACCCGGCTCGTAACTTCCGTGTACGGAGTCCGATGGTGGAGAGCCGAGTCAGGTCCGACAGTTGGAGCCGCTTCCTGGTCAGGGTGGCCTCGGCCGTCATGACGGCTCGTGATTCACGGGGCCGCCATACGCCGCCTGCGGTGCGTGGATGGCGGGTCGAGCGAGCGGAGCAGGAGAGCGGCGGCGGGCGTCGGCTCCGGTGTCCGGGCCGGTGTCGGCGACGATCTGTCCATCGAGGATTTCGACCTTACGGGACATGCGCTCGGCGATGGCATGGTCGTGGGTGATGACCACGATGGTCGAGCCGGTCCGGTGAAGCCGGTCGATCAGGGCCAGGATGGACTGCCCGGTGGCCTGGTCCAGGTTGCCGGTCGGTTCGTCCGCCAGAACGACGGCGGGCTGGCCGACCAGGGCCCGGGCGATGGCGACCCGTTGGCGTTGCCCGCCAGAGAGCTGGGTGGGACGGGCGTGACGACGCTGCGCCAGGCCGACCAGCTCCAGGGCGTCGATGGCCCGTTGGCGGCGCTGCTCGAGGGGGACACCAGCGTAGAGGAGCCCATCGGCCACGTTGTCCAGCACCGTCGCGTGTTCCGCGAGGAAGAACTGTTGGAAGACGAACCCGATCCGGGTGGCTCGAAGGTAGGCGACGTCGTCGTCAGCCATGCTGGCCACGTCGAGCCCCCCAATCCTTACGTGGCCACTGGTGGGCCGGTCGAGGGTTCCCATCAGTTGCAGCAGGGTGGTCTTTCCAGACCCCGAAGGGCCGACGATCCCGACCAGCTCCCCCTCGCCGATGGCGAGGTTCACCCCACGCAGGGCCTGAACGGGCGGCTCGCCGGGATAGCTCTTGGTCAGATTGTCGACATCGAGCACGGGAGCCTGCACTGCGTCAGTGACGGAGCCGTCGCCGGCATCGACCGACGAACGGTCTGGCAGGTGCTGCGGGGTCGAAGTCATGTCGCCGGGACCACCACCTGTTGGCCGGCGGCCAGCCCCGAGCCGGTGACTTGTACCAGCCCGTCGGCGTCGTCGAACAGTCCGAGCGAGACCGCCACCAGATGATGGGTCCTCCCAGGATCGACGACCTCGACGGCGTAGTCACCTCCGGACTGGGCCAGCAGCGCCGTGACGGGCACCACCAGGGCGCTGGGCGCGATGGCGGTGGTGATGGCGACCTGCACCGGGGCCTGATCCCAGGTACCGATGGCGGCCGGGTCGGAGGGGGTGACGGCCACAGTGATCGTCGGTGTGGTGCTGCTCCCGGCGCTGCCTGACGAGCAGGAGTCCGCTCCCGGCGGAGTGGGGTTGGAGCTCGACCCGCCGGACCCGGAGCCCGATGGGCAAGTAGCCACGGTCCCCACCGACGAGACGACTCCGGGGGTGCTCTGGTTGTTGGGCAGTGTGATGATGACTTTGTTCCCGACCGCCACGACGGTCTGCTGTGAGGTGTCCAATGCCACTTGCACCTGTCGGGTGGTCGAGCTGCCGTGCATCACCGCCTGGCCGGTCTGGGTGCTGCCCCCGAGCTGGGCTGAGAGGGTCGTGACCCGCACGGCGCTGGGTTGGAACACCGCTTGACCAAGGGTCAGCGTGCCGTTCTGGGTTTCCCCCAGGTCGGCCTGGAGCTTCTCCCAGGCGGTGGTGGTTGCCGGCCCGAAGTAGGACGAAGTCGGGCTGAGCTGAGCGGAGGTGGCGTAGCCGAGCGCGACCAGATCGGCGTTGAGCTCGGCCACGTCGGCCCCGGTCGCCCCGGCCGACAGGCTCCGATATGCGGGTGTCGAGCCGTACAGCAATACGACCGGGCTGTCGTCCACCCGGTAGAGCACCTGACCCTGTGAGATCACCTGGCCGATCTGGGGCAGATCAGTATAAATACCTTGGGCCTGGTTGATCACGGAGTACGGCGAGCCGTCCGGACCGGCCTGGTAGGTGAGAGTCCCAGCCAGGGAGACCATGGCCGAGAGAGTCCTCCTTTCCACATTCATGGTGCTCGCCGGCGGCTCCGGCGCGGCAGAGGTCGCTTTCTTCGCATTGGACATGACGACCACGCCGGCGACGGTTACAGAAGCCAGGACGGCCGCTCCGGCCAACACCCAACTCTTACGCGTCACTGGCCCCGCAACCCTCTGAGCTCGAGTAGATCGCCATGCACTTTGTCTGCCGTGGCATTCGAACGGCGTCGACGCTTGTCACCCGCCAAGACCCCCGACGGAAGGTTGGTGCGACTTGCAGGCAGCCATCGCCGGCTGCAGCTGCGGCGAGTTCGACCCGACGCCGGAGTCGTGCACTTCGCGGCCCGAGAACGTCGGGTCGGGGAAGGCCGGCAGACCGTGGGCGCGGATGCACTGGGCCCAGTTCAACCACGCCTGCTGTTGGGCGGGGGAGAGCTGCTGGCCGGTGGAGTTCCACGGCGACGGCAGGGCCTTGCAGGCCTGGACGGCCCCTTGGAACGCAGCCGAGTTCGGATCAATTCCGGCGGTCCGGTACCCATATCCGCCACTGGGGGTCTGGACCGGGTCCGGGAAGTTGGGAACGCCGTGGCTGCGTACGCACTGGGAGTAGGCCACAGCGTCGGCGAGCGCCGTCGGCCCCGCCGAACTCGATCCTCCCGGGGCGGCTGTCGCTGTCGACTGCGAGCCGGCTGCAGGGACGGTGGGCGAGCTCGATATGGCCGAGCAGCCTGCGGCGGTGACTCCCAGGGCCAGGGCCGCGGCCGCCCCTAGGTGGGATAGACGCATGATTCCTCCGTGGAACACGACCCGGCCCTCAGGCTGTCGTTTCCGAAGGACTGCTGCTAGCTGGTTGTGCTGGTTCGCTGTATGTCACGCCTCCGAGTCAACACAGCGCGGTGTTGCCAGCACGTATGTGCTTTTCGATACGCCGACGATATGCGCCTAGCCGTAACATCACCTGAGTGTGCGTGTGTTGATCGTCGAGGACGAACCCCTCATGGCAGAAGCCATCCGCGACGGCCTACGCCTGGAAGCGATCGCCGCTGACACCGCCAGTGACGGCGACACCGCTCTACGGCTGCTGAGCGTCAACTTCTACGACATCCTCGTCCTCGACCGCGATATCCCCGGACCCTCCGGCGACGAGATCGCCAGACGTGTCGTTGCCTCGGGCAGCGGCACGCCCATCCTCATGCTCACCGCGGCCGACAGGCTCGACGACAAGGCCTCCGGGTTCGAGCTCGGTGCCGACGACTACCTCACGAAGCCGTTCGAGCTCCGAGAGCTCGTGCTCCGTCTCAGGGCGCTGGACCGCCGGCGCGCCCAGAGCAGGCCGCCGGTGCGAGAGATCGCAGGCTTGCGTGTGGATCCGTTCCGCCGCGAGGTCTACCGCGACGACCGCTACGTCGCGCTCACCCGCAAGCAGTTCGCCGTGCTCGAAGTGCTCGTCGCGGCCGAAGGCGGTGTTGTCAGTGCCGAAGAGCTCTTGGAGCGGGCGTGGGACGAGAACGCAGACCCGTTCACCAACGCCGTACGCATCACCGTCTCAGCCCTGCGCAAACGCCTGGGCGAACCCTGGATCATCGCCACTGTGGCCGGCGTCGGGTACCGCATCGTCACACGCCTGGACACCGACCGTGAGGGAGGAGACCGTGAATAGAGTCCAGATGGAGAGTCCTCATCGAACTCGTCATTCTCCACGGGCACGACCGTATCTGAGGTGGTTGCGCCTCTCGGTTGCCAAAGTCGCACCACCACGAATACTCCACCTGCCGTCGCGGACAGTACGTCTGCGCCTGACCCTGCTCTACAGCGGCCTGTTCCTCGTCTCGGGATTGGCCCTACTTGCGACGACATACCTGCTCTTCCGGAACTCCACAGGGGTAGACCTGATCGTCCCGGCAGGCCCGGGCGCGTCCCCGGACGCCGTCCGGCGGGTGGAGCAGATGTACGCCGCGGCCGTTGAACGGCACACCCATGGTCTCCACCAGGGGCTCATGCAGTCCGGGATCGCGCTAGCAGTCATGACCGCGGTCTCGGTCGCTCTCGGCTGGCTGGTCGCAGGCCGGGTCCTACGCCCGCTACGCACGATGACGGCTACTACGCGGCAGATCTCCGAGCACAACCTCAACGAGCGCCTCGCCCTCTCGGGGCCCCGAGACGAGTTGAAGGACCTCGCCGACACCGTCGACGGCCTTCTTGCGCGGCTCGAAGCGCACGTCGCCGAGCAGCAGAGATTCGCTGCCAACGCCTCCCACGAGCTGCGCACCCCGCTGGCGATCACCCAGACCGTTCTCGACGTCGCCCGCAACGATCCGAACCGCAAGGACAGCGAACTCGTCGACCGCCTCCACCACCTCAATACCCGAGCGATCGAGCTCACTGAAGCGTTGCTACTCCTCAGCCGCGCCGGTCAGAAATCCTTCACCCGGGAATGCCTCGACTTATCCCTCATAGCTGAAGAAGCCACCGAAACCCTTCTTCCCCTAGCGGAAGAACACGGCATCACCCTCGAAACCTCCAGCGAGATGACCCCCACCACCGGCTCAGAGACGCTCCTGCTCCAATTAGCGACGAACCTCGTACACAACGCCATCGTCCACAACCTTCCTCGAGACGGCGTCGTATGGGTCGCGACCAGCGTTCATTCGAAGCATGTCGTGCTCACGGTCGAGAACACCGGGGAGAAACTCCCTCCGCAGTTGGTTTCCACTCTTGCCGAGCCGTTTCAGCGTGGCACGGAACGGTTGCACCGCGACCACGCCGGTATGGGTCTGGGCCTGGCAATCGTAAATAGCGTCGCACAAGCACATGGCGGAACCCTCACCCTCACCCCCCGGGCTTCGGGCGGGCTCCGCGTCACAGTGCAACTACCCACCGCTACATCGGGCGTTGGCAGATGACGATCCGTGCGATTTCCGGACGTCCCCGAGCGCCGGCTCGGCTACTCCGAAGCTCGGGACGGTGTCGCGGGCTCAACCCGAAAAAAGTTCGGCGGCGGCCGAAGAATCGACTGAGGGTAAGGCGTACATCTGCTCGCCGTGGAGGGTGCAGCCCCTCCCTCGACGTGGCCAGAACCCGCACCCCGGGCGCATCCTGTACGACGGCACGGACGAGCGGCCGGCCTCCCGTACCAGATGTCCGCAGTTGCCCATCACCAGTAGCAGCGTGCGACCGGAAACCCAGTCCAGAACGGATGTCGAGGAAACTCTCCGCGCAAACCCACGCCCGTCACCTGGAACACCAGTTCGGCAGTGGCCAGGTCGCGACGCGCGTGCTCGCCCAGGTCCAGCAGCTCGACGCCGGCGTCAATCCCATCCCGGGCTAGGGCGGCGGCGGGCTCGGAGAGCAGAATCTGCCCGCCGTGGCCGATGGCCATCAGGCAAGCCGTTCGATTGACTGCCGGCCCGACGTTGGTCGCCGTCTCGCCGCTCGGCGATCCCGGAGTGGAGGGCTATGCGGACCAGCACCGGTACCCCGGCCTCGACCGGACCGGCGAGGAACTCACTTGCGCGGAGCAGGCGGCCTGGATCGCGTCGATCGCGCTTCCGAACACGGCGAAAGCGCCGTCGCCAGTCGACTTCACTACGACCCCGCCGCGGTCTTCCACGGCCGCCGCACGAGGTCGTCGTGACGGGAGACCACGACGGCAGCCCCCTCGGGGTCGGCCTCCCACAGTAGGGTCGACCCTTTCAATGTCGGTGGACAGGAACGTCAGGGTCCCTGACAGTTCCTCCACGACTACAGCCTCCCACGCCTGCGCACAACACCCCAGTCTGTGATCGGCTCAGGACCCTGCAGCACGGCTAGGGACTCAGCGCGGACCGGGCCTTGGCGACGGCTTCGAGGGCGTAAGTGACGGCGTCGTCGTTGCTCATGGCGGCACCGACTGTCTTCAGCGCCCGCAGTCGATCCTCACCCAGCTCGGCTACGAGCAGACGGGTCGTGTCGCGGCGGAGGGCCAGTACCGGGCCCGCCACACCACCGCCGTCCGGTAACGTTCGCGGGATTCGGTCAGCTGAGTCGAGACGCTGGCGGGGATGCAAGGTCCGTTGCGCTTCCGACGTGAAGTGTCGGGCCATGCCTTGGACGACGGCCGCCGCCTCGGCGTCATTCTGCGCCAAGGCCCGCGCGACGGCATTGCAGATGGCCACCAGGTTGAACCAACTCCCGACCCAGTGCACAGAACGAATGGCTTGATCGGCCAGCGACAACGTTTGGTGCCAGTCGTTGAGCCGGGCCCACAGCAGCACCAGCTGGGTGAGGTCGGCCGCCGAGCGGTCACCAGGGAAGTTCACCGCCATGCTCTCCTCCAGCAGCTGCCTGGCCCGTTTGGGATGCCGCTCAGCGAGCGCTCCGGCCAAGGAGTTGAGGTTCATGGCGATCGGTATCGGGAGGTTGACCTGCCGCGCCAGTACCAGTCCGTCGGTGGCCAAACGTTCGGCCGTCGCTGCGTCGCTCCCGAGTCCCGCCTCGAAGGCCGCGCCCGCCAGGTCGACCGCTGCGTGTCCTGACCGTCCCGCGTCGAGGGAGATCCGTGCTGACCGCTCCAGGTGGGCGGCGGCCTGACCGTGGTCGTCGCTCACCAGAGCCACGATGGCTTGGGTGTACTCAGTGTTCCAGTCGAGCAGGTCGGGCCCGACCGAGTGTGGGCCGCGCTCCTCGGTGGCACGGGTCATGTGCCGTGCGGCCGAGTCGAGCTGCCCGGAGCTGGCCTGCACGTTGGCGAAGTGGGATTCCGCCAACGCATAACAGGGATGGGACTGCGCACCGCTTAGGGCAACAATCGGCTCACCCTTCAGGCGATAGGCGTCATAACCGGACATGAAGCCGCCGATGCCAGCGATGCTGGCCATGAGCCGAAGTCCGATATCGGCGTCGTCGGTATCGACCGCGTGGTCGATCACCGCGACGACGTTATCGTGTTCAGCCGTGAGGACTCCAACCGCCTCGTCGTGACGGTTGGTCCACAGGACGGCGGTGCTACGGCTGACCACTCCGATGTAGTGCTCGGCATGGCGGGCCCGACAGGCGATCGTTTCGCCCAGGTCCGCGAGTCGCTCCTCGGCGTACTCGCGGATCGTCTCCAGCATCCGGTAGCGCGCTTCGGCGCGGTTCCGTTCGGCCACGACCAGGGACTTGGCTACCAGAGCGCGCAGGGCAGGGGCGATGGCCGACGCTTCCGCCGAAGGTCCGGCACATACCGCTTCGACGGCGGGCCGGTCGCATCCTCCAGAGAAGACTGCTAGTCGAGCTAGCACCAAACGTTCGAGCGGCGTGCACAGCTCGTAGGACCAGTCCATCGCGGCGCGCAGCGTCCGGTGTCGGTCCAGCCCGCCGCGCCGCCCCCCGGCGAGTGTCTCGAAGCGTCGGTCGAGTCCGGCGGCCAGATCGGCCGCGGTCATGGCGCCGACCTGTGAGGCGGCCAACTCGATAGCCAACGGTACGCCGTCGAGCCTTCGGCACACTTGGGCGATGGCTGCCCCGTTGTGCTCGGTCAGCTCGAAGTCCGGATCGACACCGACGGCTCGCTCCACGAAAAGAGCCATTGCCTCGGTGCGAGCCCCCTCGGCAGGGTCCGCGTCAATATCAGGGGCGGGCAGAGGACGTACCGGGACGATTCGCTCCCCTTCGACGGCCAGGCCTTCCCGGCTCGTGGCGAGCAGCACCAGCCCGACGCACGATCGCTCGAGAATCGATACCAGCCGTCCGACCTCATCTAGGAGGTGCTCGCAGTTGTCCACTATCAGCAGGATCTCCTTGGTCCGCAGGAACTCGACCAAGGACTCCTCCAATGTGAGACCCGCTCTCGGGGTCAAGCAGAAGGCGGCGGTGAAAGCGCCGACCACCCCGTCGTTGTGCCGGACAGGAGCGAGTTCCACCAGCCACGTCCCATCGGCGAAGCGTGGAAGCAGGTCGGCGGCGGCGTGGAGCGCCAATCGGGTCTTGCCTACCCCGCCCACGCCGGTCAGGGTGACTAATCGGGACGCCTCGACCGCCCGCGCCACCAGGTCCATCTCGCGCTCGCGTCCGATGAAGGAGCTCACCTGCAAGGGCAGGTTGCCGGGCAGGGTGGTCATCGAGCGCAGCGGCAGATGGGCTCCGTCGTCGATCTGGAACACCCGTACGGACCGGTCCAAATCCCGGAGCCGGTGCTCGCCCAGGTCTTTGAGCGTGGTCGATCCGTCGAGCAGCTCGGCTGTCGAGGCCGAGCACAAGATCTGCCCTCCGTGGCCGATCGCCATGAGCCGGGCGGTCCGATTGACTGCCGTCCCGAAGTAGTCGCCGCCACGTTCCTCGGCCTCGCCGGTGTGCAGGCCCATTCGCACCCGGATGGGCTCGGCGGTGAGCCACGAGTGGCCTTGCAGCCGGCTTTGCGCATCTTGGGCAGCTGAAACGGCTTGGCCAGCGGTCGCGAACACCGCCGCTATCCCATCGCCCATGGTCGAAAACACCCGACCGCCGTGACCGTTGACAGCGGCGTGCAGCATCTCGTCGTGTTGCGCCAGAGCGGCTCGCATCATGGCCTCGTCGGCTTGCCACAAACGGGTTGAGCCCGCAATGTCGGTAAAGAGGAACGTGACCGTGCCCGACCGTGAACCCACGAACCCTCAGTCTGCCGCAGACGTACCGCCCGATGGGGAGCGAGCTGGTGCTCTGGCACCGGCCCTACGCTCGACCGGGCACCGGGTCGGGCATCGCTCGCCGACGAGGTGACGGGCCCCGGCCTGCTCGACCGCGCCTATGGCCGGCCCGTGAGTAGCCCACAACCCGTCGTCGGGGCACGGTACATAGGTGACTGCGGTGCCGGCCGGAGGGCGTGCAAGCTATGAGGCAAGAAGCGGGTGGGTTTCCACCCGGGGTCGGACGGCTTCAGGCGATGAGATCATCGCTGGGCCGCTCTGGTGAGGTAGGGTACGAATGTCTTGGATGCGGCCGAGAATGAGTGGCCCCGCCTCGTGGCTAGCGCCAACGGTCGCGAAATCTCCAGGCCAGCTACCGGTATGGCGTGTAGGTCTTCGGCCTCGCCAAGGCTCAGCCGGCTGACGAAGGCCAGGCTCGCGGTGGTGGCGACGGATGGGCGCTGCCTTGCTCGTTCGCGATCAAGGGTTCCCCGTCGAGGTCGGCCGGCGTAACCCGGCGATGAGCTAGAGGGTGATCGGTCCAGGCCGCCAGCACGATCTCGTCGTCGGTCAACTCTTCGAGGTCGAGGTCTCTGAAGGGGACCGGCAACGTCGCCACTCTTGGTTCGAGGTCCCCGCTCGCCACGGCCGCTGCTACTTCATGGCTGCCGGCTTCTTCGACGAAGAGTCGGATGCCAGGGTAGTCAGCCTGAAAGTCCCCGATTGCCCGAGGCAGAACGAACGACGTCACTGTGGCCCCCGCCGCCGATCCGTATGGTGCCTTGATCGAGGGAGAGATGTTCGTTGATGTCCTGGCGCCTCCGCTCGAAGCGGGACAGCAACCGGCGGCCGTGCTCCAGAACCTGGCTGCCGACTGCTGTTAGCTCCACCCCGTGGCGACCGCGCACCAGGAGGCTCGCCCCCAGATCATCCTCCAGTTGCCGGAGTCGGCGGGACGGGGCGGGCTGGCTCATATGGATGCGATCCGCGGTGGCCGTGATACTTCCGGCATCGACCACGGCGACGAACGACTCCATCAGGATCATGTCCATCCATGCGAGACCTACATAGTTCTGATGCAAACTATGCGCTAAACACAAGCTGCCTTAGCTTAGGGCCGGTCGATCGACTTCGTGGAACGGACCATCGCGGTGGTGGAGCAGCAGACCCGGGGCGACGGCGGACGTATGGTCGACGGGCCCCCGAAGTCCGAGGCGGGCGCCCGACGCTCGCTGTACCGGCGGCGCTGATGGAGGTGCTGTGGGAGCAGCTCGAGGCTCGAGGTCTGATCGACTCGTCCGGGGTCGTGGCCGATCTCGGCGCGCACGTGTTCGTCGGGCCGGAGGGGCAGCCGCTGGACTACTCGCACTTCCGGTACCGGGTGTGGGTGCCGGCCTGTGAGTCGGTGGGATGAAGGGTTTCGGCTTCCACGATCTGCGGCGGACCAACGCCACCGACCTGGTGCTGCAGAGGGTGGACAGGAAGACGGCCCAGGTCCGGTTGGGGCACTCGGACCCGAGGCTCACCCTGGCTGTCTACGCCCAGGCGGTCAGCGAGGCCGACCGGGAGGCGGCTGAGCGGCTCGGCCGAGCCCTCCTACGGGGTTGCGATTGAGCATCGGCTCGACGCGGCAGCCTGCTCGATTCGTCCGTAGAGGATGGGGGACAGCCGTGGACGCATGCTCTCGAAGAGGCTGTCCCTGGATGACCACCCTGTGTACGTGAGCTAAAGGCGCGCTGGATAATTGTCCACAGGTTCCGGTTATCCCGAAAGTGGGGGCTGACTAGCACTTTCTCTGGTCGGGAAGGCGGGATTCGAACCCGCGGCCTCAGCGTCCCGAACGCTGCGCGCTAACCAAGCTGCGCTACTTCCCGGTTCGGGAGAGTCTAGTTGACCGGAACCACCACTGGCCGGGGGGTGAAGCTGGCATCGTGCCAGGAGCCACCGGCCAACAGGGCGGCGACCGCGCTTCGCAGCCGTATGGGGTCGAGCGGCTTGACCAGCCAACCGTCGGCATTGGAGCGGCGGGCCATGAACACGTCGGGCCGGCGGTCCAGGATCAGTAGGACCGGGCAGGGTTCGAGCCGGCCGGCATCGGCCTCGAGGGCCAGGTCCAGGGCCACCGCGATCCCGCCCATGGTGCCGATCTGCATATCGGCGATGACCAGGTCGGCCGGGCGGGCGTTGATCTCCTCCCGCACCGCCTCGCCCCGGCGCACCCAGCGGACGGTAGTGTTCGGTTCCTCGACGACGGAGCTGATCTCGTCGAACACGGACTGCGAGTCAGCGGCTATCACGATCTCCGGCACGGTCCGCGAAGGTAGTCCCCTTCGTGGCTTGGGTACCATCCTCGGAGGTCGCTAGGAGGCTGTGTGCTGAATATCCATACAGACGAGACGCCTGACGGCTTCGTGATCTGTCGCCCGGTCGGCGAGCTGGACGCGTTCACGGTGAGTCAGTTCCGCCAGTCCTTGGCCGACCTGGCCTCCAGCGAGCGTCTCGTCATAGATATGTCGGGAATCCCCTTCGTGGACAGCGCCGGCCTGGGCGCGCTGATCGGCGGCATTCGCCGGACCCGTGAGCTGGGCGGCGACGTGGCCGTGGCCTGCGATCGGCCCACGCTGGTGCGCCTGCTGCGCACCACCGGCTTCGACCGCATCGTCAGCGTCACCGAGACGGTGGAGGAGGCCAAGGCGTCGCTGGTCAAGGATGTGGCGGCCGGCGACTCGCAGTAGCCGGCGGCATCCGCCGCCCCGGCCGCCTGCCCCGGCGGCATCCGCCGCCCCCCCCGCCCCGGC
>JAKBAX010000502.1 GCA_021808785.1 Actinomycetes bacterium | reverse complement strand
AGGCTCCGCGCCGGGACCCCGGCCGGCACGGCTGCCGTGCGCAGCACCGCCCGCAGCTGGCCGGCCAGAGCTTCCACCCGCCGCTCGGCGTCGAGAGCGGTGGCGCTGGCCCATCCGGCCGGGCTGGTCAGGGCGGCCTGTCGCAGGGCCTCCTGCGCGGAGCGGAAGCCCAACCGTTCGTCGTGCCAGCCCGCCGGGACCCGGCCGTCGGCCACCGCCGACGACACCTCCTCGAGGACCGCTCCCGAGCGGTCGATCATCTGGTCGAGGGCGCGCGCCGCGGCCGCCTCGCCGGTGGCCTCCAGACGCGAGCGGGCCCGCACCACCGCCACCAGCTCCAGGCGCAGGCGGTCGGCCTGGGCGGCCAGCGCCCGGTGGGCGGCGATCTCCTCGCCGGCGAAGGGCTGCGCATCGCGCCAGACGACCTGCAGGCCGTCGAGGGACTCGGCGGCCAGCAGAACGCCCGGGTCGGCCGCCGCCGCCCGGCAGTACCGGGCCAGGGCCGCGAAGGCATCGGAGAGGGCCCGGCGCTCGGCCGGGAAGCGGCGCAGGGGCCACAGGGCCACGACCAGCAGAGCCTGCACCGCGCCGCCGAGCAGGACCAGGCCGCCGTTGCGGATCGACACCGTCCATGGCAGCGCGAACTGGCTGAACACGACCAGGCCCACCACCGCCTGGAGGCCCACCACCAGGCCGGGCGGACCCAGGCTCACCAGGAGGGCGGCCATGAACGCGACGGCCCCGGTGACGACGATGTCGGGGCCGAGCACATGCCCGAGCGAGCCTCCGACGGCGGCGCACACGCCCATGGCCAGCGCCGCGGTCAGCACCACCATCACCCGGGTCCGGTAGGTCCCCTGGTGGGAGGCCATGCCGGCGCTCAGGGCCCCGATCGTGGCTGTGACCCCGGCCACGGTGTGCCCGCTCAGCCGGCCCACGACCAGGCAGATCCCCACCCCGAGCGCCACCCGCAGGCCCACGTCGAAGTCCACCTTGGACCGGTCGAAGTGGGTGGCGCTGTGCGCGGCATCGGCCAGCGCGGCCCCGAGCCTGGGCATGGTCGCCAGGGTACCGGCCGCTTTTTCGCGGTGCCCCGGGAGCACTCACCTCGATAGTGCAAACATATGTTCGATACAATGCAGGCGGCGCCTCGAGGCTGGCGCTTCCTGTCCCCCGGCCTCCTCCAGATGTGATCGTGTGACGGAGGAGGGCTCGCCGTGTCAGGCAGCACAGGGTTCACGGACAGCACAGGGTTCGTGGACGGGTTCGTGGACAGCACAGGGTTCGTGGATACCGCCAGGTGGTTGATCGATCACCGGGCCGGGCTGGATCGTGGCGAGGCGCAGTGGTTGGAACGGCTGGCCCAGTTCGACCGGGAGGGTCGCTGGGCCGAGGACGGGCAGCTCTCGTGTGCCGGCTGGTTGGCCTGGCGCACCCACATGGCCCGCTCCACGGCCTTCGAGAAGCTCCGGGTCGCCCACGAGCTGCACCGCCGACCCATCGTCGCCGCCGCCTTTCGCGATGGCTTCATCTCCTATTCCGCGGCCCGGGCCATCACCCGCCTGGACCGGCCCGATCCCGAAGTGGACCAAGCCCTGGTGGACGTAGCCAAGAGCGACCGGACGTCCATCCACGACCTGGAGAAGCTCGTCCGCACCTACCTGCTGTACGCCGACCAGGACCGACCCCCCGCCGACGATCGCCGCCACGCCCGCGACGTGCGGCTCCGCCGTGGCGGGGACGGCACAGCCCGGATCACCTGCGACCTCACCGACCTCGAAGCCGACGAGGTCGCCGCCGCCCTGCAGATCTTCGTGGACCTGGCCTACCGGCCCAGCCCTGTGGACCGGTCTTCACGGGGAGACTCCCCCATCCCGCCCGACGAGGCACCGATGGAGGGGGTCGACCGGGCCAACCGGCGAGCCGACGCCCTCATGGACCTGGTCGCCACCGCCGCCCGCGCCGCCGACCAGGGCCACGCCGCCGGCGACGATCGCTACGTGGTGCACCTGGTCGCCCAGGAGGGGGCGTCGATCGTCACCACCGTCGACGGCAGCCCCCTCCACCCCGCCGACGCGGCGGCCATCCGGTGCGACACCAGCACCGTGACCCACACCACCACCGCCGGTGGCGAGCCCCTCGACCTGGGCCGCAAGACCCGCCAGTGGAGCACGGCCCAGCGGCGGGCCATAACGGTCAGGGACGGCGGGCACTGCCGTTTTCCCGGCTGCACCAACCGCCACGTCGACATCCACCACCTTCAGTCGTGGGAGCACGACGGACGCACCGACACCGCCAACGGCCTCAGCGAATGCCGCCGCCATCACCGCCTCCTGCACCGGGGTTACCGGGCCAGCCCCACTCCCACCGGCGAGGTGCACTTCTACCGGCCCGACGGCACCTACCTGGGCTCCACCTGCCCCGCGGTGCAGACCGCGTCCCTCGCAACCCTGGTGCCCGTCTGAGCCCCGACCACCGCGACGCTCGCCGCGCCCATGGCGGCACGGCCACCACCTGCCACTTTGGCCGGGATCGGCAAACGTGGGCTATTGTGCCTGGCTCCTGGTAGCACGCGCCTCTAGCTCAATGGCAGAGCAACGGACTCTTAATCCGCAGGTTCTGGGTTCGAATCCCAGGGGGCGCACTCGGAAAAGTGCTGGTCAGCGCCTGGGACGTTCGCTGTCACGCCTTGCTAGTACCGTCTACCCAACACGAAACCCAACAACGTGGAGGTGGACCGTGGCCGGAAGCATGAGGCTGGTCAGAGGCAAGGACGTATGGGAGCTGCGTGCTTACCTCGGCCGCGACAGCACCGGACGAGTCCGCCACAGGTACGCCACCTT
>JAKBAX010000501.1 GCA_021808785.1 Actinomycetes bacterium | reverse complement strand
GGCGTGCGACCACTACGTGTTCGAGACGCTGCGCCGCGTGAACGCCGAGGCCCTCGCGGATCCCGGCGCGGCGGCACAGATCCAGCAGACATCGAAACCGTTCGGTCTCTACGTGGCGCGCTCCATCGCCGACAGGTCTCCCACCGCTGGGCCGATCTTCGACGAGTTGGTGACGATGACCGAAGCATGGCTCGCACGCGCCGACGATTCGCGCACCGACACGCCCGCCGTCGACCGAAGAATACGCGCCGCACTGGTCACCGCCATGAAGATCGGCATCCCGCTGCTCCACGAACATGTGTCGCGGACGCTCGGCACGGACATGTTCGGGCCCGAAGGAGGCCGTCTCATCGCTCTAGCGCTACTGGACATCTACTCCCACCCGCTCATCGACGAGGACGCTGCCACTTCTGCCGCAGCGGGCTACGAGGACAGCCCCCACCGGTAGGTCGGACCCACTCACACGTTGGGTAGCGCACAATGCATGTGGTGGCATTGGACACTTCCTATGCAGCCGACCCGCGAGCGGTGGGCCACCAGCCGCCATGCCAGACACCTCAGCCTCGCTCGCCTCACCTGGCCGCTCGACACCGGTTGACCGCGCCCGGCCGACAGGCGACACGCCCTCGAAGGCGCTTCGCCGGCAGAGGACCACGCCCGCTTCGATTCGACCTCGACTTCCTTCGACCACGGCCGGCGCCGACAGTGACCGAGCATCAGCGACGGCGGACGCCCGATGGCCGGTAAGCAGCACGATCAGCGCCCTCGAAGTGCCGATAGCTCCGAGCACCGTTGAGTAGGGCAGCTGCATGGCGCTGCATAGGGCATGCCCTGTGCGGCGCTCGAACGCCGCCCATCTCGATGCACGAACCAGCAGCGTGTCGGCCCCGCTTGTGCCCTGGCGCGCCGCCTTTTCGCCCTATGCAGGAGTTGAGTAGGACCCCACAAACTCGCCCCATAAACCACAAGCCGCCGACCCAAACATGCTGGTCACCGGCCTGTGCATATGCAAACAGGCGCGAAAAGTGCCGGTACTTGGTGGCGGGGGTTCACGACCATCGAGCTACTGCCGGGTTACAAACCCGACGCACCCGCTGGTCAGGGCGTCTGCCCTATGCAGTGCATAGGCGGCTGCCCTGCTCAGATCCGCGGCTGGGCAAGCCGGTGTCCCGAGAAACCCGCCTCTTCGCGATCAACGTTCTCCGGTCAGCTCGCTTCGCGGACGCGCAGGTCGAGATGCAACCCCGCAGCCGTGAGCATGTTCACCAGCGTGTCGATGCTGAACAGATCGATCTTTCCCCGGGTGAGATCGGAGATCCGCGGCTGGGTGACCCCGAAGCGGCGCGCCGCCTCGGCTTGGGTCATACCGGACCGTTCGATGTAGGCGCTCAACTCTTGCATGAGCGCAGCGCGGATCTTCAGGTTCTCCGCCGTCTCCGAGGACTCGTCGATGGCGTCCCAGATGCTGGCGTGGCGTTCGGTGGTCATGGTCGCTCCTTTGCTCGAATGCTCTCGACGGCCTGGCGGTAGCGCTGCCTTGCGACGTCGATGTCCGCCTTGGGGGTCTGGCGGGTCTTCTTCTCGAAGCAGTGCAAGACGTAGACGGCGTCACCGATGCTCGCCACGTAGACGACTCGGTAGGCGTCACCCTCGGCCCGAACCCGGATCTCCCGGCAACCTGGCCCGACAGACGACATCGGCTTCCAGTCGGTCGGCTCTGCTCCCGCCTGGACCAGGTAGAGCTGATAGCCCGTGCGCTGGCGTGCCGCGGTCGGAAACTTCCGAAGGTCGGCTCCGGAGCCTCCGACGAACACGACGTCCTTCACAGCGACGACTATACAAGGTTTTGTATGTCACCGCTCGCGTCGGCATCCAAGGCTGATGTCTTCCTCGAGCCCGTGATCGGCACCTTGCCGCAACCCGGAGGGTCCGCCCTGAGCTGAGCGGAGAAGGTCCTCGGCACCCGCAGGGTTCCACTACCGGGAAGAGGGTCCTCCGGCGAGGAAGCGGTCCGCCTCGCGTGGTGTTCGGAGAACGTGCAGCTGAGCAGACGGCGCCCACCTGGCGATCGCTGCGAGAAGGCGGCGCTTGTGAACGCCCCTCCAGCGCAGGAGCCACCACCAGAAGTCGCTCCGCTCGGGTGATCGCCGGAGCGCCCGCCATGCGCATCGAAGCAGCCCGGAGTCCAACACGACCACGGTGTCCGCCGCTACCAGTCGTGGCTCGAGTGAGTCATACGGACCGAGGTCGCCGTCGAGTATCCACGCATCGGCGGTGACCAACTGGCGCTGGACGCGCTCCCATCGATCCCGGGGGGTCGGCTGGAGATCGGCTGACCAGAAGATGCGGTCCAGCTCGGTGACCGGCAGCGCGGTCAGTTCCCCGAGGCGCCGAGCGAAGACCGACTTGCCGGCACCTCCCCTGCCGAGCACCACCACTCGACGCATCGGCTCCTACAGGGCCTTGAAGCAGCGGGCGATGGGCAAGAGGCTATAGCCGGCCTTCTCGTACACCCTGCGGGCTGGGGCGTGGCCGGGGTCCCCGCCGGTGTCGATCATCCCATCTTGCGTATCCACTCGGTGGCGATTTCGCTCAACGCGACCTCGATGCAGTCTCCTTGAGGGGCCGGGTCGATGGCCAGCATGGACGGCTCCCCGATCCGCCTTTCGGCGTCGACGACCTTCGCCGCGGCGAAGCCGACAGGACCGGCCCCAGCTTCGGCCACCCAGACATGCGTAGCCGAGTCGAGTAGCACCGCCCGGACGGCCCGGTCCTGGTCCGCCTCCCAGTCGGGGTGCAAGCGGTCGAAGATCTCGACACCGAGAGCCGCCTGCAGGGGAGGC
>JAKBAX010000500.1 GCA_021808785.1 Actinomycetes bacterium | reverse complement strand
GAACCTCCCCACGCTGTCCTCAGCCCAGCGACACCGCAACCACCACCCCGGCCGAAGACGTCTCCACCCTCAACGCCGCCGACAACCCATCCCCTCCCCACCGAGAGTGTCGCTCAACACTACCTCACTCCCAGGGGCATCGACATAGCAGTACTCGAAGCGCACACCGGCCGACCCGAGACCGGCCACACCCCCACCAACGCAGACGGGCTCGTCACAACCTTACGGGCCAGAGGGTTCAGCAACGACGAGCTGGTCGACGCCGGCCTCGCCCACCGAAACCCCGACGATGGACAGCTCAGCGACTTCTACCGTCAGCGGGTCCTCATCCCCGTCCGCGACGACCACCAGCGCGTCGTCGGGCTCATCGGCCGCAACATCGGCGACCAGCAACGCTGGGCCAAATACAAAAACCCGCCCCGCACCGCCATCTACGACAAAGCCGTCAACCTCTACCAGCCGCTACCCGCCCCAGCCGACCCCGACGGACAAGTCATCATCGTCGAAGGCACCCTCGACGCCATAGCCATCGCCGTCGCCGCCATCCGCACCGGACAAGCCAACCAGTACTGCCCAATCACCCAATCCGGCCGAGAACTGTCGGCCGAGCAGGTTCGGCGCGTCCTGGACCTGCACCCCGGCCCTCCGGTCCTCGGCTTCGACGCCGACCCAGCAGGTCAAGAGTCCAATGCTCGCTTGATGGACGTGTTCGACAAGGTGGCCCGCACGCCGACGATCGCCGTCCTGCCCGACGGCGAGGACCCGGCGTCGTGGCTCGAGAAACGGGGAACTGCGGGGCTGGAGGCATGGTCGCGAAGGAAGCAACGGTTGCAGACACATGGCATGAGGCGGCCCGGACCGCCCAGGCTGCGTCGAGTCATGCCCGGAGGCGTTCGCCCGGCTCACGAACTGACTGCCGCCACAGAGACCGTGGGGTTCTGACGTGTCGTCGATAGCGGAGCCACACGTCCGATCTCTAGCCGGCCTGCCTGGCACGATCACGGTCCCCGAAGCGGCGTCGCTCCTCGGGGTTTCCAAGTCCGCCGCCTACAGGGCAATCGACGCCCGCCTGCGCGGCGACAGTGAAGCGTGGCCGACCAACGTCATTCGGATCGGCCGCACCATTCGCATCCCGAGCGCTGAACTGCGGGCGCTTCTCAGGATCGAACCGGCTGCGTAAGGTCGGATCCGATGCCCGGCCATATTTACAAGACGCCGAAAGGCTGGCGAGCCATGGTCGACATCGGCGCCGACCGCCTCACTGGCCGACGCCGGCAGCGTCGCATCGGCCCGTTCCACTCGCGTCGTGAAGCCGACCTGGCTGCAGCAAAAGTGATCGCTGAGGCGGCATCCGGGCAGGTGAACGATCCACGGGCGATCACCGTCGCCCAGTACCTGCGTGAGCACTGGCTTCCCGCCCGGGAGGTCCGCGGCGTCAAGCCCACCACGCTGGCCAACTACCGCTGGATCTGCGAGGCATACCTCATACCTCGGCTCGGACAGACCCGGCTCGGGAAGCTCGCCCCCGCCGACGTCGCCGCCTTCTTCGCCGCCTTCTCTAAGGAGGCGGGGCGGGGTGGAAAATTGCGCTCCGCCCGGACGATCGCGCTTACCCACCGGGTGTTATCGATGGCGCTGGCCCACGCAGTCCGTTCCGGTGTCCTCGCCCGCAACCCCGCCGAGGGAGCTAGGGATGATCTGCCTCGGGCGACCCCCGCGGCAGAGACTGCGATCTGGACTCCCGAGCAGCTCGGCCAGTTCCTCGAGGCGATGATCGACGACCGCCTCTACGCCTTGTGGGTGCTGGCAGCAACCACCGGCATGCGCCGCGGAGAACTGTGCGGCTTGCGCTGGGACGACGTCGACATCGACGAAGGGTTGATCACGGTCCGCCGGGCACGAGTCATGGTTCATGGCGTGGCGACGGAGACCGGCCCCAAGACCAGCGCCGGCGAGCGCGCCCTAAGTCTCGACGAAGTGACCATCGACGTCCTCGCCGATCATCGGCGCCGTCAGCGCTCCGAAGAGGTCGCGTGTGCCCCTGGCTTCTGGCACGCCGAAGGCTATGTATTCGCCGACGAGGTCGGTCGGGCGCTCATCCCCGAGTACGTGACCAAGGGCTTCACGAGGGCCGCTCACCGCGTCGGCCTCCCCCAAATCCGTCTACACGACCTGCGCCATTCCTACGCCACAGCCATGCTCCAAGCCGGGGTGGACGTCAAGGTGGTGGCCGGGCGTCTCGGCCACGCCAGCACCGTGATTACCCAGAACGTCTACCAGCACCGGGTCGAGCGGCTCGACCGGGACGCCGCCAATCGGGTAGCTGCGTTGATCTTCGACAAAGCTCAGTGACGACCGGATCGAGGCGCGGTGCGCGCCCCGAAGATGAGGCCGACCACCAGCTCGGCTGCGGTGCGCTGCTCGGCAGCCCCGACCGGCACGTCTACGGACAAATGCCACTGCCCACACCAGCGGTAGGTCCGAGCCCTGTGGTGCCGCCGGTGGGCGGCCATGATTGCCGCACGCCTCCACCGGCCGACGTCATCGATCTGGTCCTCGTCCACGACCAGACCGGCCCCGCCGGCGCGACGGAGGTCTCGTTCAATCGACTCCGAGAGTCGTCGGGTGCGTTCGGCCTCCAGATGCACGACCCGGCCTGCTCGCCTCACGACTTCCTCCGTTACAGAAGTGTTGCAACTTCCGTGTCCGGCCTGAGCGAGCAGATACAAAAAGCCACGCTGACCAGCACTTTCGCAGTGCACTCGGCGGGATTCGAACCCACAACCTTCTGATCCGTAGTCAGATGCTCTATCCGTTGAGCTACGAGTGCCGGACAGCTTCGCCAG